>NZ_JBHJWS010000001.1:1384284-1440212 GCF_042266945.1 Microbacterium sp. NPDC056057
GCCTGGTCCCCGTCGTCACCGACTTCGCCCGGCTGCGCCCCGTCCCCCGGGCCCCCCCCGCCGCCAGGGGCCCCCCCCCGTGGGGAGCCAACCCCCCCCCCCCCTCACCCACCCCCCCTTTTGGGTTTTAACGGGGGGGGCGGCCCCCCCGGGCGCGCCCTCGACCCCGACTTCTGGAAATGCCTGTGCACTCTTTCACTCACTCCGTCCGACTGGTCCGCGTCGCGGCTGTCCTCGCAGCGGCGATAGTCCTGACCTTCTGCTCGCTCGGGGGGTGGGCCTCAAGCGCGACCGCCGCCGAGGAGGAGCCCCAGGTCCGGTGGTCGGTCGTGCCGGCAGACGCGAGTGGACCGGACGGAAGGGCCGCAGTCGAGCACGAACTCGATCCGGGCGAGGTCGTCGAGGACAATTTCGCTGTACGGAACATCGGCGCGCAGGAAGTCACCTTCAGCTTGACCGGGGCCGACGGTTTCACGACCCGCACCGGGCGCTTCGACATACTGCCTGCCGATCAGGAGTCTGTTGACGCCGGCACGTGGATCTCGCTGCCAGAGACCGTCACGGTCCCCGCCGGCGGGACCGTCGTAGTTCCATTCTCCGTCGCGGTCCCCGACACGGCCGAACCCGGCGACCACGCCGCCGGCATCACCGCGTCGGTGCTCTCGGTGCAGTCCGCGGAGGACGGCACGAGCGTCGGGGTCGAGAGCCGCGTCGGCTTCCGTGTGCTCACGCGCGTCACCGGAGAGATCACGCCGGCCGCTGCGCTCGCCGGGCTCGCCGGCGACTACACCACGTCGTGGAACCCCCTGCGCCCGGGGGAGGCGACCGTCACCTTCGACGTCGTCAACGAGGGCAACACTCGTCTGCTCGCCGAAGGCTCCGTCTCGGCGGGCGGGCACACCGTCTTCTTCCCTGGCGTCGGCGAGTCGCCCCAGGAGCTCCTGCCTGGTGACAGCCGCACCATCAGCGTCGTCGTCGGCGACGTGTGGCCGCTGTTCGTGGTGCCGGCGACCGTGACCCTGGCGCCGACCGTCGTGACCATGTCGGACTCGTCCGAGACCCTCGACCCCGTCACCGCGGATGCCGTCGTGTGGGCGATGCCGTGGCCGCAGCTGCTGCTCCTCATCGGTCTCGCGCTCGTCGTGGGGGCGATCCTCTGGGGCCGCATCCGCTCTCGGCGGCGCCTCGCGGCGATGCTCGACGGAGCGCGGGCGGAGGCCCTCGAAGAGGGCCGTGAGCAGGGCCGCAGCGAGGCGAAGACTCCGGCGGGCGTCGCGTGAGGCGCCGGTACGGCCACCTGGCCTTCGGCGTGCTCGCCGCGATCTCGGCATCCGCTCTCCTCGCGATGCCCGCGAACGCCGACGAGGTCGACGTCGACAGCGGCACGGTCTCGGTGACGGTGCAGATCGATCCCCTCGAGTGCGTGACCGGCTGCAGCGGGGGTTCCCTGCCAGGGACCGATCTCCCCGCCACCGGCATGGCGGGCATCGAGCCCTTCCTGTGGATCGCGATCGCGCTCCTCGTGGCCGGAGCAGTGTTCGCGCTGAGGGCGCGGACGGCGCGTCACGGTCGGGCCCTTGCACTGACGGCGTCGTCGACGGCCTACGCTGTGGACAGCGGTGAACACGCTCCCATGGGGGAGGACCCGTCGGCCGACGAGCCGGCCGGGCACCGCCGGAGCGAACGAGGTGACCCCGCATGACCGAAGCGACGCGAGGCTGGCAGCGTCCCAGCATCTATGACGTCGCGAAGCATGCCGGCGTGTCGCACATGACCGTTTCGCGCGTGCTCAACGGTCACCCGAACATCCGCGAGTCGACGCGCGAGCGTGTGCTCCAGGCGATCGACGAGATGAACTACACCCGCAGCTCGATCGCACGGGCTCTCGCCACCCGTCGTGCGATGCGCATCGGCGTGCTGGTCGACAGCCCGGTGCAGTACGGCCCGAACAGCACGCTGCGCGCGCTCGAGAGCGCCGCCCGCGACGTGGGCTACGCGATCAGCGCCTTCTCCATCTCGGAGGACGAAGACCTGCAGATCGACACGGGGGTCGTCGAACTCGTCACGCAGGGGGTGGACGCGCTCTGCGTCATCGCACCGCGGGCGTCGTCGCTCGATCTTCTAAGGCAGCAGAGCACCGGACTTCCCACGATCGTGATCCGGGCGGAACCGGATGCCACCTGGCACACCGCTGCGGTGGATCAGCGCTTCGGCGCGAGACTCGCCGTCCAGCACCTCATCGATCTCGGGCATCGTTCGATCGCGCACCTCGCCGGCCCGCTCGACTGGTACGACGCCCGCGAACGCGAACAGGGCTGGCTCGACGCCCTCACCGCTGCGGGGCTTCCGGCCAAACCGGCGATCAACGGCGACTGGACGTCGGACTACGGCTACGAGTTCGGCCGCAGCTTCGACTTCGGCGACATCACCGCCGTGTTCGCCTCGAACGACCAGATGGCTCTCGGCCTCGTGCACGGGCTCACGGAGCGGGGGATTCGCGTACCCGCCGATGTCAGTGTGATCGGCTTCGACGATCTGCCGGACTCACGCCACTTCATCCCCCCGCTCACCACCGTCCGGCAGGACTTCGCCGCCCTCGGCTCGCTCGCGCTGCAGCTCGTCATCGCGGCGATCGAAGGCGAAGATGGCGCGCAGCACGACATGATCGCGCCCAGCCTCGTCGTGCGATCGTCGACGTCGGCACCGCGCGCCTGAACGCCGACCGGGCCTTTTCCGACATCATCGGTGCGGTCGCGCCAGGAGGTGTGGCCGGTCTTCGTCGCGCCTTGATGTTCTGCGGAATGTTCGCGGTAACGGAAAAGTAACGAAATACCGAAGTGGAGTTGCGCGCGGGGATTGTTAGCGCGCACAATGGGGTCACACACCTAAGGGTGTCCCGCTGGGGACACATGGATTTCTCTCTGACGAAGAGCGTCGGGGAGTCTCAAGGAGGAGATGAGATGGCACACAAGAAGCGCATGCTGGGGATGCTCGGCTTCGTGGGCGCGGGCGTGCTCGCGCTCGGTCTTGCCGGCTGCTCGGGCGCCGCAAGCGGCGACGCCGGCGACAGCGGCGACAGCAGCAGCGACCTCACCACCGTCGGCTTCGTCGCGGTCGGCCCCGAGGGCGGCTGGCGCAACGCGAACGAGCAGGCCATCAAGGACGCGTTCTCGGAGGAGGCCGGCTTCGACCTGAAGTACGCCCCCGCCGCGAGCCCGACCGACCAGAAGTCGCAGCTCGACGCCTTCGCCACGTTCGTGAACGACGAGGTCGACGTCATCCTGCTCACCGCCACCGAGGCGTCGGGCTGGGAGGACTCGCTCGAGCTCGCGCAGGAGGCGGAGATCCCCGTCATCCTGCTCGACCGCGGTGTCGACGCCAGCGACGACCTCTACGTCACGCGCATCGCTCCCGACAACGTGAAGGTCGCCGGTTCGGTGGGCGACTGGGCCGTCGAGACCTACCCCGAGGGCGCGAGCTACTACGTGCTCGAGGGCGTCCCCGGCCTCTCGGTCGTCAACGAGCGCAACGAGGGCTTCGACGCAGCCATCGAGGGCCAGGACGGCTGGAACAAGATCGGCGCGCAGACCGCCAACTGGACCGCTGACGAGGGCAAGTCGGTCATCGAGACCGTCCTCAAGGAGAACCCGGACCTGCAGTTCGTCTTCGCGCAGAACGACGAGATGGGCATCGGCGCCGCCGCTGCGGTGACCGCTGCCGGCCTGGTCCCGGGCACCGACGTCAAGATCGCCACGATCGACGGCACCACCCCGGCGCTCGAGGCCCTCGCGGCCGGCGACCTGAGCTTCGTCGCCCAGTACAACCCGTTCTTCGGCGACCTCGCCGTGGACGCGGTCAACGACGCACTCGCGGGCAAGACCGTCGAGAAGACTATCGTCGTCCCGGGCGAGACCTTCGACTCGGCCGAGGCCGGTCAGGCCGCGATCGACGCGGGCAAGGGCTTCTGATCCGACACTCGGTCGGCTAGGAGTAGAGCAGTGCGGGCGGGGGTCGCCGTTCTCGGCGGCCCCCGCTCGTCCTCGTCTCCGTCCCGTTCGTCTGCACTGCAGCAATAAGGAGTCACCCAGCGATGATTGAACCGATCGCGATCGTCGAGGTCCGCAACGCCTCGATCACCTTCCCGGGGGTCAAAGCGCTCGATGAGGTCAGCTTCCGGCTGCTTCCGGGCGAGGTCCACACCCTGATGGGTGAGAACGGCGCCGGAAAGTCCACTCTCATCAAGGCCCTGACCGGGGTCTACCAGATCGACTCCGGCGAGATCGTCGTGGCCGGGCAGGTGCGTCATTTCACCGGCACCGCCTCGGCACAGGCCGCGGGGATCTCCACGGTCTACCAGGAGGTCAACCTCTGCACGAATCTCACCATCGGTGAGAACGTGATGCTCGGTCACGAGGTCCGTGGCCTGGCCGGCGTCAACTGGCGCAAGACCCACGCGCTCGCCCGCGAGGCCCTCGCCCGCATGGGGCTGGGCGACCTCGACCCGCGCGCACCCCTCTCCTCCCTCTCCATCGCGATGCAGCAGCTGGTCGCGATCAGCCGCGCGATGGTCACCGACTCGAAGGTGCTCATCCTCGACGAGCCGACGTCGAGCCTGGACGCGAACGAGGTCGAGGTGCTGTTCGGGGTCATCCGGCGCCTGCGCGACCAGGGCGTCGCGATCCTCTTCGTCTCGCACTTCCTCGACCAGGTGTATGCGATCAGCGACCGCATCACGGTGCTGCGCAACGGCAAGTTCGTCGGCGAGTACCTCAAGCGCGACCTCGACCGTACGCAGCTCATCTCCAAGATGATCGGCAAGGACTTCGAGTCCCTGCGCGCGCTGGGCTCCAATCGTCAGACCGAGGCGCGCGACCGCACCCAGACCCCGCTGTTCGCGGCTGAAGGTCTCGGACGCAAGGGCGCGATCGAGCCCACTGACGTCGACATCCACGCCGGCGAGGTCGTCGGCTTCGCCGGGCTGCTCGGCGCCGGGCGTACGGAACTGGCCAGGCTCATCGCCGGTGCCGACAAGGCCGACTCGGGCACGGTGCGCATCCGCGGCAAGAAGGTCTCGCTGAACTCTCCCGTGGCCGGCCTGTCGCAGGGCATCGCCTACTCGACCGAGAGCCGTCGCGACGACGGCATCGTCGGCGACCTGAGCGTCCGCGAGAACATCATGCTCGCGGTCCAGGCGCGTCGAGGGTGGTTCCGGCGTGTGCCCGCCCGCGAGGTCGACCAGCTGGTCACGACCTACATGGAGCGCTTCAGCGTGCGCCCCAACGATCCCGACCGGCCCATCCGCCTGCTCTCCGGCGGAAACCAGCAGAAGGTGCTCCTCGGGCGCTGGCTCGCGACGAACCCCGATCTGCTCCTGCTGGACGAGCCGACCCGCGGCATCGACGTCGGCGCGAAGGCCGACATCCAGGAGACCGTGGCCGAGCTCGCCGAAGGCGGGATGGGCGTCGTGTTCATCTCGTCCGAGCTGGAAGAGGTCGTGCGTCTCTCCGAGCGCATCGTCATCCTGAAGGACCACCAGAAGGTGGGCGAGGTCGTGAACGGCCCCGAGGTGACGGCAGAGAGCATCGTCTCGGTCATCGCGACCGAGAGCGGGGACGAGGCCGAAGAGCAGGCCGACGCCCTCGCCGAAGAGGTCGCCGCCGGCGACGACCGCAATGGACTCGAAGGGAGCGCGTCATGAGCCGCGTCAAGACCGCGTTCCGCACGCCCTGGTTCTGGGCGATCATCGGGATCGCGCTGCTGCTGCTGGTCAACTCGATCAAGAACCCCGCGTACCTCGCGATCAGCGTCAACCCGACGACGGGGCTGCTCACCGGCAACGTGCTCGACATCCTGCGCATCTCGGCGCCGATCATCATGATCGCGCTGGGCATGACGTTCGTCATCGCGACCGAAGGCATCGACCTCTCCGTGGGATCGATGATGGCCGTCGGCGGCGCCGTCGCCATGCAGACCCTGTCGACCCTGGACTCGAACTCGGTGGGCGCGATGTTCACGGCCATCGGCCTCGCGCTGCTGCTGGCGATCGTCCTCGGCGCGATCAACGGCATCCTGGTGGCGGTGGTGGGGCTGCAGCCCTTCATCAGCACTCTGATCATGATGCTCGCCGCCCGCGGCATCGCCCGCGTGATCACGGACGGCCAGAACACGAACGCCACCAACGAGCCGTTCCGGCAGCTCGCGAACGGGCAGATCCTCGGACTGCCCACCAGCTTCGTGCTCGCCATCGCGATCGTGGTGCTGATCGCGCTGACCATGCGTCGCACCGCTCTCGGCCTCATGATCGAGTCCATCGGCATCAACCCGAAGGCGAGCCGCCTCGCCGGCATCCGTCCCCGTCCGATCCTGATCGGCGTCTACGTCCTGTCCGCCGCGCTCGCTGCGGTCGGAGGCTTGTTCAGCGTCTCCGAGGTGATGACGGTGAGCGTCGGAGGCACCGGAAACCTGATGGAGCTCGACGCGATCCTCGCGGTCGTGATCGGGGGCACCTCCCTCGCGGGAGGCAAGTTCTCGATCCTGGGCTCCACCATCGGCGCCCTCCTCATCGCGACCCTGAACAAGACCGTGCTGTTCCTCGGCATCCCCGCCGCGGCGACGCCGGCGTTCAAGGCGCTCGTCATCATCGCCCTGGTGCTGCTGCAATCGGAGCGGATCCGCTCGTTCGCGTTCTCACGCACGAAGTCCTCCGGCACCCCGACCGGGCCGGCCGCGACGGAGAGCACCCCCGTTTCGAAGGAGGTCGTGGCATGAGCACTTCACGCACGCTCGCTGAAACCGTCCCGCCCGTCGCCGATCTGCCCGAGAGCAAGAAGGCGGAGAACGTCACCCACCTGTCGCGGCTGTGGGAGCGCAGTCAGACGCTCATCCCCACGCTGACCGCGCTGGTGCTGCTGTTCGGCATGCTCATCTACGCGGAGATCGCGTACGGCCGGGTGTTCCACGCCGGAACGATGTCGAGTCTGCTCGTCAGCTTCGCGCCCACCATCATCCTCGCGGTCGGCATGACCATCGTGATCGTCTCGGGAGGCATCGACCTGTCGGTCGGCGCCGTGGTGGCGTTCAGCTCGGTCGCCGGCGTGATGCTGATGAACATCGGAGTCAACGGCTGGCTGTCGATGCTGCTCATGATCGTGTTCGGCGCGGTCTTCGGGCTGATCGCCGGCGTGATGATCCAGTACTTCAACGTGCAGCCGTTCATCGCGACACTCGCGATGATGTTCCTCGCGCGCGGACTCGCGTCGATCCTCTCGACCACCCCGGTGATCGCCCCCGAGGACTCGCCCATCCTGCTCCTCGCCACCGACTGGAAGCTCATCGACGGGCCGAAGGTCAACGACTTCACGATCACGCCGGGTCTGCTCATCGCCGTCCTGGTGGTGCTCGGGGGGCTGTTCTTCATGCACCGCACCCGCATGGGCCGCACCGTCTACGCGATCGGCGGAAACGAGTCCTCCGCCCAGCTGATGGGCCTTCCCGTCTCGCGGACCCGCGTCTGGATCTACATCGTCTCGGGTGCCCTGTCGGGTCTCGCAGCGATCGTGTACACGGCCGAGGTCGGCGGCAAGGCGCAGAACGTCACGGGTATCGGCTGGGAGCTCGACGCCATCGCGGCGGTCGTCATCGGCGGCACCCTGCTGACGGGCGGCTACGGCTATATCCTCGGCTCGATCGTCGGCGTGTTCGTGATCGCGGCGCTGCGCCTCATCATCACGAAGGACGGCACCATCAACCCCGAGTACCTGACGATCATCACCGGCGCCGTGCTGCTCGCCTTCGTGCTGCTGCAGCGGGTGCTGACGCGAAGGAGGTCGAGCTGATGTCGAACGAGAACCTGCAGGCGTCGATCGATGAGGTCCGCGCCGATGTCGCGAAGCTGCATGCCGAGCTGGTGCGCTACAACCTGATCGTGTGGACCGGCGGTAACGTGTCGGGCCGTGTGCCCGGTGCCGACCTGTTCGTGATCAAGCCGTCGGGCGTCAGCTACGACGACCTGACAGCCGAGAACATGATCCTCTGCGATCTGGACGGCAACGTCATCCCGGGCACGCCGGGCAGCGATCGCAGCCCATCGAGCGACACCGCCGCGCATGCCTACGTGTACCGCAACATGCCGGAGGTCGGGGGAGTCGTGCACACCCACTCCACGTTCGCGGTGGCGTGGGCGGCGCGCGGCGAGGAGATCCCGTGCGTGATCACGGCGATGGCCGACGAGTTCGGCGGGCCGATCCCGATGGGCCCGTTCGCGATCATCGGTGACGACTCGATCGGCCGCGGCATCGTCGAGACGCTGACCGGGCACCGGTCGCGCGCGGTGCTGATGCAGAACCATGGTCCGTTCACGATCGGCACGTCGGCCAAGGACGCGGTCAAGGCCGCGGTCATGGTCGAGGACGTCGCGCGCACAGTGCACTACGCCCGTGAGGCCGGTCCGCTGATCCCGATTCCGCAGGAGGCGATCGACCGCCTGTACGACCGGTATCAGAACGTCTACGGCCAGTCGACGGACGAGCGTCGCGACGCGGAGGGCGAGCGATGATGACGGATGCTGCGGCTCAGGCGATCCGCGAGGGTCGCACCGCGCTCGGGGTCGAGTTCGGCTCGACGCGCATCAAGGCCTGTCTGATCGATATCGACGACCCCACCCGCGTGCTGGCGACCGGATCGCACGCGTGGGAGAACCAGCTGCAGGACCGCAACTGGACGTATGCCCTCGACGACGTCTGGTCGGGGCTGCAGGCCGCCTACGCGGCGCTGGTCGACGAGGTGCGCGGCACCTACGGGGTCGTGCCCGAGGTCTTCGGTGCGATCGGCGTCTCGGCGATGATGCACGGCTACCTCGCGTTCGACGCCGAGGGTGAGCTGCTCACGCCGTTCCGCACGTGGCGCAACACCTCCACCGAGCGCGCCGCGGCGGTGCTGTCGGAACTGTTCGGCACCAACATCCCGCTGCGGTGGTCGATCGCGCACCTGTACCAGGCCGTCCTGAACGAAGAGGACCATGTCGCCGACATCCGGTTCCTCAACACCCTCGCCGGCTACGTCCACTGGAAGCTCACCGGCCGGGCGGTGCTGGGCGTCGGCGATGCGTCGGGCATGTTCCCGATCGACGCGGCGACCCGAGGGTACGACGCGGGCATGCTGCAGAAGTTCGACCGGCTCGTCGCGGAGCGCGCTCCGGACCTCGATGTCGCCGCGCTCCTGCCCGAGGTCCTCGTCGCGGGCGCACGGGCGGGCGAGCTGACCGCCGAGGGTGCGCGGCTGCTGGATCCGTCCGGTGCCCTGCGCCCCGGCATCCCGTTCTGTCCTCCCGAGGGGGATGCGGGAACCGGAATGGTCGCGACGAACTCGGTCGCGCCGCGCACCGGCAACGTGAGCGCGGGAACGAGCATCTTCGCGATGGTGGTCCTCGAGCGCCCGCTGCGGGAGGCGCACGAGGAACTCGACCTCGTGACGACGCCCGCCGGCGACCCCGTCGCGATGGTCCACTGCAACAACGGCGCGAGCGAGCTCGCAGCCTGGGTCGGACTGTTCGAGCAGTTCGCCTCCGTCGCCGGCGGTGGCCTGAACGCGGACGAGGTGTTCGAGGCGCTCTTCCGCGAGGCGCTCCACGGCGACCCCGACGCCGGGGGCCTGCTCGCCTACAACCACCTGTCGGGCGAGCCGATCGCCGGGCTCCCCGAGGGTCGCCCGCTCTTCGTCCGCACGCCCGAGAGCCGCTTCACCCTCGCGAACTTCATGCGCGCGCAGCTGTACGGCGTGTTCGGCACGCTCGCCCTGGGCATGCGCGTGCTCGAAGCGGAGGGAGTCGCCCTGAACCGCATGTACGCCCATGGCGGCGTCTTCCGCACGGCGGGCGTCGCCCAGCGATTCCTCGCCGGCGCGCTCGGCGCGCCGGTCGCGGTGGCCGACACTGCTTCTGAGGGCGGTGCCTGGGGCATCGCCGTCCTCGCCGCGTTCGCCGTCGACACGGCAGACGCGGACCTCGACGTGTTCCTCACGGACCGCGTCTTCGCGCACACCGGGTTCGATTCCGTCGAGCCCGATGCGGAGGATGTGCCCGGCTTCGCCGCGTACCTCGCCCGCTACCGCGCAGGCCTGTCGATCGAGCGCGCCGCGATCGCGGCGAAGCTGTGACGCCGGCTCCCTCACCCCGCTAGATCTGAAGGAAAGACCATGACCCGCACGCCCTTGTCCACGTCCCTCGACTCGTATGAGGTGTGGTTCGTCACCGGCAGCCAGAACCTGTATGGCGAGGAGACGCTCCGCCAGGTCGCTGAGCAGTCCCAGGCCGTCGTGGACGGCCTGTCGGGCCTGCCGGTGAAGGTGGTGTGGAAGCCCGTCCTGAAGGACTCGGACTCGATCCGCCGTCTGGCGCTGGAGGTGAACACGCGCGACGACGTCGTCGGCGTGATCGCGTGGATGCACACCTTCAGCCCGGCGAAGATGTGGATCTCGGGTCTGGACGCGCTGCAGAAGCCGCTGCTGCACCTGCACACGCAGGCGAACGTCGAGCTGCCGTGGGCCGACATCGACTTCGACTTCATGAACCTGAACCAGGCCGCGCACGGCGACCGCGAGTTCGGCTACATCCAGACCCGTCTCGGTGTGGCGCGCAAGACCGTCGTGGGTCACGTCTCGAACCCGGCCGTGCTGCAGCAGGTCGAGGACTGGCAGCGGGCTGCCGCAGGCTGGGCCGCGGTCCGCACCCTGAAGCTCGCACGGTTCGGTGACAACATGCGCTTCGTGGCGGTCACCGAGGGTGACAAGACCGAGGCGGAGCTGCGGTTCGGCGTGCAGGTCAACACGTGGGGCGTGAACGAGCTCGCCGAGGCAGTGGATGCCGCGGCCGACGCCGACATCGACGCCCTCGTGCAGGTCTACCTCGACTCGTACGACGTCGCCGACGAGCTGCTTCCGGGCGCGGAGCGCCACCAGTCGCTGCGGGACGGCGCCGCGATCGAGCTCGGGCTGCGCTCGTTCCTGGAGGAGGGCGGCTTCGGCGCCTTCACGACCTCGTTCGAGGACCTCGGCACGCTGAAGCAGCTGCCCGGTCTCGCCGTGCAGCGCCTGATGGCCGAGGGCTACGGCTTCGGCGGAGAGGGCGACTGGAAGACCGCGATCCTGATCCGCGTCGCCAACGTGATGGGCGCGGGCCTGCCCGGCGGCGCGTCGCTGATGGAGGACTACACGTACGACCTGGTCGCGGGCGACGAGAAGATCCTCGGCGCGCACATGCTCGAGGTGTCGCCGTCGCTGACCACCGCGAAGCCGCGCCTGGAGATCCACGCGCTCGGCATCGGCGGCAAGGAGGACCCGGTGCGCCTGGTCTTCACCGCCGACCCGGGCCCCGCCGTGGTGGTCGCGATGAGCGACATGCGCGACCGGTTCCGCCTCGTCGCCAACGTCGTCGAGAACGTCGACGCCCCCGACCTGCCGAAGCTCCCCGTGGGCCGTGCGATCTGGAAGCCCGCACCCGACTTCGCCACCAGCGCCGCCTGCTGGCTCGAGGCCGGTGCCGCGCACCACACCGTGATGTCCACCGCCGTCGGCATCGAGGTGTTCCGCGACTTCGCCGAGATCGCCCGCACCGAGCTCGTCGTCATCGACGAGGACACCACCGTCCGCGGCTTCCGCCGCGAACTGCGCTGGAACCAGGCCTACTACCGCCTGGCCCAGGGCCTCTGAGTCACCCGCCGCAGGGCGTCCGGATCCGATCCGGCCGCCCCGCGGCATCCCGTCCCACCACCACAACCGAACACCGCACCCGCAGAGACGCGCACCGTCCGGCGTCGTCGCCCCCCGAACGAACAGGAAGCTCGATGAAGAGACAGCGCTCCACCCTCCCTCGGAATGGAACACGGCGACTCACCGCACGGCGCGCCATCGCGGCATCCGTGGTCGGTGCGCTCGCCGTGACCACGATCGGCCTTTCGGCTCCGCTCGCGGCCTACGCCGCGGACGTGCCGGCGCCCTCCGCCCACTACGACATGACGCACGCGGGCGCGAGCCTCATCGACGTGTCGGGCAACGGTCGCAACGCGACGCTGACCAACCTCACCGACGCGTCGTTCGTCGACGCCGGCGGCGACGACGTGCTGCGCTTCAAGGCCGACGGCTACGCGTCGCTGCCGAAGGGCCTCGTGACCGGCACCGACAACAGCTTCACCGTGGAGTACACGGTCTCGACCCAGACGTCGGCGAACCACTTCGGCTGGGTCATCGGCGACGGCGTCGGACCGTGGAACACGACCCAGCTCGGCAACCACGTCTTCCTCAGCCCCCGCTCGTCGCAGGGCGGCTACACCAACCAGGTCCTGTCGGCCATCCGCGTGAAGTCGGGCACCGACAACGGCGAGAGCCGGCTTCCGGCGGGCGGCGGCCTCAACCCGGGCTTCACCACGCTCACCATGGTGGGCTCGGGCAACACGCTGACGCTGTACCGCGATGGCGCGGTCATCTCGACGCTCACCCACACCCGGGCAATGAGCTCGATCATCCCGAGCGGCGACGTGCTGGGCTACCTGGGCCGGTCGCTGTACCAAGGCGACCCGCTGCTTCGCGCCGATGTCTCCGACGTCAAGTTCTGGGATGTGGCGCTCACCGCCGAGGAGGTGTCGTCGAGCATGCCGACGGCTGCGCAGAAGACCGCTGCGACCTCCGCCCTGCTGCGCGGAGACGTGCTCGCGACGATGCTCGGGGCGAACTCATCGCTCGACAGCGTCTCGAGCAACCTGATTCTGCCGGCGACGGTCAACGGCGTCGCGCTCTCGTGGGCGTCGTCGGCGCCGTCGGTCGTCTCGACGGCCGGAGTCGTCTCGCGCTCGATCATCGAGAACACCCCCGTCACCCTCACCGCGACGACGTCGCTGGGCACGCTCACGTTCGATGTCACCGTGCTGGCGCCGTCGGTGGCGGCCGACCTCGACGCGATCTCGCTCGCGACACGCACCACCGAGAACCTGCCGCTGGCGACGAAGGGCGCGGTCAACGCGTCCGCGATCACCTGGACGTCGTCCGACGAAGAGCTCGTGACCGCGACGGATGCCTCGTACGCGGCGCCCGCCGTCGGTGCGGCGGACCCGTACGCAGGCGGAGGCATCGTGACGCGCCCCGCCTACGGCGAGGGCGACCGCGAGGTCACGCTCACCGCGCACGCCACGCTCAACGGCCAGACGGCCGAGCGCACGTTCGAGGTCACGGTGGCGGAGAAGGGCCGTTGGGCTCCCGACGCCGGCTACGCGGCGGCGTACTTCAAGTCCGACGGCGACGAGAAGATCTACCAGGCGGCGACGTCGGGCAACGACTTCTTCACGTTCTCGCCCGTCAACGGCGGCAACGCCGTGATCACGTCGACCGCCGACACCAAGGGTCTGCGCGACCCGTACATCCTGCGCTCGAAGGACGGCGACAAGTACTACATGGTCGCCACCGACCTCTGCATCAGCTGCGGCACGGGCTGGGGCCCGGCGCAGTCGGCCGGAAGCCTCAAGATCGAGGTGTGGGAGTCGACCGACCTGGTGGACTGGAAGCGCACCAACGGCGACAACACGGGCATCACCATCAACCAGCCTGAGGCCGGCATGACGTGGGCGCCCGAGGCGTACTGGGACGACGACCTCCAGTCGTACGTCGTGTTCTTCGCCTCGCGCCTCTACTCGGACGCGACCCACACGAACTCCGACAAGCTGTACGCCCGCATGTTCTACGTGCTGACGCGCGACTTCAAGACGTACACGTACCCGCCGGCGAGCTGGCAGGACACGGGATACGCCCGCATCGACTCGACGGTCACCAAGATCGGGGACTACTACTACCGCTTCACCAAGAACGAGGAGAGCGGCGCCGCCGGCACCCTCGAGGCGGGCAAGGACATCTTCCTCGAGCGTTCGAAGGTGCTCACCGCGCCCACGACGCAGTCCAGCTGGACGGCGAACCCCGAGTCCACGTGGCAGCTCACCGACACCCGCATGACGAGCCTCGAGACCGGGCAGTCCGGTGAAGGCCCCGAGATCATCAAGCTCAACGAGGGCGACCCGAACAACACCGGCGACGGTTACGTGTTCCTCGTCGACAACTACAGCGCGGGCGGCTACCGGGCATTCCTGACCACCGGTGCGGCGATCGCGTCGAGCCAGCAGTCCGACCGCCTGTCACAGCGCGCCGCGTGGAACGTCCGCCCCGTCGGCGGGCTGCCGGCGAGCCCCCGCCACGGAGCGTTCGTGAGCGTCACGCAGTCGGTGCTCACCGCGATGCACCAGTGGACGGATGTCGCGGCCGTCGCCTCGACGACGACCCTCGCAGCGTCCGGCAGCACGCTGACCGCCGAGGTCGAGGCGGCGGACGGCGGAGACGTCGTCGGCACCGTGACCTTCTCGGGCGGCTCGTGGAGCAAGACCGTCGACCTGGAGGACGCCTCGGCGTCCGTCACGGCCCCCGCGGGAGTCGGCAGCGTCACCGCGCACTATGACGGCTACGCTGACGGCCTCGTGGCGACGTCGTCCTCCTCGGCGGTGTCGATCGCCCTCGACATCACCGCCGCCGGCACCACGCGCTGCGTGGCCGGCAAGGTGACCGAGGTCGTGACCGTCACGAACCGTGACGATGTCGCCGCCACGATCGTGATCGCGGGTGCCTACGGCTCGAAGACGGTCACCGTCGCCGCGGGCACGAGCGCCTCCGCCACGTTCACCACGCGCCTGGCCTCGATCGCCGGCGACACGGTGTCGATCAGCGCCCAGTCCGCGGACGGCCGGAGCCACGCGTTCACCGTGACGGTGGCCGCAGCCGGCTGCAACTAGGGCACGCGTGAGGGGTCCGCATCTTCTGATGCGGGCCCCTCACCGCGCGTGGTGCTTGGGCCGATTGGCCCGCCACGGGCCGCGCGAACTACTGTGACAACGTCCCGCATCTGAAGAGGATCGAAACCATGGCACGTCCCCCCGCATCCGGAACCCAGCACGCACTCCGCGCCGGCGACTACGAAGCCGTCGTGGCGAGCGTCGGCGCGACGCTCCGCTCGCTCACGTATCGCGGCCGCGACCTCGTCGTGCCGTTCGAGGCCGACGAGGTGCGTCCCGCGCACCGCGGCGCGACGCTCGCCCCCTGGCCGAACCGCGTGGTCGACGGCCGCTACTCGTTCGGCGGCCGCGACTTCCAACTGCCGCTCACCGAGCCCGCGCGCTCGCACGCGCTGCACGGCCTTGCGACGTGGCTCGACTTCGAGGCGATCGACAAGGGCCCCGACCACGTGACCCTGGCGGCCGTCATCCAGCCGCAGACGTTCTTCCCCTGGCGCCTCGTCATCACCACGACGTTCTCGCTCGGGCCCGCCGGGCTCACGCAGTCGGTGACGGCGCACAATGAGAGCGACGAGCCCGCTCCGTGGGGCACCGGCCCGCACCCGTACCTCGTCGCCGGTGGCGGCCGCGTCGACGGGTGGACGCTCGAGCTGCCCGCCGCCCAGGTGCTCGCGGTCACGCCCGACCGCCTCATCCCGACCGACCTCGTCGCCGTCGACGCCGATGACCCGCAGCGCTTCGACTTCCGCTCCGCCCGGCAGATCGGCTCGGCCGAGATCGACCACGCGTACTCGGGCCTCATCCGCGACGCCGACGGCACCGCCACGGTGCGCGTGACCGGTGCAGCGGGCTCGGGCGTCGAGATGTCGTGGGATGCTGCGTGCCCGTGGGTCCAGATCCACACCGCCGACAAGCCCGACCCCGCGCAGAGCCGCCTCGGCCTCGCCGTCGAGCCCATGACGTGCGCGCCGGACGCGTTCAACGCCGGGTCGTACGACTACGACGCCGGGCTCATCGTCATCGAGCCCGAGGCATCCGTCACCGCATCGTGGCGCATCGCCGCGATCGACTGAGTCTCCCGCACGCGACACAGCGAAAGCGGAGCCGGCCCCCCGGTCGGCTCCGCTTTCATCGTCTGCGGATCAGCTGTCCCGCAGGTCTTCCTTGATCTCGTTGCGCGTTTTCACCGAGTCGCGCTCCGCTTCGGCCTTCTTGACTTCGGCATCAGCCTTCATCTCGTCGACCTTGTCCCCGACTCGATCGGTGGTGTCTTCCCACGCGTCCTGGATCTTCTCGCCGACGGCCTTGGCCGTCTCCTTCGCGTCTTCCATGAATCCCATCGATCTCTCCTCTCATGAGGGATGAGATCGACGTTACGCACGAGGCGCGAGGCGGGGCAGGGGGTTGATTCCGCGCGTGCCGCTTGATAGACGGACCGATGGATGCTGCCGCTCGGGGCTTCGCCGGACGGCTGCGGAAGGGGTGTCGTGGCCGCCGTGGAGGTCTCTGCGCGCGCCGCGGCGTCAGCGGACGGGCGTCGTGGTGTCGATCGCGTCGCGGAGCGGGCGGCGCATCGGCGCCCAGTAGTGCGTCGGCGTGACGCGGGCCAGCACGTCGACCAGGCGCGCCTCGCGGCCGATCATCGTGCGCGGACGCCGGCGGACCGTCGCCTCGACGATGCGCGCCGCCGCGTCGGCGGGCTCGGTGTGGTACATCGCGGCCTGCGCGGTCGCCGCGCGCTGGGCGACCGCGGGGTCGATCGCCGCGGCGTACCGGCCGTGCAGGATGATGCCCGTCTTCACGCCCGCAGGGTAGACCGCGCCCACCGTGATCGTGGAGCGCTCGAGTTCGTGACGCAGCGACTCGGTGAACCCGCGCACCGCGAACTTGCTCATCGCGTAGGGGATGCGCCCCGCAGGTGCCGCGAGGCCGTAGATCGACACCAGGTGGGTGATGTGCGCGGCCGGCTCCCGCCGCAGCGCCGGCAGCAGGGCCTGCGTGACGTTGACGGTGCCCCACAGGTTCACGTCCATGAGCCAGCGCATCTCGGCCATCGTCACCTGGTCGATGTCGCCGAGCATCGACGAACCGGCGCACGTCACGAGCGCCTGGATGCGCGAATGGGATGCCTCGACCTCCGCCACGACCGCGGCGACCGCGTCGTCGTCGGTGAGGTCGATCACGTGCGTGGTGTGCCCGGTGCCGTCGAGGGTGGCGGCCACTGCGGCGAGGCCCTCGGGGTTGCGGTCCAGCAGGGCGACGCGCGCTCCGCGCGCGGCCAGCTGCCGTGCGACGTCGGCACCCATTCCCGCGGCGGCGCCGGTGATGACGGTGGTGCGCTCGCGCACGTCCAGGGGTGGCTGCTTCGCCATGTGATGCCTCTCGGTCCGGTCGTCGCCGTCGACGAGCCGCGCATACGATTCTCGCTGACTCGGGAGTGCCCGACGGACGCTAGCCTTTGAGGGGAGGTTCGATGGGCAAGACCGCAGAGGCGATCGCCGAAGGGGTGTCCATCGCGTCCGCCGCAGCGCGCCTGGCGATCCGCAACCGCATCCTCGTCGAGACGATCGCGCACGACGAGGCGTTCGACGTGGTGGCCTTCACGCCGTTCGCGCGCGAGACCCTTCTCGGCCTCGCTGACGAGCAGGAGCAGGCTGCCGCGCTCGTGAAGCGTCAGCGCAAGAAGGCGTGGGGCAAGTTCACCGATCCCGACGGGACGCACGACTACCGCGACCGCGACACCCGCAACCTCCGCCGGCGCGGCCGGCAGTACGCCGGCGTCGCGACGGCGCTCCGGCGCATGGCCGACGACCCTCACGTCGTGCGCACGTTCATCGAGCAGTCACGTGACGCCGCGTGGGGCGACGTCGAGGCCAATCTCCAGCGCCGCCTGAGGGTCGAGGGCATGCGCCCCGAGCTCGACCCCGACTACGACCGCATGCGCGCCGCACGCATGCAGTCGATCCGCCTCGTCGACCTCCCGCGCCTCGCGGCCCACAAGCGTCATCACGATGATCCGGAGACGGATGCTGCGCCCCCGGCCGAGCCCGCAGCACACTCGCCGCGCATCTCGGGCATCGACGCGAGCGAGCTCGATTCCTGACGTGTGTCGGCGCTCGGGCGTACCTTCGAGTCGTGGCCGACGCAGCCCTACCGCATCCGATGCGCTTTCCTCTGGAGCATCCGCTGACCGAGCGGGTGCGCGCCGTCTGCCTGCCCTACCCTGAGGCGGCGGAGGTGCCGGCGCACGGCCGCTCGACCTTCCGCGCGGGCAAGCGCCAGTTCGTGATCGTCGGCGCCGCCCACGACGACGTCGGAGCAGTCGAGTTCATCCCCGACGACCTGGAGCGCCCGGTGCTTCTCGAGCGCGACGACGTCTTCGTGCCGCCCTACGAGGGCGCGTACGGCTGGCTCGCGATCCGTGTCGAAGCGGATGCCGGCGACTGGGAGCTCCTCGCCGAGCTCATCGACACCTCCTACCGACAGGTCGCGCTGCAACGACAGCTGCGTGCTCTCGACGGCGGGTAGGGGAGCGCTGATGCGCGCGGACACGCCCGGGGAACCAGCATCCGACCGCCGATTCGCGCGGCGCGCATCCGTCAGGTATTGTTGACGACGTTGTGCGCGAGAGCGAGCAACATGCGCCCGTAGCTCAATGGATAGAGCATCTGACTACGGATCAGAAGGTTAGGGGTTCGAGTCCCTTCGGGCGCGCACTGTGTTGAGACAGTAAGCATTGAAAACCCGCGGAGTTCCGCGGGTTTTCGTGTTTCTGGGGTGGGGTGAGTCGCCTCCACTCGAGTGGCGTTGGGGTGCTCGCAGATCCGCCCACGCAAAGAAGAAGCCCCGACCGTTACCACACGGCCGGGGCGAGACGAATGAGAAGTTCGCCTATCCCCATCACCGTACCTTGCGCACCTGGGAGATCGCTCGGCGCCGGACCGGTCTGATGGGGACCGTCGTCGAACTCAGTTGGCGTGCGTTCGACGACCGGTTTGTGTCGGTCGTCGCCCGATCGGCGTGCCGACGACGGTGAACGTCGCTACCCCGCGGTCGCCAGGACTTGGCGGAGCTGCGCGGCGGCCGCAGTCCCCGGTTCGGGAAGAGTGGTGATGCGCTCGTCCCATCGCTGTCGCGTCTGCATGGCCCAGAAGACGGCGAACAGGGTCAACCCCACCGCCTCGCCGAACAACACCTCCGGGAAGCCAGGGATCGCGTCTTCGATGCCGAACTGGGCCACAACGGCCAGCCCGACAAGGAAGAGGATGTCGGCAGCCATCGCTATCGCCAGGATCTTGTACCAGAGCTTCTGAGTGACGCTCGCCGGGGTGCGGTCCTCCGGGTCGTTGTCACGGATCCCGCGGATCCAGACCACCGTGGCGAACGCGGCGAAGAACAGGAACGTGGCGATGTAGTGGATGCTGAAGCTCCACGGGCCGATTCGGAAGTACGGGAATGCGCCGTTCGCCACGAAGGTGAAGAGGAAGAGGGCGACGGCGGTGATGGCGGCGGTCACGGGGACAAGGCGTCCGAACCGCTTCCGCTTCTCCTTGCGCTGCACGATCAGCATCACGGCGACGATCACCACGAGGGTGAGGATGTAGGTGAGGACCGCGTTCTGCACCTCAGGAAATGCGGCCTTCGGCAGGCAGGTCTGCTCTGTGCCCTCGCACGTGAACGTGGTCAGACCCTGCTCAGTGGCCTTCACATCGGTGGGCACGATCGCGATCAGCGGTCCGAAGATCGCGGCGAAATCGAGCAGCGTCGAGGGGCTGGGGAGTTTGAGGGTCCGCTTTCCCAGCGGGATCTTCGCCGCACCTCCTCGGCCGTTGAGCGCGAGCATCGCGAGGGATGCCGCGATGAGGACGCCGACGAAGACGTTCCGTGCCGGGGTCCAGTAGTAGTAGCTGATCGACCCCTTCACGTAGCCGCCGGCCACCGAGGCGATGATCACGCCGATGAAGAGGGCGGCGACGGCGAAGACGAACGATAGTCGCAGATAGCGATGGGTCTTCAAGGCCGCTGAGATGAAGTCCGGCTGCTCATCCTGGGCTTGCTGTTGGTGGGCGATCTTTCCATTCGTCGTGTCGGTCATCACTGCTCCAAATGCAGAGAAAATGACTCGCCGCGACGCGTTGTGAGTCTGATTGCCGCTGCCGCGACTTGCGCTCGCCCCCAGCGGAGCGCCTGCGCGTCATGGTACCGCTCCCGGTATGGCTACGGCAGGCCCAGCAAACTGCAATTCCTCCTTTCGCGGAGTGGACGGTGGCAGCTGTCGAGCCACTGCGATGTCGGCGGTGGGTCCGATGATGAGCGAATGACCGCGCACACGCATTCGATTCCGTTCACGATCGACTACGTCGAGATCTCAGTCACCGACATGCAGGTAGCTCGCGACTTCTATGGCGCCGCCTTCGGGTGGTCCTTCACCACCTATGGCGACCAATACTCGGGCATCCGCACCGCGGCTGAAATGGGAAGCGACGGCGAAGAAGCCGGCGGGCTGCTCCTCGTAGAGAAAGTCACGCGTGGCGGCCCCCTCGTTCTCGTCTACGCCGATGACATCGACGACGCCGTCGAGCGCGTCACCCGGGCTGGTGGCACCGTCGTGAACGGTCCCTATGACTTCCCCGGCGGCCGCCGATTCCACTTCCTCGACCCGAGCGGCAACGAACTCGGCGTGTGGTCGGCCTCGTAAGCGCGACGATCAACCGGTCGCCGGCGGACCGTCTTCGCAGCACGCGCCGGAGAGTGCATCCGAGATCTAGGCCCACCCGAGTTCGCGCAGGCGTGCGTCATCCAGCCCGAAGTAGTGTCCGATCTCGTGCACGAGGGTGATCCGAACACGCGCCCGAAGGGCATCGAGATCCGGACTGTGCTCCTGCATGTTGTTCTTGAAAAGGGTGATCCGGTCGGGGAGTTCCCCGTAGCCGTACACGCCTCGTGTCTTCAGCGGGCGTCCGCTGTAGAGCCCGAACAGCCGCGGCCGCTCGCCCGCGGGCTGGTTCGCGATGAGGATCGCCACGTTCTCGAGACCTCTCACCATGTCTTCGGGCAGAGCGTCGTACTCTTCGGCGACCATCGCCTGGAAGTCCGCGTCGGAGATCTCGACCATGGGACCTATTGTGCGCGGCTTGCCGCCGATAAGCCCGGGAGCGATCCAGCACCCGGTCAGCTGCCCCATCCCTGCTCCCCGAGGTGCAACCTCCGCCTCGCCGGTGCCGATGGGCCGCTGTATGGTGCGGAGATGCGATCACGCGCATCGGCCGTACTGGCCCTTTTCTCCATCTTGGTTCTCGCGGGTTGCTCGCCCACGACGCTTCCCGAGTTCGAATCGGTGCAGACGGATCGCGACATCCTCGTCGATGCCGCTTCGCAGGAAATCGACGCCGATAGCACCCGCTTCGTCGGCGAGGTCGAGGGCGCCGACATCTACCTTGCTCGCGGCACTGACGACACCCTGTGCCTGATCCAGATCCGAGATGGCGAGTGGGAGCACACGGGATGCGGGGCCGGCTTGGGTATCGGAAGCACGCTCGAGACAGGCACTCGCATCGAAGCAGGGACGTTCACCTTCCCTGATGACGAGGTTGCAGGCGGGAAACGCACGCGGCTCAGCGACAGTGTGACGGTGATCTCTTACCCCTGACGACCACGCCATCACCGGTGCGCGTTGCGCACTCGAGGACAGGCTTCGGAGGAGAGGACTGAGGAGCGACATGGAGTACTTCGATCTGAGCGGCCGACGAGCGCTGGTCACGGGCGGCAATCGCGGTCTGGGTCTTGCGATCGCGCACGCGCTCGCAGCCGCAGGCGCCCACGTGGTGCTGGGGGTCCGCGATCCGGAGAGCGCCGAACAGCCACTCCGGGCGATTCGGGCTGAGGGCGGTTCCGCGTCCTCGATCGCCCTCGATGTGACCCAGCTAGACGAGGCCCGAGCAGCGGTCGACGCCGCATCGGAGGATGGCGCGTTCGACATCCTGGTGAACAACGCCGGCGGCGGGATAAACGCGCCGGCGATCGACGTCACGGAGGCGGACTTCGATGCGGTGTGGTCGCTGAACGTCCGTTCGGCGCTGTTCCTCTCGCAGCACGTCGCGCGCTCGATGCCATCCGGGGGCGCGATCGTGAATGTCGCGTCGCAGGCAGGCATCGTGGCGCTGCCCGGCGAGTCGTCGTACTGCATCGCAAAGGCAGCGATGCTGCATTTGACTCGCTGCCATGCGGTCGAGTGGGGCGACCGGGGCATCCGCGTCAATGCGGTCGCTCCCACGTTCATCGAAACCGACGGCACGGCCGAGGCGCTGTCTGACCCCGCGTTCCGCGCCGACGTCATCGACCGGATCGCAGCGCTGCACCGGATCGGCAAGCCCACCGAGGTGGCCGGAGCGGTCTTGTTCCTCTGCTCTCCCGCGGCGTCGCTCGTCACCGGCCAGACGCTGGTCGTCGACGGCGGGTGGACCATCCGCTGAGGGGCTGGCCCCTTTCGATCGGTGATCGGCGCGCACGCTCATGTGCGCTGGTCCCCGGGCTCGACCCCCGCGTAGGCTCTCCGGATGACCTTCGATGCGAACGACGCGCGCACCGGCGTCGACGGAATCCTCAGTCGGGATCAGTTCGGCGATGCGGCACCATCACTTGCCATCGCAGCTGGGAGTGGTGTCGCGTGAGCGTGCACCTCATCGGCGGCGGCGCGACCACGGCTGCGGATGCCCCGCTCTACGCGCCGTTCGTCGCGGAAGCGGTGCTTCGAGCAGCCGACGCGGGCCGCTCGCGGCCGCGCATCGCGGTGATCTCACTGCACCCCGACGCCGCGGAGAAAGCGGTGGCGCTGGGCGAGCTTCTGGCCGAGGCCGCAACGGGATCCGCGATCGAAGTGCACCTGACCGCGGGGCGCCACGGCGAGCCGATCGGGCCCGGCGCGATCGCCGACGTCGACGGCATTGCGGTGGGGGGCGGCGTCGTCGAGGACGTGCGCGCCGGGCTCGAGCCGGTGTTCAGCGAGTTGCGTCGGCTGGTTGCCGGCGGTGTGCCGTACCTCGGCGTCTCGGCCGGTGCGATGATCGTGGCGGAGGGCTCGCTCGGAGGTGGCTCGCGCATCGGCGGCGTGGTCGTCTCACCGGAGGACTCCGACGAAGCGGGGGATGAGCTGGAGATCGAGGCCGGCATCGGCCTCGTCGACGTGGCCATCGAGGTGCACGTGGCCCAGCGCGGCATGCTGTCCCGATTGGTCGCGGCCGTCGAGTCGGGGATGGTCGCGGGTGGGCTCGGCATCGACGAGCGCACAGCCCTGATCGTGGGTGACAGCACGCTCCGGGTCGAAGGAGAAGGCAGCGTTTGGCGGGTGCTGCCGACCGACGGCGGCGTGCTGGTCTCCACCATCGGCACCTGAGGGCGTTCCGGCGTCCCTCGCCTCTGCGAGTTCTCCCACCCTTCGCCGATTCCGACAGGCCACGCGAGGATGGAGGCCGCTGGCTGAAATCTGAAATGTCCGGGGTTCTCGTTACGGTCACCTGCGTGGCAGTAAGCGATGCGCTTGCCGGACTGGATCCGGCACAGCTTCAGGCAGTCGAGCACGGTGAGGGGCCGCTGGTGGTCGCCGCGGGGGCGGGGACCGGGAAGACACGCGTGCTCACCGCTCGGGTGGCGCGGCTGCTCGAGGCCGGGGTCGTGCCGGAACGCGTCCTGCTGTTGACGTTCACCCGGCGCGCGGCGTCCGCGATGCTCTCTCGCGCTGCGGTGATGTGCGGCGACGCGCAGGCTGCGCAGCGCATCGCCGGTGGCACGTTCCATGCCGTCGCGCACCGCATGGTCGCCGAGCACGCACAGCACCTGGGGCTGGAGGACGTGACGGTGATCGATCCCGACGACGTCATCGACCTCATCGACCTGCTGCGCGCCGAGCACGGGCTCGACGGCACCGAGGTTCGCCTGCCCACGACACGCACCATCGCAGACATCGCCTCCCGCACGATCAACACTGCGACCCCGGCCCGCACCGTCATCGAAGAGCAGTTTCCTTGGGCGCTCGAGCAGGCCGACGCGATCGCCGGCCTGCTGCGTCACTACCGCGCCCGCAAACGCGAGCGCGGCTTGCTCGACCTGGATGATCTGCTCATCGCCTGGCGGGCGCTGGTCGCCGATCCCGACGTCGGGGCGCGGCTGCGCGCGCGGTGGGACTGGGTGCTGCTCGACGAGTACCAGGACGTCAACCAACTGCAGGTCGACATCGTGCGCGGGCTCAGTCCCGACGGCCGCGGGCTCACGGTCGTCGGCGACGACGCACAGGCGATCTATGCGTTCCGCGGCGCGAGCGCCGGACACCTGCTCGACCTCATCGAGGTGTACCCCGACGCCACGCTCGTGCGCCTGGAACGCAACTTCCGTTCCACTCAGCCGATCCTCGACCTCGCGAACCAGGTGCGTCCGGGCGAGCTGAGGTTGCAGCTGGTCGCCGACCGTGCGCAGCCGGGCGGCCGGCCGACGCTCGTCACGTGCCGCAACGCCGACGACGAGGCCCGCACGATCGCTGACCGCATCCTCGCCGCCCACGTCGATGGCACGCCCCTGCGTTCGCAGGCCGTGCTGATGCGCACCGGATCCCACAGCGCACAGCTCGAGGTCGAGCTCAAGGTGCGCAGCATCCCATTCCATAAGTTCGGCGGGATCGGCTACCTCGAGACGTCGCACGTGCGCGACCTGCTGGCGAGTTTCCGAGTGGTGCTCAACCCGGCAGATGAAGTGTCCTGGTACCGCCTGCTCACCCGGCACCGCGCGATCGGCAAGGCGAGTGCGCGGGGACTGGCAAAGATCCTCGCGGATGGGGGCGTCGATCGCGCGGCCGACGCGGTCGCGGCGGCACCGGCGAAGGCGCGCACCGGGCTCGCGTCGACCCTGTCGCTGCTGGGCGTGGTCGACTCCACGACCGCCGTGCCGGAGCTGGTCGAGGCGTGCCGAGGCGCGGTGGATCCGCTGCTGCGCGCGCACTACCCGGATTGGCACCGTCGGGTGACCGAAGTCGACTCCATCGCACAGGCCGCCGCTGGGCACGGCGATCTGCGCACGTTCGTGAGCGAGCAGGCGATCGACCCGGTGAACGTCGCCGGCGACTGGGCGAAGCAGCCCCACCTCGACGAGGACTGGCTGACCCTGTCGACGATCCATTCCGCCAAGGGCCTGGAATGGGACACGGTGCACCTCATGCGGGCGAACGATGGCGCGATGCCCTCGGACATGGCACTCACCTCGCGCGCCGGCCTCGCCGAGGAGCAGCGGCTCTTCTACGTTGCGCTCACCCGCGCACGGGACACCCTCGACGTCTACATGCCCTCGCAGCTGCCCACGCACCCTACTGCGTTCCTGGCCAAGCATGTCGCCGCCAAGCCCAGCAGGTTCCTGACCGAGCCCGCCCGCGCTCTCATGGAGCCGGTCAGCACCGCCTCCGTCACCCCCGAGCCCGCGCTCACGCGGGCCGTCGCGGCGCCGCGTGTGCGTACGGACGCGTTCGACGAACTGTTCGCCTGATCTCCATCGGCAGCCGCAATCCGAGCGTCCAGACCGGCGGCGCCCGAGGCATCCGCGGCGTCTCTGTCGGCCGCCGCAGGCTCCTCCGCGTCCCGAGCGAGGACGCGGGCGAGGTGCGCAGCTTTCGTGTCGTTCTCCTGCGCCGCCTCGGTCAAGGGTCGCCGGCATCCGCGTCGCGGGCATCGGCGACGCGCGCGATGAGGACTGGCTCCTCCTCGAGGCATAGGTCGAGGACGCCCCGCAGCAGGCCTCCGAGGCTGGTCGAGTTGAGCAGTCGGAATCGGTCGTACTCGCCCAACGGTGCGATCGCGGCGAGCTGCCAAGACGACTCCACCGGGTCTTCCGAAAGGTCGGTCGCGGGGTCCCATCGAGCCTCATCCAGGACGGAGGCGAGCCCTGCGAGGCGGCGCACGACCTGCTCAGTCTCGCGGTGGAGCGGCGCGAGCGCGTCGTCCCACTCGAGCGGGGCCATCCTCGACACGTCGGCCACGGGGTGCGGGTCGTCCTCGCCCCATCGGTCGACGATGATGCGCTCCCCGCCTACGGCGACCACGTACAGGTCCGCGGCGCCCGCCTCGATCTGCAGGATCCGCGCCATGGTGCCGACGGAGGAGCGCTGATCCCCACCGCCTGCCTCGAGCCCCCGCTCGATGAGGACGACCCCGAACTCCGGATCCTCCACGTCGAGCAGGCGCCCGATCATGGTGAGGTATCGCGGTTCGAACACCCTCAGCACCAGCGGTGTGTACGGCAACAGGACACTGCCCAGCGGGAACATCGCGACGGCGTCCATGGGCCCCAGTCAATCAGGCGGACGCGTGTGCGTGAGGGCGGCGACACTCGGACACGGGCGCCTCTTATGTCGGCAGTCGTGAGGTGAGACCCTACTGCCGTGGAGGGTATCGAGTGGTGGAGGTCCCTGGACGCGGGGACGAGAGACTGGCTGATCGCGCATAATGGCGAGGCGCTGCCTGCCGATGTCGTTGCCAAGGTGGTTGCGGCCGGCGGGAACGTGGCGTCCGACGCATGGTGGGTGGGTGAGGAAGGACCCGACGGCTTGTACTTGTCGGACGAAGCCGTGGACTGGATCGAAGCAGTGGGGAACGCCGAAGCGACGTAGGGCGGCTGACCGGGCGCGGTCCGCGGTGGCGTATTCGCTCTGATTCCCATTCCCATGCCCGTGGTGACTCTCGGGGTGCTGGTCGCCGCTGTCGGCATGCTCGGATTCGTCGCCTACGGGGCTCGAGTCGGCAGCGTGGCCGCGAGGGCCGCGTCATTGCGCCACATATGATTCGCTCTGAAGCGCTCACGAAGGAGACGGAATTGTCAGCGGCAGACTCTCGAACAACATGGGTGCTCGTGGACGGCGAGAACATCGACGCGACTCTCGGAACTTCGATTCTCAACCGGCGGCCACAGCCAGACGAGCGGCCGCGATGGGATCGACTCCTCGCATTCGCAGGAAGAGAGTGGGCCCAGTCGGCGCGGGGCGTTTTCTTCCTCAACGCGTCATCGGGTATCCCGATGGCATTCGTCCAGGCGCTCAAGGCGATGGACTACATCGTCGTCCCGCTGTCCGGCGAGCCGGACGAGAAGGTCGTCGACATCGCCATCCAGCGCACACTGCGCGCACTCGACAGTCGTTCTGCCGACGTGATGCTCGTCAGCCACGACGGCGACTTCATCGAAGACATCGCGGGCCTGATCGGTCCACCACGGCGGGTCGGCGTCGTCTCATTCGCAGAGTTCCGAAACGTCGGCTTCAACTCGCTCGCCGGGCTGGAGAAGTTCGACCTCGAGTACGACGCGCGGGTCTTCGACGCTCCTCTGTCTCGGATCCGGGTGATCCCGATCGGCGAATTCGACCCGACCACATTCCTGGATTGAGAACCGCCCCAGCGGCTCGCTCGGCGACGGGCAAGCGTGCCGTCCGTCAATCGTGATGGGTGAACGCCACGGGCTTGCCGCCGGCGCGGGCGTACGCGATCTCCTTGCTCGTGGACTCGCCGATGTACCCGCCTGGGTTGACCACCAGAACCCGATCGGCCAGGTCGATCTTGTGCAGATGCAGGGCGTCCAACACCGCCTTCTGCTCGTCTGTGACCGGCCCGCCTGCTTCGCCGGGAGCGAGCACGATGGCGCCCGCGAAGGTGAGATCGCGGTTCGCCTCGCGCATCTCTCCTGCGAAGCGAGCCGAGCCGCAGATGCAGACGATCTCAGGTCGATCGAGCACGGGCCATTCTTTCACGGAGGACGGATCGGTCTGGGGAAATGGTGACCTGGCCCTAGTCGAGGTGACGGGCGAGGGCTTCGAGCAGGCCGCGGGTGCCTTCTTCGCGGTTCGGGCCGTCCGCCCAGAACCTGTCGAAGAAGATGCCGTGCTCGACATGCGTGAGCCGGGTGCCGCCCGCAACCTGCTCGAACTCGAAGGACGCCACCGACGTGGACATGTGCGTGCCATCGAGCCACATGTCGTAGGTCGTGACGATGCGGACGTGTTCGACGATGTCGGTGTAGACGGCCTCGTACCGCGAGAGCGGGCCTCCGTGGAACTTCGCCTCGTCGATGTCGCGCCCGCCGACGCGGAAGTCGAATGTCCACTCGCCCGACTCGAACGCGTCCCCGTCGCTGAGCCAGCGACGCTTCTGCTCCCCGTCGGCGAACGCCTGCCAGACCCTGGTGACGGGCGCGGGGTACTCGCGGGTGAGGGTGAAGCCGGAATGGGCGAGGCGCCGGTCGATCGTCATCGGGCTGCGACTTCGCGGGTGAAGGTGACGTGGATCGTGCCGCTCTCCGCGACCTGGGTCCGCACCCCGTGGGTGGATTCGAGACCCCGAAGGTCGTCCCAAACCCGGGCGCCCCGGCCGAGCACGATCGGCGCGATCGCGACGTGGAGGTCGTCGACGAGTCCGGCGCGGAGGAACTCGCGCGCGGTGCGCACGCCGCCCCCGACCCGGACGTCGAGACCGCCGGCGGCGGTGGTCGCCTCGGCGAGCACGTCCTCGATGGCGCCGGTGCGGAACTCGAACGTCGTCCCGCCGGCCATCGGGATCGACGGCCGCGGCGCGGAGTGCGTGAGCACGTAGACGGGGTAACCGAACGGCGGCTGGTCGCCCCACCACCCCTTCCAATCGGGGTCATCGGGATATGCGTGCAGACCGAACATGGCCGCGCCCATGATCTCGGCGCCCACGCCCGTGAAGAACGAGGCGGCGAACGATTCGTCGATCCCGGTGGTTCCCGCGCCGCTCGTGTCGCCGAAGACCTTCTGCCGGAAGGTGCGTGTGGCTGCGTAGGCCGCGGTCAGGGGACCCCAGTCCTCGCCCATGGGGTTGTCGGCCTCGGGATCGGGTGCAGCGGCGTAGCCGTCGAGTGACGAGAACAGGTCCACGCGAACACGGGTCATTTCAGATCTCCTTCGGGGTGGTGCGGGCCAGGTGGATACCGAGGCGGTCCGCCTGGCGTTCCGCAGAGGTTCGTTGCTCGCCGAGCCAGAGATGCAGCACGTCGAGCGCGCCCGGTCGCAGGCTCACGGTCCGGACGCGCCCCTGCTTGCTCGAGGTGACGACTCTGGCGTCCTCGAGAATCCGCAGGTGCTGAAGCAGCGAAGGCAGTGCCATCGAGAACGGGGCCATCAGGTCGGACACGACAGCAGGGGATTTCGCCAGACGCTCCACGACCGCGCGGCGGGTGGGGTCCGCGAGAGCTCGGAGCACAGCATCCAGCTCCCCGGAATAGTTAGGCATATGCCTAACTATTCCTCACGGGTGCGGGGCCGTCAACTGTCCGCCTGACGAGCGCGCCCCGTGCGCGACGGAATCGACGCCGAACTCCTAGACGAAATCCTCCCCACGGGGGAGGCGAGCCGAGACCTGCCGCTCGTAGCATCCGAGGCATGACCGATACCGTCTTCAAGCCGGGTGACGACGTCTTCACGACGAACGCGCGCGGCATCGTCATCGATGTTCGGGCAACGCCTTCGGGCAAGTGGGTCTTCGGTGTCGAGGACGCCCACGGCGCGGTGAACTACTTCACCGGCGCGGCCCTCCGTCCGGCACGGTCTTAGCGACTGCCGCCGCCCGAACTGCGGCCGTCAGCCGCAGTTCGGGCGGCAGCCGCGCTGGGTGACCGCGTCGATCAGCACGGTGCCGATGTCGGTCGGCTGGAGGGCCTGATACGCCGCGCCGTCGGTGGCGGCAGCGATCTGCTCCAGAGCGGACTGGTCGGTGTCGGGTCCGTAGCCGATCGCGATGACGGCGACGGGCTTCGCCGGATCCCGCAGGGTCTCGAGCTGAGCGAGCAGTTCCGGCAGGTCCAGTCCCTCATCGTCCTCGTTGACCCCGTCGGTGTTGAGCAGCACCAGATGCACCTGTCCGGGGACATACGTGTCGCGCATGTACTGCACCGCCGCGAGCACGCTGTCGTAGAGGCCGGTGCCGCCGCCGACGAGGCTGTCGAGCCCGTTGGCCGTGTCGATCGTGCGCTGCTTGTGGGCCGGATCGCCCAGGGGGCCGAAGGGGACGACCTCCTGCCAGTCCTGTCCGCCGATCCGTCGGCTCGAGAACACCCAGGTCGCGAGCGACGAGTCGTCCGACAGGGAGTTGACGGCACGGACGGCGGCCTGTTCGAACAGGTCGATGCGCCGCATGTCGGCGGTCGCCGGCTGGAGCATGGAGCCCGAGACGTCGTTGAGCGACAGCATCCGTGACGGGGCCGTGAGCATCTGCCAGGTGCGCAGCGCTTCGGCTTGGTTGGCGCTGTCGATGGGCTCAGCGGGCGCGCCGGTGCCCGCAGCATCCGTTGCCGCGTCCGGCGCAGTGCCCGCCGCGTCGCGCAGCCCGAACTCGGCGAGGTGACCGCTTCCTTCCGCGATGGCGGCGGTCAGCATCTCCACTGCTTCGAGCGTGCCGGTCGGAGCCTCGGCGAGCGTCACCACGGGAACGCTCAGCGCGGGCTTCACGTCGGCCGGGTAGACGGGGACGAGCGGGGTCTGGGTCTCCTGACCGTACTTCCGCAGCGCCTGCTCTGTGGTGACAGCGACCGTCGGCGTCGTCGCGGCGGACACGGCTGCGAGTGCATCGGCGGCGGTGGGGACGACGCCGGTGTCGAGGCCGAGCACGAGCGCGGTGAAGGCGCGCGCGTCCCCGCCGACCGCGGTCTGCAGCGCGAGCAGCGCCGCTGAGCTTGCGGCGACCATCGACGGATCCGGCAGTACGGCAGCGACCGCGCGGCCCGCGAGGCTCGAGAATCCCGCGCCCGCCGACTCGAGCGCCGCCGCCGTGGGTTCGGTCGCCGCGAAGACGACCGGCGTGCTGGCCACCGTGGCGCCCACGACCAGGTCTGCCGCGTCCACACCCGTGAGTTCCGCCTGGCCGGTCGCTCGCGCCGGCCACATCGCGGAGTCGGGGACCCACACGTCGAAGTCGGGCGCGGACCCGGCGGCCAGCGCCGCGGCCGTGGCGGCGCTGTCTTCCGCGACGATCGTCACGTCGGGGCAGTCGGCGCCGGATGACGGCAGATCGGCGACGATCGCCTCGAGCGCTCCCGCGAGCGCGGGATCCGCCGTGATGCGCAGACTCGACGGCAGACATCCGCTCGTCGACGCCGGTTCCTGCTCGGGTTCACCCCCGGTCCCGCGCGTGAGGAAGATGCCGAGGACGACCGCGATCGCCACGACGAGGACGAGGATCACTCCGAGCAGCAGCAGGGACCGCCGCCGCCGCTGTGCGGCGCGGACGGCCGCCCGCGTGGGGGCATCGCTACTGATGGGCGTGTTCGGCTGCACTCGAACCACATGCACTCCGATGGACGGCGGGTGGGGCCCGCTTCGGGGATACGTCGACGTATCTGAGGAATACGGCGTCGTATTTGGGGGATACTTCAGTGGAGTATAGGGGACGGGCAGTCTCGATGCCCCGGTCAGGCCGGTCGGCTCCGCCCGCCTGCTGGACTCCAGGTCTCGGCCGGGTCGATGGCCTGAGCGAGGCGCCGGCTGACCAGGCCGAGCTGACGCACCTGCTGCGGCGTGAGCGGCGCGAAGACCAGCTGCTCGACGAGCGCGTGGTGCGCCGGCGTCGACTCCACGAGCAGGTCGTGCCCCTCGTCCGTCAGAACGGCGAGGGTGACGCGCCCATCGCTCGGGTCGATCTGGCGCCGCACGAGGCCCTTCCGCTCCAGGCGGGAGATCGCACGCGACAGTCGCGAGAGGGTGCTGCTCGCATAGCCCGCGAGTGTGCTCATCCTCAAAGTGCGTTCGGGTGCGCTGTCGAGCGCGAACAGAAGCCCGTGTTCGAAGTGGGTCAGGCCGCTGTCGCGTTGAAGCTGAGCATCGAGCGCTGCGGGCAGACGCTCGAGGAGCGTGGCGACGGATGCCCACACCTCGAGCTGTTCCGCGCTGAGGCCGGTCGGCACGGGCGGTGTTGACGGCATGGTTCGAGGCTACGGCACCGCCGATGCCCGCATCGCAGGGCGCACAAAGCTTGCTCAGGAAAGTTATTCCGCGTAGATTCACTTTCTCAAGCAAGTAAAACGGATGCTGTGCGCATCGCGGAGGAGTCAGACATATGGATGTGCAGCTGCAGGGCAGGACGGCGTTCGTCAGCGGATCGACGCAGGGGATCGGGTTCGCCATCGCGTCCGCGCTCGCCGCAGAGGGCGTGCGCGTCATCGTGAACGGGCGCAGCTCGGAACGAGTCAGGGCCGCGGTGGCCCGACTGCGCACCGAGCACCCTGGCGAAGACCACACGGGGCTCGTGGCGGACTTCTCCGTGCCGGCGGACGCGGCTCGACTTCTTGACGACCTCGGTGAGGTCGACATCCTCATCAACAACGTCGGCCTGTTCGGGCTCGCGGAGTTCGCGTCGATCTCCGACGCGGAGTGGGCACGCTATCTCGAGGTCAATGTCATGAGCGGCGTGCGCTTGTCGCGTCACGTCCTCACCGGCATGCTGCAGCGGGGGTGGGGTCGAATCCTCTTCGTCAGCAGCGAGTCCGGCGTGAACGTCCCGGCCGACATGGTGCACTACGGCGTCACGAAGGCAGCCATGATCGCCCTCGGCAATGGCCTCGCCAAGCTCACGCGCGGCACCGCCGTCACCGTCAACACCGTGCTCGGCGGCCCGACGTATTCCGACGGCGTCGCGGCGACCGTCGAGGCCATCGCCGGTTCACAGTCCGCGCCCGTCGACGCGATCAAGAACGCGATCATCGGGCAGAACAGCACGACACTGCTGCAGAGGTTCATCGACCCTGGGGAGATCGCGCAGCTCGTCACTTACCTCGCGAGCCCGCTCGCCTCGGCGACCAACGGCGCCGCGGTGCGAGCTGACGGCGGCGTGCTCACCGCCATGCTGTGAGCTCCGCGCCGCCTGGGTCGACGACGGCGACCGTCGACCCTGGCACGCCTGGCGCATACGCTCGTCACGTGCTCACCGATCGTGACATCGCACGCTGGCGATTGCACTCGCAGCATCTCGCGGCACCCGTCGACGGTGCGGAAGACGTGGTGCGGTCGCTCCTCGCCGTGCAGGCGGAGAATCCGTCGCAGTCGGCGTGGGCCGTCGCCGCCCGCACGCGGCACCCGCAGCAGTCAGACCTCGCCGGGCTGCTGGAGAGCGGGCGGGTGCTCAGGACGCACGTCCTGCGTCCGACGTGGCACTACGTCCACGCCGATGACGCGCTGTGGCTCCTCGAGCTGACCCGCGATCGGGTGCTGCCCGTCGTGGATCAGCAGCTCGTCCCGCTCGGCGATCGCCTGGGCGCCGTCGCCGACGCCGTGCTCGAACTCCTCGCCGCGTCGCCCGATCGCACCCGCGCCGACCTCGCCGACGCCTTGGCGCAGCGCGGAAACGAGCTGACGGGCACGCAGCTCATGCTCCTGGCGGGCCATCTGGAGCTGCACGCCCACATCTGCAGCGGCGTTCCGCGCGAGGGCGAGCACACCTACGCACTGTTCTCCGACCGCGTCGACGCGCCGCGGCGGCTGGATCGCGACGAGGCGCTCGTCGAGCTCGCGGTGCGCTACTTCACCTCCCACGGTCCTGCCACCGCGCGCGATCTCGCCTATTGGGCGACACTCACCCTCACCGATGCCCGCCGTGGACTTGCGGGCGCCGCCGACCGACTCGAGTCGTTCGATCACGACGATCGGACCTACTGGCACGCACCCGGCCGGCCTGCAGCATCCGTGTCGCCTGAAGGCCACCTGCTCCAGGTGCTCGACGAGATGTATCGCGGCTATCAGGACTCGCGCTGGGTGCTCGATGCCGACGGGCTGCTGTCGCGAGGGCGCGAGACCGTGATCGGCATGGCGCTCGTCGACGGCCAGGTCGTCGCCGGGATGAAGCGCACGCTCACGAAGCGGGCGGTGGTCTTCGAGATCCGCAGGCTGCGGCTCCTCGCTCCCGACGAGGAGGACGCGATTCAGGATGCTGCGGCCCGCTGCGCCCGCTACCTCGAACTCGAGCCTCGCCTGACGTGGCAAGAGCCGTGAAGTCTCGTGTGGCGTGATGCGGCGCGATCGATCCCGCTGCTGCGGAGGAGAGGCGTCGTCATAATGGGCGTGTGCAGCAACGCATCGGTCGCGTGTCGACGGCTGATGGCACCGAGGTCGCGTACGCCTCGGTCGGCGAGGGGCGCGCGCTCGTGTATGTCGGCGGGTGGCTCAGCCACCTGCAGCTGAGCTGGGAGATGCCGGAGGAGCGGGCGTTCTACGAGAGCCTCGCCGAAGGCTGCCGGCTCGTGCGCTACGACCGCGCCGGGTGCGGGCTGTCTGCGCCTTCCGGTCGTGCGCCCTCGCTGCAGTACGAGTTGGAGCAGCTGGCTGCGGTGGCGGAGCTCGTCGGTCCGGAGCCGTTCGACGTCGTCGGGACGTCGATGGGAGCGCTCGTCGCGGTCGCTTGGGCGGCGGCGCACCCGGAGACCGTGCGGCGGCTCGTGCTGTACGGCGGATGGGTCTCGGGCGCGAACATCTCGCCGCCCGACGTACGCGATCACGTGCTGGGTCTGGTCGAGTCGCACTGGGGCCTGGGTGCCGACGTGCTCACCGACATCTTCGCGCCGGACGCGACGTCCGCGATGCGGAAGGGCTTCGGCCGGTATCAGCGGGCCTCGTCCTCCGCTGAGACCGCCCGCTCCCTCCTTGCGCTGAGCTACGACCTCGACATCGGCGACCTCCTCGCGCAGGTCCGCGCCCCGACGCTGGTGGTGCATCGGGCCGAGGACCGCGCCGCCCCCGTGGCGGAAGCCGCTGCCCTGGCCGACGGCATCCCCGACGCGACACTCGTCGTGCTCCCCGGTCGCTCGCATCTGCCCTACATCGGCGATGCGCACGCCATCATGGCGCCGATCCGCCGGTTCCTCGGCCTGCGCGGCTTGCGGCGCTCGCCGCGGGATCTGACTCCGCGGCAGGCGCAGGTCGCCGCTCTGGTCAGCGAGGGCCGCACCAACCGTGAGATCGCGCAGACGCTGGGCATCGACGAGCGCTCCGCCGAGGGACACGTCGAAAGGATCCGGCTGCGCCTCGGCTTCACGTCGCGAGCACAGATCGCCGCTTGGTTCGTCTCCCAGCGCGAGGGCTCTGCGCCGTCGAACTGAGGTACTTCCCCGCCTGTCGACACGGATGCCGCGGCCCAGGCTGGTCTCAAGCGACAGCCTGAGCTCAGGAGGAGACATGGCCGACACCACGACCGCTGACGACCGCACAACGGCGTTCGAGTTTCCGCAGCACACGCTGCGGGGCGCGTTCAACGCGGCATTCTTCCGGGTGATGGACCCGTACATCGAACACAACCTGCGCCGGCACAAGCAGCGCGTCTTCGCGGACCTTCCCGCCGAGGTGGTCGAGATCGGTCCTGGCGTGGGCGCCAACCTGAGGTACCTCACCGCGGGCAGCAGGCTCGTGGCCGTCGAGCCCAATCGATCCATGCACGGGCCGCTCCGAGACGCGGCGAAGCGGTACGGGATGGGCCTCGACCTGCGGGAACGCATGGCCGAAGAGACCGGGCTTCCCGACAGCAGTGCCAACAGCGTGATCTCCTCGCTGGTGCTGTGCTCGGTGCAGGATCCCGCAGTCGTGCTCGCCGAGATCCGGCGCATCCTGCGCCCGGGCGGCACGTTCCGCTTCCTCGAGCACGTCGCGGCCCCCGACGGCACGCCGACCCGCGTCGCGCAGCGGATTCTGCGCCGCCCGTGGGCGTGGACGTTCGAGGGCTGCTCGTGCGAACGGGATCTGGAACAGGCCGTCCGCTCTGCCGGGTTCGAGAGCGTGACGATCGAGCGCTACCGGATCCGGACCCCGTTCCTCCCGTTCAACACCCACATCGCCGGTATCGCACGGGCGTAGCCGCGTGCGATACCGGCGCAGTGCGTGGTGTCGGCGGTCAGCTGATCGAGGCCGCCGCCGCGCGGATCGCCTCCAGCGTCGCGTCCGGCTGCGACACCATCGAGACGTGCGACGCGTCGACCTCGGTGATCGTGGCGCCGGCGCGTTCCGCCATGCGGCGCTGCGTGTCGATCGGGATGACGCGGTCCTCGGTGCCGAGCACGGCCCAGCTCGGGATCGTCTTCCACGCCGGCGCGGCTGACGGCGTCACGTTCGCCACGAAGGAGGCCGGACGCTGCGTCGCGACGATCGTCCATCGGTCGGCCTCAGGGAGATCCTGTGCGAACGCGTCATGGACGGTCTGCGGCTTGAGGAACGCCTCGGCCGCGCCCTCCGGAGCGCCCGGGTAGCCCGCGACGTCGAGGACCGTGGTCGGATCCGCGACCGCCAGGGCGGAACCCGATCCCTCGAGGATGCCGACGACGGTCTCGCCCTCGTCGGGGATGAACGCGTCGACGTACACCAGTGCCTTCACGTCGCCGCCGTGTGCGCCGGCGTTCGTGATGACCGCGCCGCCGTACGAGTGGCCGACGAGCACGACGGGCCCGCTCGTCCGCTGGGCGAGGAACGACGCGATGTACGCCGCGTCGGACGACAGTCCGCGCAGTTCGTTCGGCGGGGCGAGGACCGTGAACCCTTCGGCCTGGAGCGGAACGCTCACGGCGTTCCAGCTCGAAGCGTCGGCCCACGCGCCGTGGACGAGGACGATCGTCGGCTTGCTCTCTGACATTCGACTTCCCATCTGTTGCGCCGCCCCCAGGCGGCTGCGGATGATAAAAGTCGCGTCGTGTGCTGTCCTGGACGCGCTGTCCGACACCTTAGGGCCGCACCGCGCGTCGGCGCCAGCGTTGTCCGGTTGACGGGTTGGTGAACGCTTGCCGAAGGCGGCGCGCGACACCCTGCCGCCCTGCAGCCGAATGGGGTGCGCCGTCGGCCGCCGCGGGCTAGCGTGGGGGCGTGTCCGCCCCGGCGATCGATGCACGGAACGCCCACGCCGCCGGCGTCGAGCGCCTTGTGGGGAGCTATCGGGCTGTTCCGGCATCCGCCCCGGTGCGGCTCGCCAAGCCGACGTCGAACCTCTTCCGGTCGCGGCGCAAGGTCCACGCCCGCGGGCTGGACACCTCGGGCCTGACCGGAGTCATCGAGGTGGATCCCCTCTCGCGGACCGCGGACGTCGACGGCATGTGCACCTACGAAGACCTCGTGGCTGCGACCCTTCCGTTCGGACTGACTCCGCTCGTCGTGCCCCAGCTCAAGACGATCACTCTCGGCGGCGCGGTCACGGGCCTCGGGATCGAGTCCGCGTCCTTCCGCAACGGCATGCCGCACGAGTCGGTGCGCGAGATGGACATCCTCACCGGCACGGGGCGCGTGGTGACGGCATCGCCGGTCGACCATGCCGACCTGTTCCGCGCATTCCCCAACTCGTACGGCACGCTCGGCTATGCGGTGCGGCTGCGGATCGAGCTGGAGCGCGTCGAGCCGTTCGTCGCGCTCACACATGTTCGGTTCCACGCTCTCGCCGATCTCGTGGCCGCGATGGATCGCATCGTGGCGACAGGCCACTTCGGTGACGCTCGCGTCGACTACCTCGACGGCGTGGTGTTCAGCGCCGACGAGGCCTACTTGTGCATCGGCGTGCAGGCGGCCGCACCCGGTCCTGTCAGCGACTACACCCGTCAGCAGATCTACTACCGGTCGATCCGGCACGACGACGGCACGATAGCCGACCGGCTCACCGTTCACGACTATCTGTGGCGATGGGATGCCGACTGGTTCTGGTGTTCGCAGGCGTTCGGGGCGCAGCATCCGTTCGTCCGACGAATCTGGCCCCGACGGTACCGGCGCAGCCGGTCGTACGCGAGCCTGATGAGGCTCGAACGACGGTTCGACGTCGGCGATCGCCTCGAGAAGCTGCATGGCCGACCGCCCCGTGAGCGTGTCATCCAAGACATCGAGGTGCCCATCGCGCGCTGCGCCGAGTTCCTCGAGTGGTTCCTCGCCCATGTGCCCATCGAGCCGATCTGGCTCTGTCCGCTGCGGCTGCGTGACGACGCGGGTTGGCCGCTGTACCCGATCCCGCCGCGCGAGACCTATGTGAACGTCGGCTTCTGGTCGACGGTGCCGGTGGGGAACGTCGAAGGGGAGACGAACCGGATGATCGAGCGCGAGGTGAGCGAGCTCGACGGGCACAAGTCGCTGTACTCCGAGGCGTTCTACTCCCGCGAGGAGTTCGACGCGCTGTACGGCGGGGCGGCATATCGTGCCGTGAAGGAGCGGTACGACCCCGACTCGCGACTGCTCGACCTCTACGCGAAGGCGGTGCAACGACGATGACCACATTCGACGAGCGGGGGACGGATGCTGCGCCCCCGGCGCCCGCCGGAGGCAGCGGGGCCGACGACCCGGCGCGAAAGCTCACGCTCGCCGAGATCCTCGAGATCTTCGCCGGCGGACGGCTGCCGCTGCGATTCACCGCCTACGACGGAAGCTCGGCCGGACCCGTGGATGCGCCCTACGGACTGGACCTGAAGACACCACGGGGCACGACGTATCTGGCGACCGGCTTCGGCGACCTCGGCCTCGCCCGTGCTTACATCGCCGGCGACCTCGACATCCACGGCGTGCACCCCGGCGATCCGTACGACCTGCTCAAAGGGCTCGCGGACGCTCTCGTCTTCCCCCGGCCGTCGCCTCGGGTCATGGCCCGCATCGTCCGCTCGATCGGCTTCGAGCATCTTCGGCCGATCGCGCCGCCGCCGCAGGAGGTGCCGCCGCGCTGGCGACGCGTCGCGAACGGAATGCGGCACAGCAAGCACCGCGACGCCGAGGCGATCCACCATCACTACGACGTCTCGAACACCTTCTACGAATGGGTCCTCGGTCCGTCGATGACCTACACCTGCGCCTGCTATCCGGCACCCGACGCCTCGCTCGAAGAGGCGCAGGAGAACAAGTACCGGCTCGTCTTCGAGAAGCTGCGACTGAAGCCCGGCGACCGGCTGCTCGACGTGGGCTGCGGCTGGGGCGGAATGGTGCGGTACGCGGCGCGTCGTGGAGTTCACGCCACGGGGGTCACGCTCTCGAGGGAGCAGACGTCGTGGGCCCAGCGGGCGATCGCCGACGAAGGACTAGGCGAGCTCGCCGACGTGCGCTTCGGCGACTACCGCGACATCGCGGAGACCGGGTTCGACGCGGTGTCTTCGATCGGCCTGCTCGAGCACATCGGCGTGCGCAACTATCCGGCCTACTTCCGCTTCCTCCGGTCCCGGCTGCGCGTCGGCGGGCTCCTGCTGAATCACTGCATCACCCGTCCCGACAATCGCAGCGAGGCCGCCGCGACAGGCTTCATCGACCGCTACGTCTTCCCCGACGGTGAGTTGACCGGCTCCGGCAGGATCATCACCGAGGCCCAGGACGTCGGCCTCGAGGTGCTCCACGAGGAGAACCTCCGCCCGCACTACGCGATGACCCTCCGCGACTGGTGCGCGAACCTCGTGGAGCACTGGGACGAAGCGGTCGCCGAGGTGGGGCTGCCCGCCGCGAAGGTATGGGGTCTCTATATGGCCGGGTCACGGCTCGCGTTCGAGTCCGGCGGCATCCAGCTTCATCACGTCCTCGCGGTCAATCCCGACGAGCGAGGCGGCGTGGGTGACCTGCCGTCACGGCCGTGGTGGACGCCGTAGCGGCGATCACCCCGTTGTCAGCTGTGCGGGACCGCGTCCGCTACGGCGCCCGCGATCGTCGCCCCGCTGGGCGCGGCGTACGAGAAGCGGTCGCCCGGGAGCAGCCCCGCGATCGCCTGGCCGAGCGGTGAGTCGGGGGAGTAGACGGCCAGGTCGGAGTCCGCGCCGAGGAGGGTGCGGGAGCCGAGCAGGAACGTCTCCCGCGATCCGTCTGCGTCGAACTCGACCGTCACGCGCATCCCGGGCTCGACGATGCCGTCGTCCGGGCGCTCGCCGACCTGGGCGCGACGGATGATGCCACGCAGTTCCAGTGCGCGGACCTGGCTCTGCTCGTCCCCCGCGCCCTCGCGCACAAGCAGTTCGAGCTCCTCCTGCAGCTGACGCAGAGCGTCCTGCGTGAGCCAGATCGGCTCCTCCACAACAGACACGGCAAACCTCCACAGCCGGGACAGATGAAGTTCCCGAGCCTAGCGGTTCCCGTCGAGGGGTGCACCGCGAGCAGGCGCCGCCTGCCTACCGGCGTTGTTCGAAGGCTCCCGCGGTGACCGGGATCGCGACGGCCGCCACGATGCAGAGCAGCCCGGCGACGAAGACCAGGGCCGGCAGGATCGGTGACGCGAAGGACAAGCCCAGGATCACCATTCCGCCGATGAGCAGGATCAGATAGAGCACGAACAGCATCGCCAACCTCCAGGATCGCCTACCTCATTGATACTCCCCGCCCCATGCCACGGGAAGAGTCTCCTCACTGGCACGCCGATGGAGCGGGCGCGAGAATGACGCCATGAGACTTGTGCAGGTTGCTCAGCACGCCGACGACCTCGAGCGCGCCGCAGGCTTCTACACCGCCCTCCTCGGCAGCGACGCGAAAGCGGTGTTCGATCCGCCGGGCCTGCTGTTCTTCGACCTCGACGGCGTGCGGCTGCTGCTGGACCGCAACGCCCCGACCGCGCTGTTGTACCTGCACGTCGACGACGTCGCGGCGGTCCTCGAGCGGATCGGCGATCGGGCCGAGGTCGTCTCGCCGCCGCACGTGATCTTCACCCACGAGGACGACACCCTCGGTCCGGCGGGTCACGACGAGTGGCAGGCGTTCGTCAAGGACTCCGAGGGCAACACCGTCGGCCTCATCTCGTTCCGGCCTGTCGCTGCCTGAGACCGCCAGGCTGCACGACGAATGCGCGCGAGATGAGGCATCCTGCTCGTATCGAGTCGGTAACAGGAGTCAGAGTGCACGCTCCTGTCGGGTTAGCCTGGTCGCGATGAGCGCCTACGTCTCGGCGTTCGAGCTGTTCTCCATCGGCGTAGGACCCTCGAGCTCCCACACGGTCGGTCCCATGCGGGCCGCCTACGATTTCGTCGTCCGTCTGCGCGAAGGCGGGGTTCTGCCGCAGGTCGGCCGCGTCACCTGCACGCTGTTCGGCTCGCTCGGCGCAACAGGCATCGGCCACGGCACACCCGACGCCGTCGTCGCGGGGCTGCGGGGCCTCGAACCCGAGACGGTGGATCCGGATGCTGTGCGCTCGGCCTGGAGCGCCTGGCACGACGATCGCGCGCTCGAGTTGGCCGGGGTGCATGCGGTGCCGTTCGAGCGGGGCGACGTCGTGTTCGCGCCGCGCACCAGGCTGCCCGGCCACCCCAACGCGATGACCCTCGAAGCGTGGGCCTCGCGCGGCGACGGACCTGCGCGTGCGCTCGCCGCGCCCGGCGTGCGCGAGACGGGTTCGTCCGGGGCGGTCGAACCGGTGGTGGGGACGGATGCCGGACTCCTCGTGCGCGAGACCTACTACTCCGTCGGCGGCGGCTTCATCCGTCGCGAAGGCGGCTCTTCGGCAGGCGCCGGGGCCGAAGGGGTTCGCCCGGCGTTTCCCCTCGACTTCTCGAGTGCGGAGGAACTGCTCGCCGTATGTGACGAGCGGGGCATCACCATCGCGGAGGCCGCGCGCATCAACGAGGAGTCGCTGCGCCCCGACGAGGACATCGCCGAGGGGCTGGACGCGATCTGGGACGCGATGGCCGCGTGCGTCGAGGCCGGCCTGCAGTCGGGGGGCGTTCTCCCCGGGATCCTGGGGGTCAAGCGCCGCGCAGCATCCATCCGCGAGCAGCTCGAGGCCGCCGAGGCCGACGGCCGTCGCGAGCTGCCGGGGGAGTGGCTGGGCGCGTTCGCGCTCGCGGTCAACGAGGAGAACGCCGCGGGCGGGCGGGTCGTGACCGCGCCGACGAACGGCGCTGCCGGCATCCTGCCCGCCGTCGCGATGTACTGGTGGCGCTTCCTCGCCGATTCCGGCCTGGGCGCCGGCAATGCGGTGACGCCCTACGGCGAGCTGGTCGGCAGCGCACTGCTCGGCTATCACGGGCACGCGGCGACCACCGAGGAGGCCGCAGGCTGGGACGACGAACAGGTGGCGGAGGCGAACCGTCGCCGAGGCATCCGTCGATTCCTCCTCACCGCGACCGCGCTGGGCTCGCTGTTCAAAGCCAACGCGTCGATCTCGGGCGCAGAGGGCGGCTGCCAGGCCGAGGTGGGGTCGGCGTGCGCGATGGCCGCTGGTGGCCTCACCGCCGTGATGGGCGGCACGAACCGGCAGATCGAGAACGCCGCCGAGATCGCGATGGAGCACCACCTCGGCCTCACCTGCGACCCGGTCGGCGGACTCGTGCAGATCCCGTGCATCGAGCGCAACGCGATCGCCGCGTCCACCGCGGTGACGGCCGCGCGCCTCGCCCTGCGCGGCGACGGCTCGCACTACGTCTCGCTCGACGCGGTCGTCGAGACCATGCGGCAGACCGGCATCGATATGTCGCACAAGTACAAGGAGACGAGCGAGGGCGGCCTCGCGGTGAACGTCATCGAGTGCTGAGGCGCGCCAACGGGCCACTGCACCGCCGACGATTCGTGGCTTCGTGTGGCGCAACACGCGGAGTCGCTGCGGCGATGCCGCGCGTCGTGACACCCGCGCACGCCGCATGCGCCAGTGAGGCCCGTTCAGGTGACGGAACACGCGGGATGGCCGTGGAGATGCCGCGTGTCGTGACACCCGAAGGCGGCCCGGATCCGACGGGGCAACGCGAGCGTCAGGAATGCGCCGGCATCCAGCCGCGACGGAGGAGAACAGAGCGCACGATGCCGACGGCACTGCGATTTCCTCTGACGTGAGCGGAGGTGAGCCTCACGACCTCCCACCCCTCAGCCGCATAGGCGGCGTACTTGTCGATGTCGCGGTTCCACTGTGTGCGGTCGGTCCGATGATGATCGCCCTCGATCTCGACTGCTGTCCGAAACTGGGAGAACACGAACTCCGTGATGCCCAGCAGCGTGCCGTTTCGATCATGGATCTCAACGTCCAGCTCTGGGGTCGGGAGACCGCCGGCCGCAGCATCCAATCGGAAGTCCGTCTCGAGCGGAGAGGCGCTGCCGACCCGGACGAGCGGCAGGGCCTCCTGCAGGCGGCCGATGCCGCGTCGCCTCCCGGCGGCGACGACGTTGCCGAGGTCATCGATTGTGCCCAACTGCTGCCGCGGTAGGAGGGCTCCCCGACGATCGCGGGGGATACGCACGATCTGGTCGCCGAGAGAGACGAGCTCGCGGATGGTCAGCTCTGCGCCGAGCATCGCCCACGTCGACACCGCATCCGTCGTCCGCACCTCTTCGTGCGTGATCACGTTCGCGAGGTGAGGCGCAACCTTGACGCCGCGCACTCCTCTCGCTCGCGGAGCGCGGTTCGGTGCGAGCACGCCGACTTCGAGCAGAGCGCCCGGACCCACGGACAGCCCGAGATGCACGGCCGCCGTGCGGCCTGCGAGGAAGGCGTGCGGCCTCATCACACGCGCATATGCCCGGATCTTGCGCCACTCCGACTGCCTGGCGATGTCGTCGATGGACAGATCTCCGTCCGGGGGCGCACTCGCGGCGACCTGGCGAACTCCATGGAACGGCGCATCCAGGTCACGCGCCTGCAGTCGTCCCGAGGACACGCCCGCGGATCGGGCGTCGGCGACTGAGAAGCTGCCGCCGAGGAACGCCGGCAATGGAGAAGGCCGAGCTGACACACGACGACGATGCTTCGCGCGGCCGGTGCGATGACGGAGCCCGCGTCGATCTGGGGACTCCTTGGGGAAAGCGCTACCTGTGGAGGAGCCCCGTCGCCGACCGATACACCGGTCAGGGTGACGCAACGCGCGGGGTGTGCACGACGATTCCGCGTGTTCCGACACCCGAGCTCGGGTGCGAGGCAGGGCCGCCGGCGCGGCGCCGGGGAATCGGGTGGCGCAACACGCGGGGTGCGCGAGACCATTCCGCGCGTTCCGACACCTGAGCTCGGGTGCGAGGCAGGGGCACCGGGGTGCCGGGATCCAGGTGGCGCGACACGCGGGGTGTCTACGGTGATTCCGCGTGTTGTGACACTTGAGCCGCCGGCGAGCGAGGGACCCGAGCGCCCAACGGTGAGCGAGCGCCGGGACGCGGGACGGATGCTGCGGGCTCAGGCGCGTCGGCCGGTGAAGTGGCGGCGGCAGCGGGCCTGATAGGACTCGATGCCGCCGACCTGCGCGGCGGTCGGCACCCGCGGGTCGCCGGCGGTGTCGGCGGCGATGCGCTGGTGGAAGGCCGCGTCCTCGCCGCAGATCGCGCACACGGCCGTGAGCTTGAGGACGTCCTCGGCGATCGCCATCAGCGACGGGAGCGGCTCGAACGGGCGCCCGTCGAACGTGACGCACAGCCCTGACACCACCACCGTCACGCCTCCCGCGACGAGCTCGTCGACGGCCGCCACGAGGTCGGTGCCGAAGAACTGCGCCTCGTCGATCGCGACGAGGTCGAGGCCGCGGCCGTGCACGCCGGCGACGAGCGCCGCCACGTCGGGCACCGAGCGCGAGGGCACGCTCAGCCCGGAGTGCGAGCTCACCAGCCCTTCGCCGCGGCGGTCGTCGAGGGCGTGACTCACCACCTCGACCTCGAGCCCTGCGATGCGCGCGCGGCGGACGCGGCGCAGCAGCTCCTCCGACTTCCCGGCGAACATCGGACCGGCGACGACCTGCAGCCTCGCCTGGGCGCGCGTGTGCATGGCGCCAGACTACGTCCGCCTAGGATCGAACCACCCGACCCCGGACCGTCAGCAAGGATGCCGATGACCGCAGACTCCTCCGCGCGCCCACGCCCGCGCCATCCCGCCGATCACGCACGCCCCGAGCGTGAGCTGACCGCACCCGTGTCGCTCACACTCCCGAACGGTCGGGTGAACCCCGACGCGATCGGGTGGGCGCGAGAGCCCCTCGTCGACACGTCGGGCATCGGTCGCGGACTCGGCCGCAACAAGCGGTGGGAGTACTGGAACATCACGACGCCGACCCACATCCTCGCGCTCACCGTGTCGTCGATCGACTACGCCGCGGTGCACGAGGTGTGGGTGTTCGACCGCGCCACCGAGCGCGCCTGGGGCAAGAGCGCGACGGTGGCGCCGGCACATGACGTCGAGCTCCCGGCGAACGTCGAGAGCGGTCCTGCGCGCGGGCGCGCGAAGGACCTCGAGATCGAGATCGTCCCCGAGGCCGGGGGTGCGCGGCTGCGCGCGCGGATTCCGGATGCCTCGTTCGACGTCTTCGCCGCGCTCCCCGAGCACCACGAGCGTCTGGCCGTGGTGGTGCCGTGGAGCACGAGCCGCTTCCAGTACACGGTCAAGGACGTCGCGCGCCCGGCCTCGGGGTCGGTGACGATCGGCAGCACCACGTACGACGTGCCTGCGGGCGAGTCGTGGGCGGTGCTCGACCACGGCCGCGGACGATGGCCGTACGACATCAGCTGGAACTGGGGTGCGGGTTCCGGCAGCTCGGGCGGGCGCACGATCGGCATCCAGGTCGGCGGACGGTGGACCGCGGGCACGGGGTCGACCGAGAACGCCGTCTTCCTCGACGGACGGCTCCACAAGATCCACGACGAGCTCGACTGGGACTATGACATCGCCGACTGGCGGACGCCCTGGCGCATCAGCGGCGGCGGGCTCGAGGCATCCTTCACGCCCTTCTACGACAAGGTCACCCGCACCGACCTCGGAATCGTCGCCTCCCGCACCGACCAGTGCTTCGGACGATGGGCAGGAACCTTCGCGGTGCCGAACGGCGACATCGTCGCCTTCGACGGGATCGTGGGCTTCGCCGAGGAGGTCCGAAACCGCTGGTGATCCGTGCCGCGCGTCTCGTTGACGACGAGGTGGCGGGGGAGCACTATTCGTCTCGTGACGAACAATGCGGAGACGGATGCTGTGAGCGTGCGTGGTCTGCACGTCACGCGCGGCAGGACCGAGGTGTTCACGGGGCTCGATCTGCACATTCCGCGGGGGCAGATCACCGGCCTGCTCGGCCCGTCGGGGTGCGGCAAGACCACGCTGATGCGCTCGATCGTGGGCGTGCAGAAGGTGGCGGGCGGCGACGTGACGGTGCTCGGCGAACCGGCCGGTTCCCGCGCGCTGCGCAAGCGTGTCGCGTACGACACGCAGGCGGCCTCGGTCTACGGCGACCTCACGATCCAGCAGAACCTGCGCTACTTCGCGCGCCTCGTCGACGCGCCCCGCACCGACGTCGATCGCGTCATCGAGCAGGTCGGCCTCGCCGACCAGCGCGACCAGACCATCGACTCGCTCTCGGGCGGACAGGAGAGCCGCGTCTCGCTCGCGGTCGCCATGCTCGGCGTGCCCGAGCTGCTCGTGCTCGACGAGCCCACGGTGGGCCTGGATCCGCTGCTGCGCGCCGAGCTGTGGGAGGTCTTCCGCGGCCTCGCCGACGCCGGTGCCACCCTTATCGTCTCGAGCCACGTCATGGACGAAGCCCTCCGGTGCGACCGCCTCGTCCTCATGCGCGCGGGCCGCATCATCGCCGACACGACCCCCGACGGCCTCTTCGCCGACACCGGGACGACGGACCCGGATGCCGCGTTCCTCACGCTCATCGAGCGCGACGCGCACGCTCGCACGGAGGCCGAGGCGCAGCATCCGCTCACCCGCCGAGAGGCGCGCGAGCAGGCCGAGCATGCGCACCACGCGGACGAGGGGAGCGCGTCATGAACGGGGTGCTGACCACCGCGACGGCGGGGCGGGTGCTGCGGCAGCTCAGCCACGACCCGCGCTCGATCGCGCTGATGCTCGTCGCGCCGAGCCTGCTCGTGGGCCTGTTCGCGTGGCTGTTCAGCGACCAGGAGGGCGTGTTCGACCAGTTCGGCGGGCCGATCCTGGCACTGTTCCCGTTCATCGTGATGTTCCTGATCACCTCGATCACGACGCTCCGCGAGCGACGGTCGGGGACCCTCGAGCGGCTCATGACGACGCCGATCGCGAAGGCCGACTTCATCGTCGGGTACGGGCTGGCGTTCGGGCTCATGGCGACACTGCAGGCGGTCATCACCGTGACCTTCGCGGTGTGGGTGTGCGGACTCCAGGTCGACGGCCCGCTCTGGCAGCTCGGGCTCGTCGCCGTCGTCGACGCGATCCTCGGCACCGCGCTCGGGCTCCTGGCGAGCGCCTTCGCACGCACCGAGTTCCAGGCGGTGCAGTTCATGCCGCTCATCGTGTTCCCGCAGATCATCCTGGGCGGGCTGTTCATGCCCCGCGAGGACATGCCCGAGGCGCTGTACCAGATCTCGAAGATCCTGCCGCTGAGCTACGCCATCGACACGATCAACGCGGTCACCGACGGCGACGAGGGCTGGGAGGTCTTCGGGCCCCTGCTCATCGTGGTCGCGTTCGCCGTGGGCGCGCTGATCCTCGCGTCGCTCACGCTCCGGCGCCGGACGCCATAGCCCGACGCCCCGACGTCAGCAGCTGGGCTGCTTCTTGCGGAGCTTCGCGGTGAGGTCGCGCAGCTGGCAGAGCTCGTCGTCCGAGAGGAGCGACATGCGTTCGGCGATGGCCTTGCCGTGGGCACTGGCGATGCGGCGGAACAAGGAGGCGCCGGCATCCGTCGCGTGCACCAGCGCGCCGCGCCCGTCGTCGGGGTCGGCGCACTTGGTGATCAGTCCGCGCGCGACCATGCGGTCGACGAGGCGCGAGACGCTCGGCTGACTGATCAGCATGTTCGCCGTCACGTCGCGCAGACGTGCGGTGAGGTCGTCGGCGCGGGTGACCGTGAGGAGCACGTCGTACTCTGCCTGGCTCAGCGTCTCGTCGTCGAAGTCGTCGTTGATGTCGCCGAACACCTCGTGCTGCGCGCGGAAGAGACTCTCCCACGCGTCGATGGCGAGACGGCGATCGGTCATAGCGTCAAGATTAGAGCCTCGCACCGACCCTAGGCTGGCCCCATGGCGTCTTCTGCAGTCGCGTCGTGGCGCACGCATCGTCTCGGAGTCGTGGGGCTGGTGCTCGCCCTGCTCACCGGAGTGCTGCTCGCGGGCCTGACTACGAGCCCGGCGCACGCGGGCGTCGACGATTTCTCGTTCGAGAGCCTCGATGTGGAGTACCAGCTGGGCCGCACCGAGGACGGCACGAGCACCCTGACGGTCGTCGAGACGTTCGTCGCACTGTTCCCCGAGTTCGACCAGAACCGCGGCATGCGCCGCTCCATCCCCGACAGCTATCTGGGTGCACCGCTGCACCCCGAACTCGTCTCGATCACGGACGAGACCGGTGCCCCCCGTGCCGAGGAGACGGAGTCCGAGGACGGCTACTACTCGATGACGTCCCGCGCCGACGACTTCGTCCACGGTCGGCAGACCTACGTCTTCACCTACACGCTCCAGAACGTCACGCACTACTTCGCCGACACCGGGGTCGACGAGTTCTACTGGAACGTCAACGGTGTCCAGTGGCCGCAGCCCTTCGGCCGCATCACCGCGCGCGTGACGATGCCCGCCGACCTCGAGGCCGCGCGCACGGGTGCGCAGGCCTGCTACGTCGGCTCCCAGGGCTCGACCCAGACCTGCCCGATCGAAGATGCCGAGGGGACGATCGCGGCCTCGGTCGAGAACGTGCAGCCGTACCAGACGCTGACGATCGCGATCGGGTTCGACCCTGACACGTTCACCGAGTTCGACCCGAGCTATCTCGCGTCGCCGTGGGGCTGGCTGCAGAGCGGGGTGGCCGCGCTCGGACTCGGCACCGCCTTCGTGCTGGCGGCCGTGACCCGCCGTCGCCATCTGCGCGATGAGCCCGGACGCCCCGTCATCATCGCGGAGTACACGCCGCCGCGCGGCATCGACGCCCTCGAGAGCGCCGTGCTGCTCGGCCGCACCACGAAGGCGATCCCGGCCGAGGTGCTCGAGCAGGCGGTGGTGGGCAGCATCCGTATCGAAGAAGGCCCGCCCAAGTGGTTCGGCGGCACGAAGCTGAAGGCCGTGCTCGTGAACCCGTCCCTCGCCGACGGAGACGGACGGATGCTGCTGCCCGGCCTGTTCCCGATGGGCATGGCGGGGGAGGAGTTCGAGTTCGGCCGCTCCGACACGAGGTTCTCGACGACGGCGCAGAAGGTGCTGAAGGCGGCGTCGGCGGAGCTGTCGTCGCGCGGACTCCGGCGGAAGGTGCCGCTGAGCGCCCGGGCCTGGCCGGTCGTGATCGCGATCGTGTCCGCGGTCCTCGTGCTGCTCTTCGGCATCGGCGCGCTGGCGGGCTACGTGACGGCGTGGGTGCCGATCCTGCTGATCATCGGTTCGGTGCTCGTCGTGCTGCTCGTCGCGGGGATGGTGTCGCGCAAGCCCCTCACCGCCGCCGGCGCCGAGACGCGCGACCACCTGCTCGGGCTGAAGGAGTTCATCGAGTGGGCCGAGGCCGACCGCATCCGCATGCTGCAGTCTCCGCAGGGTGCTGAGCGCGTGCGCGTCGATGTCTCCGACCCGCGCATGAAGCTGAAGCTGTACGAGACCCTGCTGCCGTACGCGGTGGTGTTCGGCCAGGAGAAGAAGTGGGCCGAGGAGCTCGCCGTGCTGTACGGCTCGGGCAACTCCCCAGGCTGGTACTCGGGATCGACCGGCTTCAACGCGGCGGCGTTCTCGGCCGGGATCTCGAACCTGTCGACCTCGGCCTCGTCGTCGTCCACGTCCGGCGGGTCGTCGGGCGGCGGCTCCGCGGGCGGCGGCGGTGGCGGTGGCGGGGGCGGGGGCGTCTGATCCGGGATGCTGCCCCTCGGGCACGACGCTCGGCTCAGCCGTCGCTCGGGTGAGAGGGCAGCGGCTCCGGCACATGAAGCCGGGTGAGGAATCGGTCGGTGCCGCGCGGGATGCCGCGGCGATCGCCGAGCGAGACGACCACGGTCACGATCACCGCGACCGGGACGGTCCACGCGGCGGGCTGCTCGAGGAACGGGCGCAGGGCGGGGAATCCCGCCGTCACGAGCCCGCCGCCCAGGATCGCGACGCCGGAGAGGACCGCGCCGGTGAGCATGCCCGCGATCGCGCCGCGTGCCGTGAGGCCCCGCCACCAGATGCCGAGCAGCAGCACGGGGCACAGGGTGGACGCGGTGAACGCGAAGACCAGGCCGACGCTGCCGGCGAGCCCGGCCGGCTCGGTGGCCAGTGCGACGACCAGGGGGACGAACGACGAGAGCACCGCCGCGATGCGGAACCCGCGCACGCTGCCGCCGAGCAGGTCCTGGCTGATCACGCCGGCGAGCGACACGACGAGTCCCGACGATGTGGAGAGGAACGCCGCGAACGCCCCCGCGATGACGAACGCCGTCAGCACATCGCCGAGGGGCCCGTCGATCAGCCGCCCTGGCAGCAGCAGGACCAGTGCGTCGGCATCGCCCGATTGCGCCAGATCGGGCGCGAACGTGCGGCCGAGGAAGCCGAATGCGGTGGGGAAGAGGTAGAACACCGACAGCAGCACGAGCACGATGACGGTCGTGCGACGTGCGGCGACGCCGTCGGGGTTCGTGTAGAAGCGCACGAGCACGTGGGGGAGTCCGAGTGTGCCGAGCAGCAGTGCCACCATGAGCGACACCGTGCGGTAGACCTCGAGGTCGCCAGGACCTGCGCTCGGCGGGAACGCCTCGACCGGCGGCAATGCGGGCTGCACATCGCCGACCAGCAGCAGGATCGTGACCACCGGGATCGCGAGCGCCGTGAGCTTCAACCAGAACTGGAACGCCTGCACGAAGGTGATCGAGCGCATCCCGCCCGCCGCGACCACCACCGCGACGATGACCGCGACGGCGAGCGACCCCACCCACGAGGGCAGGCCGGTCGTGATCCGCACCGTGAGGGCCGCGCCCTGCAGCTGGGGCACGATGTAGAACCACCCGATGACGATCACCAGCGTGCTCGTCACGCGCCGCGCCCACAGGGAGTCCAGCCGCGCCTCGGTGAAGTCGGGGATCGTGTACGCCCCCGAGCGGCGCAGCGGCGCGGCCACGAACAGCAGCAGCATGAGGTATCCGGCCGTGTACCCGATCGGGAACCAGAGCGCCGACGAGCCGGTCAGGAGGATGAGGCCGGCGATCCCCAGGAACGACGCGGCCGACAGGTACTCGCCGCCGATCGCCGACGCGTTCCACCAGGGGCGCACCGTGCGGCTCGCGACGTAGAAGTCGCTCGTCGTGCGCGACACCCGCAGGCCGTAGAAGCCGATGAGCGCCGACGCCACGGCCACCGCGACGATCGCGACGTAGCCGATCGCGGGGTTCACTCGTCCTCCGCCAGTGCCCGGTAGCGCGCCTCGTTGCGCGACGCCGCGCGCACGTAGAGTCCGCCGACGGTGATGGCGAGCGGGTAGACGCCGGCCCCCAGCAGCAGCCACGACAGCGGCACGCCGAGCACGAACGTCGTGTCGAGCTGGGGGACGAGCGCGATGGCGAGCACGAACAGCGCGGTGGCCACGACGAATCCCAGCGCGAACACGATCCCGAGCCTCAGCTGCGAACGGATCAGCGAGCGCACGTACACGCCGGCGATGTCGCTCGTGGGCCCTCCCTCCGCCTCCGGCGACGACGAGCGGACGGATGCTGCGGGGGAGCCTGCGTGCGGAGCGGTGACGCGTACCCGGCCCGGCGAGGGCGGGCGCCGGTCGGGTGCTGCGTCGGCGTCGCCCGAGGTCATGCGCGCGGCCGGATCGTCGTCGACTCCAGCCTCTCGCGGAGCGCCGGAAGGCACCGCCGGCTCACCGGCAGCTCGGCACCGCCGACGGTGACGCTGGGGTGGTCGCCCCCGAGCCGGAGGCGCGCGAGGTGGGGGATCGCGACGAGGTAGGAGCGGTGGATCCGCACGAACGCATCGGACCACTGCCGCTCGAGATCCGACATCGGCACGCGCACGAGGTAGCTCGCCTCCTCGGTGTGCAGCCGCGCGTAGTCGCCCTGGGCCTGCACGTACCGCACCTCGTCACGCCGGATCATGCGCGTCGTTCCGCCGAGCGTGACGGCGATGAGCTCCGGTTGGGCCGAGGCCGCGGCATCCGTCGCCGGCGCAGCCTGCGCCTTCATCGCCTCGATGACGCGCGTGACCGACCGATGCAGCCGTTCGGTGCGCACGGGCTTGAGGAGGTAGTCCACCGCCGCGAGGTCGAAGGCCTCGAGGGCGCTCTCCTCGTCGGCGGTCACGAAGACGAGGGCCGGCCGGCGCTCGAACCGCTGCAGGGCGCGCGCGAGGTCGAAGCCGCTCAGACCGGGCATGTGGATGTCGAGGAATGCGGCGTCGACGCTCTCCCGCGTGAGCAGCCGGATGGCCTCGGCCCCCGACGGCGCCTGGTGGATGACGCCGATGCGCGGGTCCTGCCCGAGCAGGAACGCGAGCTCGTCGATCGCGGGCTGCTCGTCGTCGGCGATGAGCACCGAGATCACGGTTCGCGCCTCCCCTCGGGCCGCTCGAGGGTCGCCGTCGCACGGACGGGACCGGTGGATGCCGCCACCCGGCCGGGTTGCGACTTCGGCACGCGCATCCGCACCAGCGTGCCCGCACCGACGTTCGTGTCCACGACGAGCCCGTGCTCGTCGCCGTAGACCTGCCGCAGCCGTGCGTCGACGTTGCGCAGGCCCACGTGCTCACCCGGCGCGCCGCCGGCGAGCGCGCGCTCGAGCACGACCGGATCGATGCCGACGCCGTCGTCCTCGACGCTGATCTCGGCGAACGCCCCCTGGTCGGAGGCCTCGATCGTGATGTGGCCGCCGCCCTCCTTGCCCTCGAGACCGTGGCGCACCGCGTTCTCGACGAGTGGCTGGATGGAGAGGAACGGCACCACCGTCGACAGCACCTCGGGTGCGATCTGCAGGGTCACCTTCAGGCGCTCGCCGAACCGCGCGCGCTCGAGCTTCAGGTAGCTGTCGATCGAGCGGAGCTCCTCGGCGACGGTGGTGAAATCGCCGTGCCGGCGGAACGAGTACCGCGTGAAGTCGGCGAACTCGAGCACGAGGTCACGGGCCTTCGCCGGGTCGGTGTTGATGAAGGAGGCGATGGCGTTCAGCGAGTTGTAGATGAAGTGCGGGCTGATCTGCGCGCGGAGCGCGCGCACCTCGGCCTCGGCGAGGGCCGCGCGCGATGCGTCGAGCTCGCCGAGCTCCACCTGGGCCGCCACCCAGTCCGCCACTTCGCCGGTCGCGCGCACGAGCCCGGCCCGCACGCGCGGCGCGAACGCGACGATGGCCCCGGCGGGCACGCCGCCCGCGAGGATCGGCGCGGCGACAGCATCCGTCTCCCGTTCGCCGATCCGCGCCCGTCGCTGCATCTGCGTGCGACCCGACGCGCGCGCCTCGGCGGCCAGCTGCCCGGCGACCTCGCGGACGGCGTCGTCCCCCTCGACGGTCACGTGGCCCGACGGGTCGACGAGCGCGAGCGTCTCGCACCCGAGGAGAGCCTTGAGATGGCGACCGGCCCGGGTCGCGTCGCCTTCGGCGATGCCGCCGCGCAGGTGCTTGGCGGCCCGGCTCGCGAGGTGGAGGGTCTGGTAGGTCGCCTGCTCGACGTCGGTGCCGAGCTCCTTGGATGCCACCACGATGCGCCGGAGCAGGATCACGACGCCGACCGCGAGAGCCCCGGCCAGGACGCCGGCGGCAGCGGCGAGCAGCATCGACTCGGGCATGCGGCCAGCGTAGCCGTCGTTCGTCGTCAACCGACCGCCGTTCGTCGCACCGTGGCCGCCGCTCACCGACGACGAACGGCGACCGCCCCCAGCCGCACCTGCCGAACGCGAGCATGGTCGCACTGTCAACGCAGCGGCGCGGCCGACGGGCGCGCCGATCCCCCTCGAAGGAGAGACGCCATGGGCAACGAAGCCCCCAGCGCCGCCACGAACCTCGCAGAGGTCGACTACGGCGCGGTGCAAGCATCACCTGAATTCCAACGGCTCCGGCGCACGCATCGGAGCTTCGTCTTCCCGGTGCTGGGCGCGTGCCTGGCCTGGTATTTCGCGTACGTCCTCCTCGCCAGCTACGCCCACGACTTCATGTCGATCCGGGTGTTCGGCAGCGTCAACATCGCGATGGTCCTCGGCATGGCGCAGGTCGTCACGACCTTCGCCGTCACGACCTGGTACGTCCACTACGCCAACAAGCGCCTCGACCCGCTCGCGGAGGAGATCCGCGACGAGATCGAGACCGGCGAATTCGAGAACGCAGGGGAGACGCGCTGATGCGGCACTTCACGGAAGCGGCGACCACGTCGCCGGGTGAGCCCTGGCTCAACATCGCCATCTTCGGCGCGTTCGTCGCGGTCACGATGGTGATCGTGTTCCGCGCCAGCCGGAACAACAAGACCGCGGCGGACTACTACGCCGCCGGCCGCTCGTTCACGGGCGGCCAGAACGGCTCCGCGATCGCCGGCGACTACCTGTCGGCGGCGTCGTTCCTCGGCATCGTCGGAGCGATCGCGATGACCGGCTACGACGGGTTCCTCTACTCGATCGGCTTCCTCGTCGCGTGGCTCGTGGCGCTCCTGCTCGTCGCGGAGCTGCTGCGCAACACCGGCAAGTTCACGATGGCCGACGTGCTGTCGTTCCGCCTCAAGCAGCGCCCGGTGCGCATCGCCGCGGCGACGACGACCCTCGTGGTCTGCTTCTTCTACCTGCTCGCACAGATGGCGGGCGCCGGCGGCCTGGTGTCGCTGCTGCTCGGCATCGGCGACCAGCTCGGCCAGGCCGTCGTCATCACGGTGGTGGGCGCGCTCATGATCCTCTACGTGCTCATCGGCGGCATGAAGGGCACCACCTGGGTCCAGATCATCAAGGCCGTGCTCCTCATCGCGGGCGCCGGTGTGATGACGGTGTGGGTGCTGGCGCTCAACGGCTTCGACTTCTCGGCGCTGCTCGACAAGGCCGTGGCCGTCGCCGAGAACCCGGCGATCCTCGACCCGGGCCTCAAGTACGGCGTCTCGGACACCTCGAAGATCGACTTCCTGTCGCTGGGTCTCGCCCTGGTGCTCGGCACCGCGGCACTGCCTCACGTGCTGATGCGCTTCTACACGGTGCCCACGGCCAAGGAGGCGCGCAAGTCCGTCGTCTGGGCCATCTGGCTCATCGGCATCTTCTACGTCTTCACGCTGGTCCTCGGCTACGGTGCCGCCGCTCTCGTCGGCCCGGCGGTCATCGCCGCGGCGCCCGGCGGCCCGAACTCGGCGGCCCCGCTGCTCGCGTTCTCGCTGGGCGGACCGCTGCTGCTCGGCCTCATCTCGGCGATCGCGTTCGCGACGATCCTCGCGGTCGTCGCCGGCCTCACGATCACCGCCGCCGCGTCGTTCGCGCACGACATCTATGCGTCTGTCGTGAAGAAGGGCAAGCCCGAGCCGGGCGCCGAGGTCAAGGTCGCGCGCCGTACGGTGGTCATCATCGGCATCGTCGCGATCATCGGCGGCATCGGAGCGAACGGCCAGAACGTCGCGTTCCTGGTGGCTCTCGCGTTCGCCGTCGCGGCCTCGGCGAACCTCCCCACGATCGTGTACTCGCTGTTCTGGAAGCGGTTCACGACCAAGGGCGCGCTGTGGAGCATGTACGGCGGGCTCGCCTCGGCGATCCTGCTCATCGTGTTCTCGCCGGTGGTCTCGGGCTCCGAGACGTCGATGCTGAAGACCGACGCGATCGACTTCGCGTGGTTCCCGCTGTCGAATCCCGGCATCATTTCGATCCCGCTCGCCTTCTTCCTCGGCTGGATCGTCAGCGTGCTCGACAAGACGCCGGAGGACCCGAAGAAGCAGTCCGAGATGGAGGTGCGCTCGCTCACCGGCATCGGCGCCGAGAAGGCGGTCAGCCACTAGAGCAGAGGGCAAGAGTAAGGGCCGGTCGGAGAGGCTACCGACCGGCCCTTGTCCCTTGCACCAAGAGTGTCCTGCAATCACATGCCGGTAGCTGCCACAGCAAAACAACTACCGTGCAAGCACTCTATAACGGCCAGATAACGCTGACAAGCGTTTTCTGTGATCTTTTCGTGATCTTCCCGGGTGCGCCTCGACGCGCGGGTGTGCGGGCGTCGACGGACCTCGCCGATGGGTGGCCGGGCGATCGCAGATGCCCTGGTCAAAAGGCAAAAGTGAAGGGCCGGTCGGAGAGGCTACCGACCGGCCCTTGTCCCTTGCACCAAGAGTGTCCTGCAATCACATGCCGGTAGCTGCCACAGCAAAACAACTAC
>NZ_JBHJWS010000001.1:1440310-1582327 GCF_042266945.1 Microbacterium sp. NPDC056057
ACCGTGCAAGCACTCTATAACGGCCAGATAACGCTGACAAGAGTTCGCTGTTATGTTTTCGTGATCGGTTTCCTGAGAGGCCCCCCGGGGGTGGAAGCTGCGAGCAGGCGAGGCGGATCTGACGCCCTCTTGACCGCTGCATCCAGATGTGTACAGTGTCAACATACGCACTCGCACACTCGGAGGTTCCGATGCAGAGCTCGACCCAGAACGCCCTTCCGCCCGTCGTCGATGCCGAGGAATGGCGACGTGAGCTCGATGAGCTCCGCGTGCGCGAGAAGGCGGCGACGCGAGAACTCGACGCCATCGCGGCGCAGCGCCGCAGGCTGCCGATGGTGGAGATGCCCGACTACACGCTGATGGGCGAGTACGGTCCGGTGCGCCTCGCCGACGTCTTCGAGGGCAGATCGCAGCTCATCGTCTACAACCACATGTGGTTCGAGGGGAAGCAGTGGCACTGCCCGGGCTGCACCGGGTACACCTCGCAGTTCACCCGGCTCGACTTCCTCGACGCGTACGACGCCCGGTTCGTCATCGTGACGCAAGGTCCGATCGACGAGGCGCTCGAGTACAAGGAGCGCACGGGCAACCGCATGGACTGGTACTCCAGCGCCGGGAGCCCGTTCGGCGCCGACGTCGACGCGCCCGCCGGCGGCGGTTTCGCGGTGAATGTCTTCCTCCGCGACGGCGACACCGTCTACCGCACCTGGCACACGAACGGCCGGGGCACCGAGCAGCTGAGCCACACGTTCCCGCTCATCGACGTGCTCCCGTACGGCCGCCAGGAGGAATGGCAGGACTCGCCGGAGGGCTGGCCGAAGACCGACGCCTACGACGGCTGGTTCACGTCGAAGAAGGTCGCGGAGCTGTACGGACCCGGCGCGCACACACACGCGTAGAGCACGGATGCCGCACCCCGCGACTGCGGCCGGGGTGCGGCATCCGTATCAGGTCGAAGCTGACTGATCAGTACCAGTCGGTGGCCTGCGAGTGGCCCCACGCGGCGCACGGCGTGCCGTACGAGCCGGCGATGTAGCCGAGGCCCCACGCGATCTGGGTCGCGGCGTTGGTCTGCCAGTCGGCGCCGGCGCTCGCCATCTTGTTGCCGGGGAGCGACTGCGGGATGCCCGTCGCGCCGCTGCCGGCGTTGTAGGCCTGGTAGTTCCAGCCCGATTCCTTGTTCCAGAGCGACTCGAGGCACGAGAACTGCCCGTCGCCCCAGCCGTACTGCGAGGCGGCCATCTGGCGCGCGATCGCCTTGGCGCCCTCGGGAGTGTTCGCGGCGGCGAGCGCGGCGGCGGCCGCTTCGGCCTGGCGCTGCGCCTCGGCGGCTGCGGCTGCGGCGGCCGCGGCCGCCTCTTCCGCGGCCTTCTTCTCCTTGGCGGCGGCGAGGTGTTCGCGCAGCTCTGCCACACGTGTCTTCACCGTCTCGGTGACGGCGCTCGCGTCGGCGGTGAGTCCCGGAACCAGGAGCATGGGAACGAGGTCGACCTTCGCGAGGCGGTCGGCCGCCTGCTCGAGGCCGGCGGTGTCGACGGAGGTGTCGCCGATGCCCAGGTCGAGCCCCGCGGCGGTGATGTCGGCGGTGACCGAGGCGGCGTCGCTCAGCGCGACGCGGGCCGAGAGCAGGGTGCCCTGCGCATCGACGCGGATGTCGCGGAAGGAGTCGGCGGTCGCTTCGGGTGCGGCGGCCGAGGCGATGGCCGAGGCGGCCAGTGGGGCGGCTGCGGCGAGTGCCGGAGAAGCGAGCGTGAGGCCCGTCGTGAGGAGCACGCCCAGGGCGGCTCCGGTGGCGACGGCGGGCACGAAGAAGCGGCGGCGTGAACGGCGGGCAGGCGTGGGTGACTGGTCTGAATGCATGACGAACGTACGATCCTTCGGGTTTCGCGCCGCGGGTATCGGCGCCCGTGCGCCTTCGGGTCGGACGCACAAGTCCCCGAGTCTGCCTCATCGTGTCTGGACGGTTCCCGGTGTTTTCCTGGACGGAACGTGAGAGCGCTTTTCCGGGAAAGGCCTGATCGGAGAATGAGAATCTTCTCACGTGGGTGCGTCGGAGGGCCTTCGCGGGCGATCGACAGCAGTGAATTGCGGTTCACTTAGCGCTTGTCGGAAGCCCGACGGATGGTGCATGCTGGCCGCAGCAACGGCGCACCAGGAGGCACCCATGACGTTGACCGCAGCGCAGCGGGCGACATTCGAGTCCATCTTCGACACCTTCGCTCCCGGCGACGGCAACGGCATCCCCTCGGCCACCCGGCTGGGCGCGGTACCGATCGCCGAGGGCATGCTCGAGGCGAACCCGCGGAGGGAGGAGGCGGAGCTCCTCGCCCGCGTGCTGTCGCTGTGGGACACGCCGCTCGGCGGCGTGCTCCTGGGCATCGGCCCTCGCCGCTTCTCGACGCTCCCGGCTGCGAAGCGCGAGGCCGCGCTCATCGCGCTGTCGGACTCGCGCGTGCCCCTCAAGCGCGTACTGTTCCAGAACCTGAAGTCCGCGGCGATGCTGTCGTACTACGTCGCCCCCGGAGCCGACGGCGCCTCACCCCTGTGGGCGTCGATGGGCTATCCGGGTCCTCCTGGCCCACGCACCGATGCGGCGACGCCGCCGCTGCACCCGCAGACGCCGGAGTCCGATCTCTCGCTCGACTGCGACGTGGTCGTCGTCGGCTCGGGTGCGGGCGGCGGGACGGCCGCCGCGGTGCTCGCCGCGCGGGGGCTCGAGGTGATCGTTCTCGAGAAGGGCGCCTACTACGACGATCGGGACTTCGACGGCAGCGAGCTCGGCGGACTCGCCCGCCTGTACGCGCCAGGACCCTCCGCCACGGCCGAGGGCCAGCTCAGCATCCTGTCGGCGCAATGCCTCGGCGGCGGCACCGTCGTGAACTTCTCGACCTCGTTCCGCACACCCCATCACGTGCGCGAGGAATGGGCCGCAAACGGGGTGCCGCAGTTCACGACGCCCGAGTTCGACGCCGCCCTCGACGCCGTGTGGGCGCGGCTCGGCGTGAACGGCGCGTACAGTGCGCCGTCGGCGCGCGACCGCATCATGGAGCGCGGACTCACGAGCCTCGGCTGGCATGTCGGCGCGCTCGAGCGCAACGTCGTCGGCTGCGACACCAGTCTCGAGTGCGGCCGTTGCGGCTACGGGTGCCGCATCGGCGCGAAGCAGTCGGTCACGAAGACATGGCTGACGGATGCCGAGGGCTCCGGCGCGCGGCTCTACACGGGCGTCGACGTGCGAAAGGTCGAGACCGCGGCTGGTCGGGCGACCGGGGTGACGGGCCGCACCGCGACCGGGCACTCCGTCACGGTCCGCGCTCGCGCGGTCGTGGTCGCCGGCGGAGCGGTCCAGACGCCGGCGCTCCTGCGTCGCTCAGGACTGACGAACCCGAACATCGGCAAGCACCTGCGCCTGCACCCCGCGACGGCGGTGTGGGCGGAGTTCGACGAAGAGGTGCGTCCGTGGGAAGGTGCCATGCAGGCGCGCTACTCCGCCCAGCACGCCGACCTCGACGGCTCCGGCTACGGCGCCGTGTACGAGACCGCGGCCGCCAACCCGGGCCTTCGGTGGCGTTCCAGTCGTGGCGCGGCGCTCAGTCCCACCTCGAGGTGATGAAGCGCCTCGCGCACTACTCGAGCGTCGGCGTCATCACACGTGACCAGGACGCGGGCGAGGTGCGCGTCGACAAGTCCGGCGAGCCGACCATGCACTACCTCCTGTCGGACCGCGACGCCGCACGCGTGCACGCGGGGGTGGCGGGCGCGTCCCGCATCCTCGAAGCGGCCGGTGGGCTGCGCATGTTCTCGGGGCATCAGGCGGGCATCGAATGGACCCGCGCCGGCGGCGAGCCGCTCGACGCCTTCATTGCGCGCTGCGCCGCGGCCGGGTACGGGCCGGGGCGGTGCTCCATGGCGGCGCTGCACATCATGGGATCCGCGCGCATGGGCGGCTCTGCGGCCACGAGCGCGGTCGACCCCGACGGTGCCACGTGGGAGGTGCCCAACCTCGTCGTCGCGGACGCCTCCACCTTCCCCACGGCCTCCGGCGTCAACCCGATGATCTCGATCGAGGCCATCGCGTACATGACGTCGACCCGTCTCGCCGGCCGTCTGGGGGGATGACTCCGTAACGAAAGTCCTGGCGTGTGGGTGTTTCCCGCGCCATCGGGCGGGCGCTAGCGTTGCGCTCGACGGGGCACGGCGTGGTGCGGTGCGTCGTCGGTGCGCGCACGACACCTCGCGAAGGAGAGATCCATGGCTACATCGTCCGCAGCAGACATCGTCAAGGCCGTCGGCGGCGCCGGCAACATCGAGAGCCTGACGCACTGCGCCACCCGGCTGAGATTCCAGCTCCACGACGCGTCCGGCGTCGACGCCAAGGCCGTCGAGGCGATCCCCGGAGTCATGGGCGCCGTGCCGCAGGCCGGCGAGCGGTTCCAGGTCGTCATCGGCGGCGGCGTCCAGAACGTCTACAACGACATCATGGCGCTGCCCGAGATGAAGGACGGCGGCGGGGGCGCAGCATCCGATCCCGACGATCTCGATTCCATCAAGGCGCGCGAGCGCGCTAAGGGCGTGCGCGGCAAGGTCGCGTGGATCGACTCCTTCTTCGAGTTCCTGTCGGACTCGTTCCGGCCGCTTCTCGGCGCTCTCCTCGGAGCGTCGTTCTTCATCACGTTCATGGCGCTGCTGGCCACCGTGGGCGCCATCCCGGACTGGAATGCTCCGGGTGTCACGCTCGAACCGTCGTGGGCGTTCGTCAACCTGATGTGGCAGTGCATCTTCGTGTTCCTGCCCCTGATGGTGGCGTACAACGCGACGAAGAAGGTCGGCGCAGACCCGTGGGTGGGCTTCGGCATCATGGCCGTGCTGATGCTGCCGGGCTTCCTCGCGCTCGGCGACGGGGTCGAGCCCACCGTGGTCTTCGGCGTCGATGTGACGATCGTGCCGATCTTCGGGTTCCCGCTCACGATCTTCGACTACAGCTCGCAGGTGTTCCCGCCGCTGCTGATGGCGGGTGCTCTCGGCCCGCTGTACAAGCTGTTGCGCAAGCTCATCCCCGCGAACCTGCAGCTCATCTTCGTGCCGTTCTTCGCCATGCTCGTCATGATCCCGCTGACCGCGTTCATCATCGGCCCGATCGGCGTCTACGCGGGCGCCGCTCTCGCGCAGGGGCTCGCGGCGATCAACAACTTCTCGCCGTTCATCTTCGCGATCGTGATCCCGCTCGCGTACCCCTTCATGGTGCCGCTGGGCCTGCACTGGCCGATCAACGCCGTCATGCTCCTGAACATCCAGACCCTCGGGTACGACTTCATCCAGGGCCCGATGGGCGCGTGGAACTTCGCGTGCTTCGGAGCGACCGCCGGCGTGCTCGTGCTGTCGCTCCGCCACCGCGACACGCAGATGCGCCAGACGGCGACCGGCGCGCTCGCCGCAGGCCTGCTCGGCGGCATCTCGGAGCCGTCGCTGTACGGCATCCATCTGCGGTTCAAGCGGATCTACCCCCGCATGCTGGTGGGCTGCTTCGTCGGCGGTCTCACGATCGGCATCGGCAGCCTCATCATGGGGCTTCCCGACGGGGTCACCACGCAGGCGTTCGTGTTCACCTCGCTGCTGACGATTCCGGCGTTCAACCCGATCGGGCTGTACGCGATCGCGATCGGTCTCGCGTTCTTCACGTCGATGTTCCTGGTGATCTGGTCGAACTTCCGCACGCCCGAGCAGCAGGCCGAGTTCGAGGCGACGCGTGACGCGGCCGAGGCGGCCGCGGCCGCCGAGCACGTCACCCCGGCTGCGGTCGAGGCGAGCGAGCCCCGTGCCATCGACGCGTCGGAGGCGGCCCCGGCAACGGCCGCCGTCCCGGTTGCCACCGCCGTGCTCGAGAAGGCGTCGATCGAAGTGCTGTCGCCGCTGGCGGGCAAGGTCGTTCCGCTGTCGGAGGTGCCCGACCCGGTGTTCGCGGGCGGGGTCATGGGCCCGGGCGCGGCCATCGAACCGGTCGGTGACACGGTGTTCTCACCCGGCGCGGGCGTGATCGCGGCCGCACAGCCGACCGGGCACGCGTTCGGCATCGTGCTCGACGGCGGTGTGGAGCTGCTCATCCACGTCGGCATCGACACCGTCAACCTGAAGGGCGAAGGCTTCGACGTGAAGGTGAAGAACGGCGACCGTGTCGAGCTCGGCACGCCGCTGGTGACGTTCGATCGCGCGGTGATCCAGCAGGCCGGCTACCCGCTCATCACGCCCGTCATCGTGCTCAACGCCGACGACTTCGGGGAGGTGTCGCCGGTGCTCGAAGGCGATATCGCCGTGGGAGGCTCGCTCATCACGGTCGACCCCAAGCCCGCCGCGGGCTGACGCGAACGACGAAGGGGGTGGATGCCGGAGGCCCGGCATCCACCCCCTCCGTCGTGCGGCCTACTTGCGGTGCGCGGTGTAGTACGCGAGGAGCGCGCGGGTCGAGGCATCCTGAGCAGCGATCGCCGCCTCGTCGCCCTCGATGGCCGGCGCGATCTGCAGCGCCAGCTGCTTGCCGAGCTCGACGCCCCACTGGTCGAACGAGTTGACGCCCCAGATCACGCCCTGCGTGAAGGTGATGTGCTCGTACAGCGCGACCAGCTGGCCGAGCACGGCGGGCGTGAGCGCCGGCGCGAAGATCGACGTCGTCGGCTTGTTGCCCGCGAACGTGCGAGCGGCGACCAGGGCGCCGGTCGTGCCCTCGGCCTCGACCTCTTCGGCGGTCTTGCCGAAGGCGAGGGCCTTCGTCTGCGCGAGGAAGTTCGACAGGAACAGGCCGTGCACGTCGCGACCGCCGTCCTCGAGCGGGTACGCGGGGTTCGCGAAGGCGATGAAGTCCGCGGGGATGAGGCGCGTGCCCTGGTGGATCAGCTGGTAGAACGCGTGCTGGCCGTTGGTGCCGGGCTCGCCCCAGAACACCTCGCCGGTGTCGGTCGTCACCGGACTCCCGTCCCAGCGGACGGACTTGCCGTTGGACTCCATGGTCAGCTGCTGCAGGTACGCGGCGAAGCGGGAGAGCTGCTGGGCGTAGGGGAGCACCGCGTGCGACTGGGCGCCGAGGAAGTTCGAGTACCAGACGTTGAGGAGCCCCATCAGCACCGGCACATTGCGCTCGAGCGGCGTGTTCGCGACGTGCTCGTCGACCGCGTGGAAGCCGGCCAGCAGCTCGCGGAACACGTCGGGGCCGAGCTCGATCATGAGCGAGAGGCCGATGGCCGAGTCCACGGAGTAGCGGCCGCCGACCCAGTCCCAGAAGCCGAACGCGTTGTCGGTGTCGATGCCGAACGCGGCGACCTTGTCGAGAGCGGTCGAGACGGCGACGAAGTGGTGGGCGACGGCATCCGTCTTCGCCTCGTCCGAAGCGTCGATCGAGCCGGACGCCGCGAGACCCGCCCAGAGCCAGTCGCGCGCGAGGCGCGCGTTGGTCAGCGTCTCGAGGGTGGTGAAGGTCTTCGACGCGACGATGAAGAGCGTGGTCTCGGGGTCGAGGTCCTTCGTCTTGTTCGCGAGGTCGAACGGGTCGATGTTCGACACGAAGCGGGCCTGGATGCCGGCGGTGGCGTAGGGCTCGAGCGCGGCCGAGATCATCACCGGGCCCAGGTCGGAGCCGCCGATGCCGATGTTGACGATGTGCGTGACCTTCTTGCCGGTCACACCCTTCCACTCGCCGGAGCGCACGCGGTCGGCGAAGGCGGTCATCGCGGTGAGCACCGACTGCACGTCGGCGTCGACGTCCTGGCCGTCCACCACGAGCGCGGGCTCGGCGCCGGCGGGGCGGCGGAGCGCCGTGTGGAGCACCGCGCGGTCCTCGGTGGTGTTGATGTGCTCGCCGGCGAGCATCGCGGCGTAGCGCTCGGCGACGCCGGTCTCTTCGGCGAGGCGCACGAGGGCCGCGAGGATCTCGTCCGTCACGAGGTTCTTCGACAGGTCGACGTGGAGGTCGGCGAGCTCGAAGCTCAGGCGCTCGGCGCGACGCGGATCGATGGCGAACCAGTCGCGCAGATCGGGGGCGAACGAGTCGCGGATCGAGCTGAGCTCGGCCCAGGCGGACGTGGTGGTGGCATCGATGGGAGCTGTCACGCACCCCAAGGTACCCGCGCGGGTGCGCGCGTTGGTTACGCGTTACTCACCGACGCCCCGCCGCTGTTGTGAGGCAGGCGTCCCGCCGTCGTTCAGGGAGCCGACCGTAGGCTGGAGGCACCATGCCCTTCCCCTCGCCCGACCTTCGCCTGATCGCCGTCGACATGGACGGCACCCTGCTCGACGGCCACGGCCGCATCCCCGAGGCGCTCTGGCCGCTCTTGGACCGCCTGCACGCGGACGGCATCCGCTTCGCGCCGGCGAGTGGGCGGCAGCTCGCGACTCTCCAGCGCGCGTTCGCCGAGCACCTCGACCACATGGTGTTCATCGCCGAGAACGGCGCGTACGTCGTCGAGGGCGACACCGAGATCAGCTCTGACGCGATGGACGCCGCGTTCACGGTGTCGCTCGTCACGCGCCTGCGTGCGCTCGCTGCGAAGGGGCGCGACCTCGGCGTCGTCGTGTGCGGCAAACGGTCCGCCTACATCGAGCGCGCCGACGACGCCTTCCTCCCCGAGGCCGAGAAGTACTACGCCCGCCTCGAGGCGGTGCCGGACCTGCTCGCGGTCGACGACCAGATCCTCAAGGTCGCGATCTTCGACTTCGCGGATGCCGCGGCCACCGCCCCCGCGCTCGACGACCTCCGGGCCACCCACCAGGTGGTGGTGTCGGGCGAGCACTGGATCGATGTGATGAACCAGGGCGTCAACAAGGGCGTCGCGCTCGGGCGACTGCAGGCGGCGACCGGCATCACGCCCGCGCAGACGGCGGTGTTCGGTGACTACCTCAACGACCTCGAGATGATGGATGCCGCGTCCCTGTCGTTCGCGATGGCCAACGCGCACCCGGATGTCGCGGCGCGGGCGCGCTTCCGCGCCCCGTCGAACCTCGACCACGGCGTGATCACCACGATCGAGAAGCTCCTCGACGGCGTGCCCGACACCGTCGCCTGACGGAGTCGATAGCCTTCGGGCATGGCGGTGAGTCAGACCAGGCGTGCGCGCGCAGCGCGACGCCGTGCCCGCCGGGTGGCCGCAGCCGACAACGACCTGACGCTCGACGAGTGGGAGGCCCTGGTCGAGGCGTGGGGAGCGTGCGCCTACTGCGGCGTGACGGCGGGTCCATTCCAGAAGGACTGCGTGCTTCCCATCTCACGCGGCGGCCGCTATACGTTCGAGAACGTCGTTCCCGCGTGCCGGTCGTGCAACGCGAGCAAGTGCAACGACGAGGTGACCGGGTGGCTGCGGCGCAAGCGGCTCGACGAGCGCGCATTCCTGTTGCGTCATGTCGAGGTGCTCGCCGCGTGGCGCGGCACCGCCTCGGTGCCTCAGGAGACACCGTGACCGTCAGCATCCGTCCCTACGAAAGCGCCGACTGGGACGACATCCAGCGCATCCACGACGCCGCGCGGCTCGACGAGCTCCGCGGCGCCGGTCTCCTCGATGCCTATCTCGACCTCGCCGCCACGTACGAGAACGAGGGCCTCTTCGACGACGAGGTCTGGGTCGCCGAGACCGACGGCGCGGTCACGGGCTTCATCGCCGGCAGCGTCGGCCCCGACGGTGGCGAGATCACCTGGATCTACGTCGACCCCGGCCAGTACCGCCGTGGCATCGGCCGGGCGCTCGTCGAGCATTTCGTCGCGCGCTCCGGCGGACGGGTCGAGCTCGAGGTGCTCGACGGAAACGCGGCGCGCGACTTCTACGAGGCGATAGGCTTCGTGCTCGAGTCGACCACGACCGGCAAGCTCGCCGGTAACGAGATGTTCACCGCGACCGGACACACTCTCGTCTGGACCCCGCCGCAGCTGTAGACATCGCGCGGAATGGGAGGCGGCCCGCGTGCTTCGGGTGCACGCGGGCCGCCGGTTCCGGAGCGACGGATGCTACTGCGCGGCGTATCCGCCGTCGACGAGGTGGTAGCTGCCGCTGACGAACGTGGCGGCGTCCGACGCGAGGAAGGCCACGAGGTTCGCGACCTCCTGCGGGTCGCCGAGGCGGCCCAGCGCGTGCTTCGCGGCGAGCGCCGTCTGCGCGTCGGCGTCGAGGTTCGCGTCGACGAGCGGCGTGTGGATGAATCCGGGGCCGACCGCGTTCACGCGCACGCCCTGCGTGCCGTACTCGAGCGCGGCGTTCTTGGTGAGGCCGACGACGCCGTGCTTGGACGCGACGTACGCCGACGACATGGGGATGCCGACCGAGCCGAGCACCGAGGAGATGTTGACGATCGAGCCGCCGCCGTTCTTCGCGATCGCGGGCGCCTGCGCGCGCGTGCCGTAGAACACGGCGTTCAGGTTGATCTCGATGACCTTCTGCCAAGAGTCGATCGGGTACTCGCCGACCGGTGCCGCCGCGCCGCCGATGCCGGCGTTGTTGACCGCGATCCGCAGGGGAGCGAGGGCCTCCGCGGCCTCGACGGCCGCCTGCCCGACCGCGGGGTCCGACACGTCGCCGACGAACGCGGCGGCCGCGCCGCCCGCGCCGGTGATCTCGGCGACGACCGCGTCCGCGGCCTCCTGTCGCACGTCCGCGACGAGGACTGCTGCGCCGTTGGCGGCGAGGGTGAGGGCGACCGCCCGGCCGATGCCGGATCCTGCGCCGGTGACGATCGCGGAACGCTCCGCGACATCGTACGTAGCCATGATTACCTCCGTTGGTGGCGTCATCGCGTGGCGCCGATCACTTCTCCGACATCTGTCGGGTATGTGTGAGTTAACCTACACCTGTCGAAAAGATTCCCGGAGGCGCGATGGATCCCCGCAAGCAGCGCAGTCGCGACCGCCTGTACGCCGCGGTGCTCGCGCTCGCGGCGGATCAGCCGATCTCGAGCCTGACGGTGACCCAGATCGCCGACGCGGCCGGCGTGCACCGCTCGACCTTCTACGAGCACGCCGAATCGCCGCAGGGGCTCGTCGAGGCCGCGCTCACCGCGGAGCTCGACGTGCTGCGCAGCGACCTCATGAAGGACCGGGCGGATGCCGCGACCGCCGTCGCGACCGTCACCGAGGGGGTGCTGCACCACATCCTGCGGCACGTCGACATCTACCGCCGCGAACTCGCCGACGGCGGGGGAGCGCTGCACGCGATGCTCGGCCGCCACTTCCGCGGCACCACCGAGACGCTCCTGGAGCGCGGTCGCGTCCGGATCCCGGTGGACGTCGACGGCGTGAGCACCACGACCGTCCAGGCCGCCGCGGCCCGCTTCCTCGCGGACGGCACGGTGGGGATCATCGACGGGTGGCTGCGGCATCCGTCCCCGCGGGTCGAGGACTTCCTCCGCGTATACCTCGCGCTGCTGCCGGCCTGGTGGCCGCACCGTCCCCCGGTGTGACCGGGGCTAGGAGGCCGCCGGTTCTGTCCCGGTGAGCACGGCGATGCCGTCGAGCACGGCGCGTTCGGTCGACCGCGCTCCGAGCACCCGGAAATGACCGGACGTCGGCACCGCGATGTTCGTCGCGCCGTCCAGGGCGCTCCCCTCGGGGATGTGGGGGTCCCACGGCCCGAACACCGACACGATGCGGCCGTTGACCGAGGTCTCGCGGCCGAGGGTGAGGATGGTCTCGTCCTTGGGTCTGAAGGCGCGGATGCTCGGGACGACGAAGAGGCGGGCGAGGCGCGAGCCGCCGAACGGCGTCGCCACGGCGACGAGTCCGAGAAGGCCGATGGGGCGCCCGCCGTCCGGCGCGGCCGCAGCACCCTCGGCGGCGTCGCGGCCCGCGGCTGCCTCCGCGGCGGCGCGCGCGGCGGCGCCGGACGAGACGAGCAGGTGCTTGCCGATGAGTCCGCCCTTGCTGTGGGCCACGAGCACGCGCCCGGCGTCGGGGGCCGCCGTGCGGGCGAGCAGCTCGCCGAGGCGGTCGGCGGTCGACGAGATGGTCCGGCGGTTCACGCCCAGGCCGTGGACGACCGTGACACGGTGGCCCGCGTCGGCGAGCGCGTCGCCGAGCGGGCGCAGGAACGTCCAGTGCTCGTACACGCCCGGGATGAGATAGACCTCGGGGAGCGCAGGGTCGCCGCGGCGCCACGACGGCGGAGCGGGGCGCGGTCGCCCGATCGCCCACGGGAACGAGAGCACGGCGAGCTGCCGGCGACCGGCGTAGACGTAGTCGGCGATCCACGACAACCCGCGCCCCACCAGCGACGGGCGCGCGAACGTGGTCGCTTCCGGCGAGGGCGGCATGGGCGAAAGTCTAGAAGCCCCCGCGTCCGCCGTGCCGCTCGTGTCGATGCGGGTCACACGGCGCGGACGCTGTTGTTGCGCTTGTCGTGCGTCAGCTCGGCGAGCCCGAGCTCTTCGAGCAGCGGCGGGAGGTACATCCCGAACCGTCCGCGGTATCCCTTCCGGAGTCCGTACCAGCCGCCGACCGGGTTGCCCTCGTCACGGCCCCACGCCTCGACCGTGCCGTCGGCCGCCGGCTTCTGCTCATCGGCGGCGCCGAGCGGCACCCAGTCGCCCTGCTCGCGCAGCCACGCCGCGAGGTCGTCGATCGCGCTCAGGTGGTACTTCAGCGTCGTCGAGCCCACCTGGCAGACGAGTGCGGGCGGGTCCGCCGCCTCGTCGCGGTACATCGTGTATTCGCTGGTCCCCGGCGCCGTGGTGAGCTGCCACGGGTCCTCAGCGGTCCCTGAACCTGCCATCTCCATCCCCCTCCGTCGGTGCGAGTCTGGCCGGATCGCGGGGCGACGGCAAGAGGCGCGGGTCAGTCCGCGGCCGGGGCGTCGGTCGTGCCCCGGACTCCCGTGATGGCCGCCTCGACGACGGACGCCGCGAGGGCATCGATGACGGATGCCGGCTGCCACCGCACCGGGCCGTGCACGGCGATGTCGGCGAACCCGTGCACCGCCGACCAGCACGCCCATTCGGCGTAGGGGCGACGGTCGGCCGGCAGTGCACCGGCCTCCACCATGGCGTCGAGCGTGTCCATCAGGAGCCGGAACGGGGCGACGATCTCGTCGTCCAGGGTCACGATGCCGTCGTTCGCGTGGGTGTCCTGGGTGAAGAACGCGGTCTCGAACCAGCCGCGCTCGGTGCGCGCGAAGTCGATGTACGCGAGGCCGACGCGGCGCAGCCGCTCTGTCGCGGCCGCCGCGGGCGAGAGGCCGGCCGGCGTGGCCTCGACGCGCGACGTGATCGCGGCGGCCAGGGCCAGCTGCGCTTCGCGCGCGACGGCGCGCACCAGGGCGTCGCGATCCGCGAAATGCCGGTAGGCGGCGTTGGGCGAGACCCCGACGGCGCGAGTCGCCTCGCGCAGCGTGACTGCGGCCGGGCCGCCGGTGCGCGCGAGCTGCAGGCCCTCGCCGATGAGCGCGTGTCGGAGGTCGCCGTGATGATAGGCACGCAGGGGCGAAGTCATTGCGTCCTCCCGGCCGGGTGTGTACGTTGTGAACACTGAATGTGAACAGTGTCCACATTCACCATAGACCCTCGCCCTCACCGCTTGTTCCGCGAACACGCCGAAGGAATCGTCATGAGCCAGCCGAGCCCTGCCGGGCCCGCAGCATCCGAAGATCCCGTCCAGCACCATCCCGATGGGCGCACGCTCCGCGCGTTCTACCAGGTGCTCGTCAACACCGCGCTCGCCAACGTGACCTCGAGCTACCTCTGGTTCGCGCTGACGTTCTGGGTCTATCTCGAGACGAAGTCGGTGCTCGCGACGGCAGTCATCGGCGGCTCGTACATGCTGCTCGTCGCGGTCTTCGGCGTCGTGTTCGGCGTGATCGTCGACCGCATGAAGAAGAAGTCGGTCATGCTGCTCTCGAGCATCGTGACGGTGTCGGCGTACGTCGTCGCCGGGGCGATGTTCCTGGCGTTCCCCGAGAGTGCGCTGCTCGACTGGACCGGTCCGTGGTTCTGGGCGTTCGCCGGGGTGATCCTCGTGGGCGGGGTCGTCGAGAACCTGCGGAACATCGCGTTGTCGACGACGGTGACCCTGCTCGTGCCGGGGGACCGGCGCGACAAGGCCAACGGTCTCGTCGGCGCGGTGCAGGGCATCGCCTTCATGGTGACGAGCGTGTTCTCGGGTCTGTCGATCGGGCTGCTCGGCATGGGCTGGACGGTCGCCATCGCGATCGCCGCCACCGGCGTGGCGCTGATCCACCTGATCTTCGTCCCGATCCCCGAGCGCGGCGTCGCCCACGTCGAAGGGGAGGCGCCGAAGGGGTTCGGCTTCAAGGGCGTGATCCCGGCGGTCATGGTCGTGCCGGGGCTGCTCGCCCTCATCCTCTTCTCCACGTTCAACAACCTCGTCGGCGGGGTCTTCATGGCCCTCATGGACCCGTACGGACTCACGCTCTTCTCGGTCGAGATGTGGGGGATCGTCCTCGGAGTGACGAGCTTCGGGTTCATCATCGGCGGCGCGCTCGTGGCGAAGTTCGGCCTGGGCAAGAACCCGGTGCGCACGATGCTGCTCGTCAACATCGGCATCGCGCTGCTCGGCATGACCTTCGCGATCCGCGAGTGGTGGTGGCTGTACGGCCTCGGCATCCTGATCTTCATGGCTCTCATGCCGATCGCCGAGGCCTCCGAGCAGACGATCGTGCAGCGCGTCGTGCCCTTCGAGAAGCAGGGACGCGTCTTCGGATTCGCCGCGAGTGTGGAGTCCGCGGCGGCACCGGTCTCGGCCTTCCTCATCGGACCCATCGCGCAGTTCTGGCTCATCCCGTACATGAATTCTCCCGAGGGCCAGCAGTCGTGGGGCTGGCTGCTCGGCGAGGGTGAGGCCCGCGGCATCGCCCTCGCGTTCGTCGGTGCGAGCCTGGTGCTCCTGCTGGTCGTGCTGCTCGCCTTTGTCTCGAAGCCCTACCGCGAGCTGTCCGACGCGTACGCCGCAGCTCCGCCGTCGCTCCACACCGACGAGGACGGGACGGATGCTCCAACCCCGGCCACATCGGCGGCCGGCGCGATCGGCGAGGCCGGAGAAGACCTGCGCTCGGGGCTGCGCTGACGCTGCGGGTCAGAAGCGGGCGAGGCCCGCGGCGGCCGCCTCGTCGGGACGGCCGGGGAACACCTCCAGTGCGAAGCCCTCGGTGTCGACAGCGACCGTGAGCAGGGTCGCCCACTGATCGAGGCGGGGCAGGGTCGGGTCGGGCGTCATGCAGATCTCGGCGGCGGCGCCGTGTCCGCCGCACGCCGCGAGCGCCCGCGCGGTCGGTTCGAGGCCTGTGAGCTCGGCCCGCACGCCGTCGAGGTGCGCCAGGCGGACCGCAGTCGTCTCATCCGACATCGTGTCGCCCTCCGACAGCATCGGGTCCAGGAAGTGATTGGTGTGGAAGAGCCAGCCGTCGGGCCCCGGCTCGACGACGCCCATCCCCGCAGGCGAAAGCTCGAGGGCCATCGCGCGGGACTCGGACCCGTTCGAGTCGAACACCGTCAGCACCGTGGATGCGCTGACCGCGGCGCTCGCCGCGATGCGGTGCGCGTCGTCGACCGACCGTGCCTCGTCGAGCACGCGGCGCGCGACCGCGTGGACGGGAACGCCGCCTGCAGCCGAGTCGGACTCGTGCGACAGGATGTTGAAGTGCAGTCCGACGCCGGCACTGTTCACACCGATCTTGCCGGGGGTCCCGAACTCGGTGAACAACTTGACGTCCAGTCCGCTCGTCGCACGGAACTCGACCAGGAGTGCCTCTGGCACGAGGAAGTCGTGCCAGTCCCAGGTCTGGAGGGACTCGGCCGCGACTCCGGCGCCCACACGCACGGCGGTGGAGCACTCGCCGACCCGGGGCGGCGCCACCGCGAGGATCTCGGTGCGCGCACCGACCGCCGCGAGCCGCCACCGCTCGATCCCCGCTGCATCCGCGATCGCGTCGGATTCGGCGGCGAGATCGGGCGCCCACGCTTCCAGCGCCGTGCGACTGCGCTCCGCGATCGTCCTGACGTCGCGCGCCCCGATGCCGAGCTCGGAGAAGTGCGCGACGTAGAGGGCAGCCGTCTGCGCGTACTGCGGCGCGAATGCCGTGCCGAGTTCGCGGCCGCGGGCCACAGCATCCGTCTCCCTCGAGAGAGCTGTGCGAAGCTTCATCGTTCTCCTGTGTCAGACCCGCCGGGGCGAGAAACCCCATGTTCGCAAGAAGATCGCACCAGGCGCGGTCTCTCGACGCGTCTGTGGCTTCTCGCTGTCAGGCAGCGAGCTCGGGCGTCCGCGGGGGAGCAGTGCGGCGCGGCCGCAGGGCCTCGAACGCCGCGGCCCAGGCGAGCAGGTCGGCGTCGCTGTACGCGCGCCCGGCGATCGTCAGGCCCACCGGCATCCCGATGTCGTCCATCGTCCCCATCGGCACGGTGACCGTCGGGATGCCGAGGTGGCGGATCGCGAGGTTGCCGTTGGCGACCCACACGCCGTTGCGCCAGCCGAGATCGGCGGATGCCTCGTTGACGTCCATGTCGGCCGGGCCGACGTCGGCGACCGCGGGGAAGAGCACGGCGTCGAGGCCGAGGATCGACATCCAGTCCTCGAGGTCGATGCGCCGGGTCTCTTCGAGGCCGCGGACGCCGTCGGCGATCTCGGGGATGTCGGCGAAGGAGCGGTACGGGTGCTCGCGCACCTGGGCCGGATAGGTCGCGATGTCGTCGTCGAAGCCGGTGTACCGGTCGGGCAGCGCGCCGTCGGGGTGCGGGAAGATCGTCGCGCCGTCGACGTCGTCGAGCCGGTCGAGCGCCGGATCGCCGTTCGCCCGCAGGAAGTCGTCCCACGCCCACGCCGACAGATCGACGATCTCGCGCTGGAGGAACTCCTCGGTCACGAGCCCGCGCGTCTTGATCGTCGGGGCGCCCGGGCGGTCGCCCTCGTAGTTCGTGACGGCCGGGAAGTCGACCTCCACGACCTCGGCGCCCGCCGCCTCCAGGTCGAGCCGGGCCTTCTCCCACAGCGCGAGCACCGAGGGCCGGGTCTCGATGCGGGTGCCGGTCGGCCCGCCGATCCCGCCGTCGGGGTCGGTTCCGGCCTCCGGATCGGCGTTGATGTACATGCGCGGCACGCCGAACCGGCGCCCCGCGAGGGTCGCGGCGGCGGCGTCGGCATCGCCCGACGCGAGCGCCGGGTACGACGCCGGGCGCAGGGCCGAGGCATCCGGGATCGCGATCCAGGGCTGCGCGCGCCAGAAATCGCCGCGGGTCTCGGGGTCGTCGGCGACCATCACGTCGAGGATCTCGAGCAGGTCGGCCATCGTGCGGGTGTGGGGTACGACGACGTCCATCGTGGGCACGAGCGGCCAGTTGCCACGCACCGAGATGACGCCGCGCGACGGGGTGTAGGCGCAGAGCGCGTTGTTCGAGGCCGGGGCGCGGCCGCTCGACCAGGTCTCCTCGCCGAGGCCGAACGCCGCGAAGCTCGCCGCGGTGGCCGTGCCCGAGCCGTTGGACGACCCCGACCCGAACGCCGAGGTCAGGTACTCGGCGTTGTAGGGGCTCTCGGCGCGGCCGTAGACGCCGCGCTGCATGCCGCCGTTCGCCATCGGGGGCATGTTGGTGAGCCCGATGAGCACGGCTCCGGCCGCGCGCAGCCGCTCGATCGAGAACGCGTCGCGCTGCGCGACGAGGTCGGCGAACGCGGGGGAGCCCGCCGCGACGGTGAGGCCCTTGGCCATGAACGAGTCCTTGGCGGTGTAGGGGATGCCGTCGAGCGGCCCGAGCGCGCGCCCTTCGGCGCGACGGAGATCGGATGCCTCGGCCTCGGCCCGCGCGTCGGGATTGCGCACGACCACCGCAGTGAGGGCGGTCGCCGTGCCGGGCGCGTCGTACGCGTCGATCCGGGCCAGGAACGCGTCCACGAGCTCGACGCTCGTCACGCCGCCGGACTCGAGGGCCTCGCGGAGCTCGGCGATCGTCTTCTCGACCACGGGGTAACGGCTGCTCATCGGGCCACCGCCGGCTGCTGCTGCGTGATGCAGTGGATGCCGCCGCCGCCCGCGAAGATCTGGCGGGCGTCGACCGTGACCGCACGGCGGCCCGGGTAGGCGGCCTCGAGGACCTCGCGCGCCTGCGCGTCGGCGCGCTCCTCGCCGAAGCCGCACGCGATGATCCCGCCGTTCACGACCAGGTGGTTCACGTAGCTGTAGTCGACGAACCCCTCGTGGTCGCGGAGCGTCTCAGGGGCGGGCAGGTCGATGATCTCGAAGGTTCGGCCCGCGGCATCCGTCTGCTCCGAAAGGAAGGCGCGGAGGTCCCGCGACACCTCGAAGTCGGGATGTTCGGAGTTCTGCTGCGCGTGCAGCAGCACGCGACCGGGCGTGGGGATCGTGGCCACGATGTCGACATGGCCGTTCGTGCCGAACTCGTCGTAGTCGCGGGTCAGGCCGCGGGGGAGCCACACGACCTTCGTCGCGCCGATCGTGCGGGCAAGCTCCGCCTCGACGCGTGCCCGGTCTGCGAAGCGGTTGCGGCGCGGGTCGAGTTGTACCGTCTCGGTGACGAGCACTGTGCCTTCGCCGTCGACGTGGATGCCGCCGCCCTCGTTGACGAGCAGCGAGCTCACGACCTCGGCGCCGACGAGGTCCGCGGTGAAGCGGGCGTGCTGCGCCGCCTTCTCCCACGAGGCCCATTCCGGCGCGCCCCAGCCGTTGAAGATCCAGTCGACGGCGCCGAGCGCGCCGGGACGCTCGTCGTCCACGACGAACGTCGGGCCGTGGTCGCGGAACCAGAACTCGTCGACCGGGGTCTCGACGATGTCGATGCCGGAGTCGAGCATGCGCCGGGCGCGCTCGGCCTTCGACGGATCGACGAGCATCATGACCGGCTCGAAGCCGGCGACGGCGTTCGCCACCGCGCTCCAGGCCGCGTAGAAGCGCTCCTGCTCGGCGGGGTCGTCGCCGAGCGTCGGCCCCTCGTTCGGGAACGCCATCCACGTGCGCTCGTGCGGATCGCCCTCGTGCGGCATCCTCCAGGCCATCGTCGCCCCTTCGTTCGGCGTAATCGCGGTGGCGGTCGATACGCCTCGCGAAGTAATTGATCTAGCGATCAATAGGAAAGATACCTATGCTGGCGAGACCATGTCAAGCACATCGTCCCGGCCGCGCACCCGCAAGGCTCCTGCGGAGCGCGCCGCCGAGATCATCGCGGCCGCAGCCGCCATCGCGCGGGAGCAGGGACTGAGCGCCCTCACGCTGCGCGCCGTCGCCGAGCGGGCCGGCGTCGCCTCGGGCCTCGTCGCCCACTACCAGCCGACGATGGACGACCTCGTGGCCCGCGTCTACGCCGACCTCGTCGACGAGGAGGTGCGAGACGTCGAGCAGGTCGTCGGCGCGGTCGCCGATCCGGCCGCGCGGCTCGGGGCGCTGATCGACACCCTCATGGACGGCGAGCGCGAGGAGCTCACCGTGGTGTGGGTCGAGGGCTGGGCGATGGCGCGCCGCAACGACGCCCTCGCGCGCGCCGTGGCGGCGCAGATGGAGCGCTGGCAGACGCTCGTCGAGTCGATCATCGAGGACGGATGCCGCACCGGCGCGTTCTCGACGACCGAGCCCGGCGAGGTGGCGTGGGAGCTCATCGGGATGATCGACGGACTGAACGCGCAGTCCCTCGCGCGCGGCGCCGACACGACGCGTTTCGCCGCCCGCACCGCCCGCGCGGCGGAGGCTCTCGTCGGCGCCGCGCCCGGATCGGTGCCGGTGAGTTCGTGAGCCGCCGCCCGCCGTCCGCGCCGCGCGCGGCGCCGCAGGGCCAGGATGGAGCCATGAGCGCGATCCCCACCGTGACCTTGAACGACGGCGCCTGGTTCCCCGAGCTGGGCCTGGGCACCTACGACCTGCGGGGCGAGGAGGGGATCGCGGCCATCGTCGCCGCGATCGACTCCGGCTACCGCCTGCTCGACACCGCGGTCAACTACGAGAACGAACGCGAGGTCGGCGAGGCCGTCCGCCGCAGCGACGTCGACCGCGGCACGGTGCTCGTCGCGTCGAAGATCCCCGGTCGCCACCACGGCCTGCCGGAGGCGGTCGACAGCATCAGGGGCTCGCTCGATCGGCTGGGCCTCGACCGCATCGACCTGCAGCTGATCCACTGGCCGAACCCCAGCGTCGGCAAGTACGTCGACACGTGGCGCGGTCTGATCGAGGCGCGCGAGCTCGGTCTCGTCCGTTCGATCGGCGTCTCCAACTTCACCGAGGACCAGCTCACCGAGCTCATCGAGGTGACGGGCGTCGTGCCGTCGGTGAACCAGGTCGAGCTGCACCCGTACTTTCCGCAGGCGCAGCTCCGCGCGTTCCACGCGACGCACGGCATCCGCACCGAGAGCTGGAGCCCGCTCGCCAAGCGCAGCGAGCTGCTCACGGAGCAGATCCTCACCGAGCTGGCGACGGTCCACGACGTGACGCCGACGCAGGTCGTCCTTCGCTGGCACACGCAGATCGGCAGCACGCCGATCCCCAAGTCGGCCGACGCCGACCGGCAGCGGGAGAACGCCGACGTCTTCGGCTTCACCCTCACCGACGACCAGCTCGCCGCGATCAGCGCGCTCGAGCGCGGTCGCCTGTGGGACGGCGACCCGAACACCCACGAAGAGATGTGACGGAACGGATGCTGCGGCCCCGCGCAATGCGCCGGGTCGCAGCATCCGTTCCCCTCTCACGCGTCGGGGAGGGCGTCGAGCCATTCGGCGAAGGTCTGGGTGCCGCGCAGCGCCTCGGGGCCGGGGAGGAGCGCTCCCGATCGGAGCGCGCGGCCGAAGGCGCCGGGGGTGTTCACGACGGGAACCGGCGTGCGGTGGCCGATCGCGTGGGCGTAGCGGTGCACCATGTCGGCGAGGCTCTCCTCCTGGGGTCCGGCGAGGTCGGTGGCGCGCCCGGCGGGACCCTGCTCGGCGAGGTCGACGAGGTGCTCCGCGACCTCGTGCACGGCGACCGGCTGCACACGGCCGGAGGGGGCCACGTGCGTGCCGGCGTGGCCGCGGTGGTACGTCATCGCCGCGTATTCGTGGAACTGCGTCGTGCGCAGCACCGTCCACGGCACGCCGGCATCCGCGACCAGCCGCTCCTGGACCAGCTTGCCGGCGTAGTAGCCGTCGGGCGCGGCCTCGGCACCGACGATCGTGAGCACCAGGTGGTGCGCGACGCCGGCCCTCCGCTCGGCCGCGAGCAGGCTCTTCGTGGCGCCGGCGAAGAACATCACCGAGACGTCGGGCTTCGCCGTCGCCACGTTGGTCACGTCGATCAGAGCGTCGACCCCGTCCAGGGCGCCGGCGAGACCCGCGCCGCTCAAAAGCTCGACCCCCGTGCGGCGCGACAGGCTCACGACATCGTGGCCGCGCCCGCGCGCGATCTCCCCGATGTGCCCGCCCGTCATGCCGGTGCCGCCGGCGATGGCGAGTCTCACGAATCCTCCTGGTGCGTGTGACCCCGACCCCCGCCCAGCGTAGACCCGCGGCCCCGCCGCACGATACGAGCGGCTCGGGCCCGCTCGGGGGAGAGTTCGCACCCGAGCCGCTCACGAGGCGGCCCGACGAGCGCACCGCCTCGATCGCAGGGAGGCGCGCTGGCGCCGCTCAGATACCGATGGGCTCAGCCGAGTTCGGTGAGCCACTCCGCGAACGGCTGGACGCCGAGCACCGCGCCGTCGCCGGGGAGCGCGAGGCCCGCCCGCATGCCCTTCATCTGCGCACCCGGCAGGCTCACCGAGGGGATCCAGCCGCCGTGGCCGGTGCGCCGTGCATACGCCTTGACCATGTCGTCGAGCCGCTCCTCGTGGGGACCCGCGAGGTCCGCGGCACGCCCCTGGGGTGCGCCGGCGGCGAGTCGGGCGAGGTAGGCGCCGACCTCGCGGGCGGCGACGGGCTGCACGCGCGCCCTCGGCGCGACGTGCAGCGGCCCGACCTTCGCACGGTCGAACAGCTGCGCGGCGAACTCGTGGAACTGCGTCGCGCGCAGGATCGTCCACGGCACGGATGCCGCCTCGACCACGCGCTCCTGTGCGAGCTTGCCGGCGTAGTAGTCGTAGGGCATCCGGTCGATGCCCACGATCGACAGCAGCACCACGTGCGGAACGCGTGCCTGCGCGGCCGCCGCGACGAGATTGCCGGTCGCGGTCTGGAAGAACCGCGTCGCGGCATCCGCCGACAGCGTCGACACGTTCGCGGTGTCGATGACCGCATCGACGCCGTCCAGCGCGGCGTCGAGACCCGCGCCGGTGGTCAGATCGACGCCGGTGCCGCGACTGAGCACGACCGCGTCGTGCCCGTCCGCCCGCACCGCCTCCACCACATGGCTTCCGACGACACCCGTGCCTCCGGCGACCGCGATCCTCATGACATCACTCCTCTCGTCCCCGATCGGGGATCTTCGACAGTCCGACGACGCGGCACGCCAGAATGTGAGGGAAACGGCTCGCAATCTCCCGGCGCGCATCGTCGGAACATCGAGAAGGGATCACGGATGCCTCCCACCGACGAGGTCGAGAGCGAACGCCGCGCCCTGCTCGGCCTCTGCTACCGCATGCTCGGCACCGTGGCCGACGCCGAGGACGCGGTGCAGGAGACGTACGTCCGCTGGTTCCGCCTGTCGGACGAGGAGCGGGCCGCGATCCGCAACCCGGCCGCCTGGCTGACGCGGGTCGCCGGACGCGTGTGCCTCGACATGCTGGGCTCGGCGCGCGCCCGGCGCGAGCGCTACGTGGGGGAATGGCTGCCGGAGCCCGTGCCGCAGGACTCGCCGCTCGCAGCATCCGTCCCTCTCGATCCGATCGAGCAGGTCACGCTCGACGACTCCGTCTCGATGGCCCTGCTCGTGCTGCTCGAGTCGCTCACCCCCGCCGAGCGCGTCGCCTTCGTGCTGCACGACGTCTTCGGCGTGCCGTTCGCCGAGATCGCCGAGACGGTGGGGCGGAGTCCGGATGCCGTGCGCCAGCTCGCGTCACAGGCGCGGCGGCGCGTGCAAGAACGCCGCACCGGCGCCGCCTCGCGGGAGCAGCACGACGCGGTCGCCCGCGCCTTCGCGGCGGCGACCACGACCGGCGAGCTCGACGCCCTCGTCGCGGTGCTCGACCCCGGCGTCGTGCTGCGCTCCGACGGCGGCGGACGCGTTTCGGCCGCACTGCGTCCGGTGCGCGGCGCCGACCGCGTGGGGAGGTTCCTCCTCGGTCTGCCGCGACTGGAGCCCGACGCGGTGCTCGTCGCGATCGAGACTCCCGACGGGCTCGGCTTCCTCGCGACGATCGACGACGAGCCCAGCGCGCTGGTGACGCTGGAGGTGCGCGACGGGCGGGTCACCGACGTCTACATCATGCGCAACCCCGACAAGCTCACGCAGTGGGGGAGCTGACGGATCGACATTCCGCGGTCCGTGGAGCGTCGGTTAGCGTGGATCGCATGGCGTCCCCCACGAACTCCACCCCCTTCGATTCGCTGACCGACTACATCGCCCTCCCGCGGGTGGAGGCGCTCGCCCTCTCGCCCGACGGGAAGACCGCCGTGCTCACCGTCGCGGCGCTGAAGAAGGACGGCACCGGCTACGACCGGTCGCTGTGGGCGGTACCGGCGACGGGCGGCGGCACGCCCCGACGGCTGACGCGGTCGGCGAAGGGCGAGGCCGGCGCCGCGTTCACCGCCGCCGGCGACATCCTGTTCGTCTCGGCCCGCCCCGATGCCGACGGCGACGCCGACGACGAGTCGGGCCAACTGTGGCTGCTGCCCGCCACCGGTGGTGAAGCCCGCCCCGTGACGCGACTGGCGGGCGGGGTCGACGGCATCGCCGCGACCGCCGATGCCTCCGCTCGGCTCGTGATCTCGGCCTCCCTGCTGCCGGGCGCCGACACGCTCGAGGCCGAGGCAGCGCTGCGCGCCAAGCGCAAGGAGAAGAAGGTGTCGGCGATCCTCCACGACACCTACCCTGTGCGCTACTGGGACCACGACCTCGGTCCCGCCGAGCCGCACCTGCTCGCGATCGACATCGACGCCCTCGAAGACACCATCGCCGCGGCGGTGGCCGACACGGCGGCAGCGGACGCGTCGGAAGCGGATGCCTCGACCCCCGGCACGGACGCCGAGGCCGTGGCATCCACGTCCGAGAAGCCGTACCCCTCCACCCTCCCGCGCCCGCGCGATCTCACGCCGAAGCCGGTGCGGTCGCTCGACCACGCAGAAGCCGCACTCACGCCGGACGGGTCGACGCTCGTCGTATCGCTCGAGCACCGTGAGCAGCGCGCGGGCCGCCGGGTGATCGTCGCGATCGACACGGCGACGGGTGAGCGCACGACGCTGTTCGACGAGGTCGGCGTGGACTACGAGGCGCCGGCGATCAGCCACGATGGCACGCGCATCGCGTACCTCCGCACCGTCAAGAGCAGCCCGGTCGCGCCCACGGACTCCGAGATCTGGCTCGCCGGCATCGACGGCAGCGGCGCACGGCGCGTCGCGGCCGAGTGGGACCACTGGGCGTCGTCGCTGGCGTTCGCGGCCGACGACACGGCGCTCATCGCGACCGCCGACCACGACGGCCGTGGACCGGTGTTCCGCATCCCCGTCGACGGCGGAGCGCCCGAGAAGCTCACCGACGACGACTTCGCGTATTCGAACGTCGTGGTCGACCGCGGCACGGGAGAGGTCGTCGCGCTCCGCTCGTCGTGGGTCGTGCCGCCGCACCCGGTACGCATCGCACGCGACGGCGCGGTGACCTCGCTCGCGACCCCTGCCACGACGCCGGTCGCACCGGGCTCGATCACCGAGGTCGAGACGACCGCCGAGGACGGCGCGCGCGTGCGCGGCTGGCTGCTGCTGCCCGAAGGCGCGTCGGCCGAGGCGCCGGCGCCGCTGCTCCTGTGGATCCACGGCGGTCCGCTGAACAGCTGGAACGCGTGGAGCTGGCGGTGGGCGCCTCTGCTCGCGGTCGCTCGCGGGTACGCCGTGCTGCTGCCCGACCCCGCCCTGTCGACCGGTTACGGACTGGACTTCATCGCGCGCGGCTGGAACAGCTGGGGCGGGAAGCCCTACACCGACCTGCTGTCGATCACCGACGCCGTCGAGGCGCGCGACGACATCGACGAGACGCGCACCGCGGCGATGGGCGGATCGTTCGGCGGCTACATGGCCAACTGGGTCGCCGGCCACACCGACCGGTTCCGGGCGATCGTGACCCACGCGAGCCTCTGGGCCCTCGACCAGTTCTCGGGCACGACCGACAGCTCGGAGTACTGGCAGCGCATCTTCACGCCCGAGGCGATGATCGAGCACTCGCCGCACCGGTTCGTGCGGGAGATCCGCACGCCGCTGCTCGTCGTCCACGGCGACAAGGACTACCGCGTGCCGATCGGCGAGGGGCTGCGGCTCTGGTCGGAGCTCGCCGAGCACCACGCCGACGAGGACGGGCGCATGCCGCATCGCTTCCTGTACTTCCCCGACGAGAACCACTGGGTCCTCAAGCCCCAGCACGCCGTCGTCTGGTACGAGACGGTGTTCGCGTTCCTCGGCGAGCACGTGCTCGGCGCGGAGCCGTCCCGGTACGAGCTGCTCGGCTGAACGGCGCCGATCCAGCCAGCGGGTCCGGCGCGCCCCTCAGGACGCGTGCCGGACTTCGCAGTCGCTTCCCGGCGACAGGATCGCCTCGTGCCCGTCGTCGTAGCGGACCACGAGCAGCGGGTTGTCCCCGGTGCCGCGGACCTCGATGACTTCACCCGCGCGCTCCACGGCACCGACGACACGGCCGTGGATGATCACGCGATCGCCGACGCTCGCTTGCATGGCGGACCACCTCCTGGCGCTCACGATACGACGCGGCGGCGGCCAGGGGTAGGGGCGAGCGGGTGCGACCCTACAGCTGGGCCCCGTCGTCGTCGCGATCCTCGAGCCCGACGCTGCGACCGCGCCAGGACTCGTACGCCATGAGCCAGCCGATCGAGACCGCGGCGGCGAGCACCACGCCCAGCAGCACGTTGCCCCAGATGAGTCCGAAGACGATCCCCAGCGTGAACATGAGGGCTGTGCCGAGCGCCCAGCCCGAGTGGCCGCGCGTCCAGCCCTTCCGCGTCGTGGTCATGTCGAAAGCCTAGGGGCCGCGGCGGAGCCCATGGGCGGCCTGCGGCCCGGAGCCTCTCGGTAGGTTGGAAGGATCACCCCATACGGAACGGACGCCATGACCCTCAACGTCAGCCCGCTCACCCTCGGCACGTCGCCTCTCGGCCGCGACACCGAGCCCGGTTCACCCGAAGAGGACGCCGCCGTCCGATTCGCGGAGCAGCTGTTCGACAGCAGCCACGCCTTCATCGACACCTCGAACAACTACGCCGGCGGGCGGTCCGAGGCGGTGCTGGGCCTCGCGCTCGCACGGAAGGGAACGGATGCCGCCACCCGCGTCATCTCGAAGGTCGATAGCGATCCCGAGACCGGTGCCTTCGACCGCGACCGCGTCCTGCGCTCGTTCGAAGAGACGACGACGCGCCTCGGCGTCGACCGTCTGCCGCTGCTGCACCTGCATGATCCCTACACCGTGACCTTCGACGAGGCGATGGGCCGCGGCGGAGCGGTCGAGGGACTCATCGAGCTGCGCGAGTCGGGTCGCGTCGACGCGATCGGCGTGGCCGCGGGACCGGTCGGGATGATGGCCCGCTACGTCGAGACCGGCGTGTTCGACGCCGTGCTCATCCACAACCGCTTCACGGTCGTCGACCACTCCGCCGCGCCGGTCTTCGCCGATGCGCGCGAGCGCGGCATGACGGTGTTCAACGCGGCGCCGTTCGGTGCCGGCATCCTCGCCACCGGCACGCGCGAAGGGGCGATGTACGGTTACCGTCCGGCGACACCCGAACTCCAGGAGTGGGTGTCGCGCCTCGAGCGTGTGGCCGCCTCGTTCGGCGTCAGCCTCCCGGCGGTGGCGCTGCACTTCTCGCTGCGGTCGCCGCTGGTCGACTCGACCGTCGTCGGCATCTCGTCGGCGCAGCGTCTCGCGCAGCTCGACGAGCTCGCCGCGACGCCGATTCCCGACGAGGCGTGGACAGAGCTCGAAGCACTCGGCCCGGCGCCGTCGCCCGTCGACGACAGCGCCTACGCCTGATCGCTCGCCCCCTGCGTCGAGCACGCGCGGACCCCGGCTCCTGCCGGGGTCCGCGCTCCGGTCTCACGCCTGCTGGGCGTTGACCGCGACCATCCAGTCGATGCCGAAGCGGTCGGTGAGCATGCCGAACTTGCCGCCCCACGGCGGGGTGTCGTACGGCATCGTGATGGTGCCGCCGTCGGCGAGCTTGTCCCAGAAGCCCTGCAGCGAGGACTCGTCGTCACCGCTGACCGAGACGGAGACGCCGGCCGGCTTCTCGTAGTTCATTCCGGTGGGCGTGTCGGAGCCCATGAGGATGAAGCCGTCGGGGCTGGTGAGCTGCGCGTGCATCACGAGGTCGTTCTCGGCGGGGTCCTGCACCATCCCCTCGTACTCGCCGAACGTCGAGATGTCGAGGTCGCCCCCGAACACGCTTTGGTAGAAGGTCATCGCCTCACGGGCTTCGTTCCTGAAGGAGAGATACGGGTTGAGGCTGGGCATGTCGAACTCCTGAGATGGGTGGTGGATGCCGCGCCCGGCCGCGTGGCGCGTCCCAGTGTCGCCCTGACCTCCGACATCCACAAGGGAGTCCGCGACGTCAGTTCTCCTTGGGCCCTTCTGCCGCCCACGCGATCGCGTCGTCGAGCGCCGACACAGCGAAGATGCGCAGCTCGCAGGGGAACAGGAACGAGATCCCGTGGATCACCTCGCCGATCAGGCTGTGATCGGTGACGAGCGCGATGCGCCCCCACACGTGGGCCGGCTTGCCCTCGAGCTTGGCGTCCTGCCAGAGGGCGCCGAGCGAGTAGCGTTCGAACTCGTCGCCGAGGACGTAGACCAGGTTGACCTTGCGACCGGCGTCGACCGCCGCGTCGATGGCCGGGTCGAGAGACCCGACGTAGTCCGATGCGTCGACGGCGCCGACGGCGCGGAACCCGATGACGCCGTCCGGCAGGCCGTGGAGAGACTCGATCATGCGTCCATCCTGTCGGCGGACGCGGCGACCGCGACGCGGACGCGCGGAGAGTCAGCGGTCGCGGTGGTCCTCGGGGTGCAGGCGCGCGCCACGCCGGGGCTCTCGCACACCGCTCGCGCCGATCAGGCGGATGACGCGCTGACGCTGACCCGGCCACGCGGCCAGGAGCCGCAGCATCCCCTCGTCGTCCGTGCGGTGGCCGGTCAGCGCATAGCCCACCTCGTGCGCCACGTGATAGTCGCCGACGCTCACGGCATCGGTGTCGCCGAGTGCCCGGATGCGGGTCTCGGCGGAGGTCCAGGGACCGATGCCGGGCTGGCTCACGAGCACTCGGTCGACGGCCTCGCCGTCCTGGGCGGCGAGCACGGCCCCCGCGATCGCATCGCCTCGGCGGGCGGCGCGCACGACGGTCTTCGACTGCGGCGGTTCGAGCCCCGCGCGGTGCCACACCGACGAGGGGACGTGCTGCCATCCGTCGATCGTCGGCGGCGCGAACATGGGCGCCGGCGTCGGACCGGGGGCGCGCTCGCCGCACCACGTCACGACGCGCCGCCACGCGCCGAACGCCTGCATGCCGGTGACCTTCTGCTCGAAGATCGCGCTCACCAGGGCGTCGAACACGAGATCGGTGCGCGAGAGGCGCAGGCCGGGGTTGCGGTGGTGGGCGTCGGCGATGAGCGGATGCCGGGACGCGTCGAAGTCGCCCGACTCGTCGTCCGCACCGCACAGCGCAGGAAGCTGCGCGAGCGCCCACTCGCTGCCCGGACCCCAGGCCGCGCCGCGGATCACGCCCGGATGCGTCTCGCGGATCGCGAGCGTCGCGATGCCGCCCGGCGTACGGCTCACCCGCCAGATGACCGCGTCCGAGACCGCCATCGTCGGGTCGCCGGCTCCGCGTCGCTGATACAGCACGGTGCGCCGGAGGTCGAGCGGATGCCGCGGCCGGTACTCCGTCTCGAGCGGCCGGCCATGACCGGGCCGGGGATCGCGTGTCATCGCGCGCGGACCGAAGCGCTCGGCATCCCTCGTCCGAGGAATGCGCGAGAGCGAGGTGGTCATGCCGCCCACCCTACGCCGACGCCTCCGACATCGCCGCCGGAGGAGCCTCGATCAGAAGCGGTCGGGCGACGGGGTGCCGTGGCCGTAGCGGATGACGACGTCGGCGTGACGGTCGAAGCGGTAGCCGACGCCGCGCACCGTGCGCACGATGTCTTCGTAGCGGCCCAGCTTGGCGCGCAGGCGACGGACGTGCACGTCGATGGTGCGCTCGCCCGGGGCGTCGTCGTCGGTCGCGCCCTGCCAGAGCGAGGTCACCAGCTCGGTGCGCTCGATCGTGCGGCCCTCGCGGAGCACGAGGTACTGCAGCAGCTCGAACTCCTTGAACGTGAAGGCGGCGGACTCCCCGTCGATGAGCACGCGCTTGCGCGAGATGTCGACGACGACGCCGCCCGACGCGGGCTCTTCGTCCTCGGGCTCCTCCTGCTTGGTGCGGGCGACCGCCGACGGCTCGTGCAGCGCGAGGCGCACGACGTCGACGTCGCGGCCGCCCGAGCCGACCGGCGCGAGCGCGACGGTGGCGTAGGTCTCGGCGGAGGGTGCCAGCTCGGCGAGCGTGCGGCGCAGGGCGTCGACGAGCACGCCGAGGTTGACGCCGGAGGCGGCGGCCTTGGCCTCGTCGATGCCGACGTAGAGGGCGAAGCCGCGCGGCGCCGTGCCGGCGGGGAGAGCGCGCCCGGCCGGCTGTGCGGGCTCGGGGGCCGGCGCCGTGGGCGCCTCGACCGCGACGGGGTGATTCACGGCGCGGAGGTGGCGGACGGGGGCGGCGGTGGTGGTGGGACGGTCGAGGAGAGCGGTGGTCGACATGATGATGGTCCTTGCGGGAGGAACCCGGGGTGGCGGAAACCGGGTTGAATGATGTGCTGCGGCCCTGGTCGTCGGTGGCGAGAAAGGCCGTAGGCCGGGTGAGGCCTGTGCCCGACGTTGGGCGGTGTGCGAAGCGGGTCCGGGTGCGCGTGATCGACGCACGAAACCGGTGCTTCGGGGGACTCCGTACGATCCGTGTTCAGAAGCGGAGGAGGAGTCCGACGGGGGTCACCGTGCTAGTGGCACATTCGACAACACATGGCAACGCGACCGGCCATCATCATGCCGGCAGTCCTGTTCGCCTCCCGGGCGGACAGATACAGCGCGTTGTCAGTCATGTGCCCGATTATTACCGACTTTGTCCAAAAACGTCAAATCGCACGGGTTCTGGGCCCAGATCGTTTCGGAATGTGACAGATTGCTCAGTCCCACGTCGGGTGAGACCGAGTCTCAGCTGGGCGATCACTGCGACATACCGGGAGACGGGTCCCGCCCCGGCGCCGCGGGCGTAGCCTGACGGCGTGACCGACCTCCGCTTCACGAAAGAGCCCGACGCCTCGCGGTACACCCTGCACCGCGGCGACGACCTGGTGAGCGTACTCGACTACCGCGACGACGGACGCACGGTGGCCATGACCCGCGCCTACACCGTTCCGACCTTCCGGGGCCACGGGTACGCCGGCGAGCTCGTCGAACGGGCGGTCGAAGAGCTCGAGGAGCGCGGCGACCGCAAGGTCATCCCGGTGTGCTGGTATGTCGCGGACTGGTTCGATGCGAACCCGTCGCGCCGCGGCATCCTGAATCCCCGTCCGTAGTTCCCGCGTGCCCCGCCGACACCGTCGGCATTCCTTGTCAACCCCATGTCGCCGTGCGTCCACGCGACGGAGGCTGGGGGAGGACGAGAGGAGCACGCCATGGATCGCGATCGAGCGAGAAGCCAGGACCTGCCCGACGGCGTCGTGAACGCCGACCCGCCCGGCGGCTGGGAGCAGGTGGACGACACCGAGTCGCGGGAGCGCACCGCGGCGGTGAGCGAGGCCGACCTGCTGACGGATGCTGCCCTGCACCCCGACGACCCCGTCGAGGGGGAGGTGGCGCGGCAGGGCGCCGATCCCGACCTTGCGACCGACAGCGGAAGAGGGGAAGAACCGTGATGAGCACGACCGGCAACGAGTACGAGCAGCCCGGGGTCAACTACCCCGACCGAGAGGACGCAGCGGGTGCGGGCGGAACGCCGGCGCCGGGGGAATCGGTGCGCGATGAGTCGCCTGCGGCCCCGCCCACGCTGGGCGAGCCGGCGCCGGACGCGACGGATGCCCCATCCGCGACGGGAGACCCGGGTCAGGCCGATGTCGAGCCCGCGGCGCCGGCGCCACCGCCGCCGAGCCACGAGGCGATCGGCATCGGGATCGTGGATGACGGCATCGACCACCGCGGCCAGGACGGCGCCCGCGACACCCAGACGGCGGGGGAGGCGCAGCGCACGCCCGGCGCCCTCGGGACCGAGCAGGAGCAGCGGCTGCCAGCGATGGCGCAGAACAACGCCTCCGACATCGACAAGGTGGCGGGCATCGTCGCGCAGACGCGCCAGGACATCGGCACCCATCCCTTCGAGGAGATCGCGCACGTGCTGCGTCAGCGGCTCACGCAGTCCGGCATCGAACTGCCGGAGAACGACATCGAGGAGCTCGCCCGACAGGTGTCGGTCGGCGACACCGACGATCCGGCACGCCCTCGCCGGGAGCCCACGAGCTGACACCGCGATTCCGTCACCGATGTGCACGCGCCCGGCCCTAGGCTGGGCGCGTGCACATGGAGGCAGTGTTCACCGTCGTCGCCGTCGGCTTCGAAGCGATCGGCGCCGCCGCCATGATCGTGGGCTTCGTGATCGCGCTCGTTCTGGGCGCGCGTTCGCTCGCGCGCCACGAGGGCGGTCAGGCCGCGTTCACGACGCTGCGGACGACCCTCGGCGCCGCGATCCTCCTCGGACTCGAGGTGCTCGTCGCCGCGGACCTCATCCGCACGATCACCTCGAAGCCGTCGCTCGAGGACGCGGCCATCCTGGGCCTCATCGTGCTGATCCGGACCATCCTGTCGATCTCGATCCAGATCGAGATCGAGGGCACCCTGCCCTGGCGTCGCGCCCTCCTGCGCAGCGGGGGTCAGATGATCGGCGACGCCGTGGCGAAGGACCGCGCGGCCCAGCAGGCCGCCGGGGCGGCGCGCGGGCCCGCTCCCGCGGACCCGCGCACGCCCTGACCGTCGTCGGCTACGCGACGGCGCAGACCGCGGGGTCGTGCTCCGAGACGTGCAACCCGATCGGCCGAGCCCACGCGACGCGCTGCGGGCGGGCGATGACGCGGGCCGGGCGGTGCGGGGCGACAGCGGTCTTCCGCTCGCGGATGGAGGCGAGGAGCGCGTGCTCGTGGTCTCGCGACCAGGTGTCGTGGCGGTACTGCTGTTCGGCGGCGTATACAGCGAACATGGTTTCCTCCGTTGGTTCCGACAGTGTGAAACCTACGCGGGGGTTCCGACATTGCCGGCTGCGGCGGGGATGGCAGGATTCCGGCGAGACCAGGCAGTCGTGAGCCGTCGTCACGCCGATCCGGCGAACTCGCGGATGACTCGCGCGGCGGGTGCCGCATCCCGGATCATCGTCTCGTGACCGTGCCCGGCCACCTCTGCCAGCCGGCCGTCGGGCAGCGCGTCGGCGACCCGTCGGCACCACTGCTGCGGTGCGACGATGTCGTCCTCGCCGCGCAGCACCAGCGCCGGCATCCGCACGCGCGGCAGCACGTCCTCAGGACGGTGCCGGAGCATCGCGCGGAACTTCGCGCGCAGCCGCGGCCCGGCTCGCACGTACTCCCGGGCGCCGCGCGCGATCACCACCGGGCTCTCGACGGCGATGTCGCGCAGGAGCCGCCACAGCTGCCGGGGTGCCGTCCGCGCCGCGGGGTCGACGGTCGGTCCGATGAGCACGATGCGGTCGGCGAGCGCGGGGTGGCGCACGGCGACCTCGAGCGCGACCTGCGCACCCATCGAGTGCCCGATGAGGACGGCGGGACTGCGCACGCGGGCCCCGAGGTAGGCGGCGACGAGATCGGCGGTCCGCTCGATCGTGAGCACGCGGCGCGGTTCCGGGGCCTCGCCGTAGCCGGGGAGGTCGAACGCGACGACCTCGCCGTCGCCCAGATGACGCTCGAGGTCGGTGAAGACGCTGCGACCCATGCCGATGCCGTGGATGAGGACGTACACGTGCTCACCGCGCCCGCGCCGCTCGGCGACGAGCGTCGCGCCGGCGTGCGCGAATCTCTCGACGTCCGTCATGGATCAGGCGGCGCCAGGCTGATCGCGCAGGCCAACGCGATCGGGGATGTCGAACTGCACCCGCGGCAGCCAGGCCTCGGGCTCGGGCCACGGCCGTGAGGCGGGCAGTGTGCGCAGCCTCGCCCGCAGGGCGGTGCCGGATGCCTCGACCGGAAGCACGCGCGACGGCGCGTGGTGGGCGAGCGCGCCGAGCCACCAGTGCCGCCACGTGCCCTCGATCGCCTCCGGTCCGGCGACGACGTAGTAGTCGGGCATGACGGCCTCGCCCGACGCGAACAGCGACAGGAGCGCCCCGACCTCCGCCTCGAGGGAGCCGAGCGTGGCGCGCTCCTCGTACAGCTCGACCCAGGCCGACGCGACGTGCTCGAGCGGATCGGCGTCGTGGACGACGTACGGCATCGAGACCGAGGCGACGAGGTGCGCGGCGACGGCCGGCTCGGCCTCACGGAGCGACAGCGCGACGAGCGCGGGAACATCGGCGAGACCGGTCAGCAGTTCGTCGCTGTCGGCCCCGACGAGCGCGACCACGGTGGATCGCGGAGCGGTGTCTGCGTTGTGCGCCATGTTCCACGATACGTCCGCCGGAGGACCGAAGGGAGGGTGCACCGCCGGAGGACGCGGAAACCCCGGTGGTTCGCGGGTCCGCGGCCTGCCTCGCGGGCGATGTCAGGGGCCGAACGTACCGTGATGAGCATGCGGATCCTGCACACCTCGGACTGGCACATCGGGCGGTCGTTCCACGGCCACTCGACGCTCGATGCGCTGCGCGGTGTGCTCGAGGCGCTGGTCGCGCAGGTGGCGGGGCGCGGCGTCGACCTCGTGATCATCGCGGGCGACGTGTTCGACTCCGCGACCCCCGCGGCGGGCGCGTACACGCTCCTGACCGACGCGCTGCGCGGCCTGGCCGATGCGGGTGCCACCGTTGTCGTCACGAGCGGCAACCACGACTCGGCGGCCCGGCTCGGCTTCCAATCGGGCCTCCTCCGCGACGGCGTCCACGTCATCACCGATCCCGCCACCATCGGCGCCCCGGTCACCGTCCACGACGAGCACGGCCCCGTGCACGTGTACGGCATCCCGTACCTCGAGCCCGTGCTCCTGCGCGGTGCCTGGCCCGGCGTGCGCACTCAGGCCGACGTGCTCGCGCACGCGATGGACCTGGTGCGGACGGATGCTGCGGCCCGGGGCGCGCGCTCGATCGCGGTCGCGCACTGCTTCGCGGCGGGGGTCGAGCCGACGCCGCACCTCGAGCGCGACATCCAGCAGGGCGGGCTCGACATCGTTCCGCTGTCCACCTTCGACGGCGTGGACTACATGGCCCTCGGCCACATCCACGGGCGTCAGCAGCTCTCGCCGCGCGTGCGATACGCCGGGGCGCCCCTTCACTACAGCTTCGACGAGGGGCACAAGCCGCGCGGGTCGTGGCTCGTCGAGCTCGGCGCCGACGGACTCGACGACGTGGAGTGGCTGCCGCTGCCGGTGCCGCGCGCCCTCACCACGCTGACCGCGACGCTGGACGAGCTGCTCACCGACGATCGCTTCGCGACTCACGCTGACGACTGGGTGCGCGCCGAATACACCGATCCGCTGCCGCAGCGCGACCCGATGCGGCGACTGCTCGCCCGATTCCCTTTCTGCGCCGAGGTGCGTCACGCTCCGGTCGCGACGCGCATCGACGACGCACGCACCTATGCCGAGCGCGTGCGCTCCGCGCGCAACGACGCCGAGCTCGTCGACGCCTTCCTCTCCCATGTGCGCGAGGGAGAAGGCGCGTCGATCCGTGAGGCTGAGCTCGTCGGCGAGCTGCTGGAGCAGCGCGCGCGGGTGGAGGCGACCGCGTGAGGCTGCACCACCTCGAGCTCACCGGCTTCGGACCGTTTCGCGAGACGCAGAGCGTCGACTTCGAGTCGTTCGAGCACGACGGCATCTTCCTCATCGCCGGACGCACCGGCGCGGGCAAATCGAGCATCCTCGACGGCGTCTGCTTCGCGCTGTACGGAAGCGTGCCCCGCTACGAGACGGGCGACAAGCGCCTGCGCAGCGACCACTGCGCACCCGAGGATCCCACCGAGGTCCGCCTCGAGTTCACCGTCGGCGACCGCCGCTGGCGCGTCACCCGTGCCCCGGAGTACCAGCGGCCGGCGCGCCGCGGCGGCGGGCTCACCACCGAGCCGACGCGCGCCGAGCTCGAAGAGCGCGTCGAGGGCACGTGGATCGGCCGCGCGGCGAAACCCCGCGACGTCGGTCTGTTCCTCGACGAGGTGCTCGGGCTCAACGCACAGCAGTTCCAGCAGGTGATCCTGCTCGCGCAGAACCGGTTCTCGAAGTTCCTCCTCGCCTCCGGCACCGAGCGGCAGTCGCTGCTGCGGGCCCTGTTCGGCACGCGTCGCTACGAGGAGTACGCGCGCGAGCTGGGTGAGCGCAGCAAGGCGGCGCAGCACGAGCTCGACGCGCTCGGGGAGCGGGCCCGCACCCTGCTCGATCAGGCGGAGCGCCTGATCGCGGCGCACGAGCTGGTGCCGGCCGAGGAGGCCCAGGGCGAGGCTCCGCTCGACCTGGCCGCGCGGCGCGCGGCCGTCGATCTGGGGCAGCAGCGTGCGTCGTACCGCCTCGACACACTGACCCGCGAGCGCGCCGCTGCGGACGACGCCCGCACCGTCGCGGAGGCTGCACACGCTGAGCGGGTCGCGCTCGCGAAGGCGCAGGCCGAGCTCGACCGCGCTCGGAACCGGCTCGCCGTGCTCGAAGAGGTCGGCCCGCGGATCGCCGACGACCGTCGGCGACTGACCCGGGCGCGCTCGGCAGAGGTGCTGCGCGCACCACTCGAGACGGCCGGCCGAGCCGAGCGCAGTGCGGCGACGACGGCTGAGCTGGCCGCGTCCGCCGACGCTGCATGGGCGCGTGCGGTCGCGGGCACCGATGACGCGGCCGCCGGCGATCTCGCCGCGGTGGTCGAGCGCCTCACGGGCGAGCTGGCCGTGTGGACCGCGGCCCTCGCACAGGAAGCCGCCCTGGCCGATGGCGAGACGCGGAAGACGGCTGCCGCCGCGGAGGTGGCACGGCTCGAGGCGGATGTCGTCGCCCTCGATGCACAGCGGGCGCTGGTGCCGGCCGAGCTCGAGCGCATCGATACGGAACTCGAGACCGAGCGCGCGGCGGCGTCCCGTCGCGATCCCGCGCACGTGCGCCACGGCGAGCTCAGCGCGCGCCTTGCGGCTGCGATCGAGGCAGAAGGGCTCGCCGCCGCCCAGCGCGACGCCGAGATCGTCCACCGCGACGCGGCCGCGGCCACCGCTGCCGCCGCTGCGAGGGTCGCCGCACTCCTGCAGCTCCGCCTCGATGGCTACGCGGGCGAGCTCGCCACCACGCTCGTCGAGGGCGAGCCCTGCGCCGTGTGCGGTGCGACGGCGCATCCGTCACCGGCCGCGCCGGCCGACGAGCCGGTGACCGACGAGCTCCTCGCGGCTGCCGAAACCGAGCGCGACGCGGCGGCCGCGCACGAGCGCACCGCGGCTGACGCCGCCAAGGCCGCGCGGGAACGCCATGGCGCGGCAGCCGCACGCGCCGGCGGCGAAGGCGTCGATGCGCTCCGCGAGCAGCTGACCGCTGCCACCGCCGACCTGGCCGCCGCCGAGCGCGCCGTCGAGCGCCGCGACGCACTCGCGGCCCGGCGCACCGAGCTGGCGGCGCTCGACCTCGAGGCTGAGGCATCCCGCGCGTCCCTGACGGAGCGACTCGCCGAGGCACGCACCCGGATCGCGGCGCTGGAGGAGCGGGTCGCAGCTGCGCGCGAGGCGGTCGATGCGGCGCGCGGCGAGCACGCGAGCGTCGCCGACCGCGTCGCTCACGCGACCTCGATGCGCGACGCGGGCCGCGCGGCGGTCGACGCCCGCGCCGAGGCGCACCGCGCGGCGACGCTGGCCGTGCAGGCGCGCACCGACGTCGAAGAGCGGGTCGCAGCATCCGTGTTCGCCGATGCGGCCGAGGCGAGCGCCGCGCTTGCCGCACCTCGCGACGTGGAAACCCTCGCCGAGCGGGTCTCGGCGCACGACACGCAGCTCGGCGCGGCGCGAGCACGGATGCTCGAGCTCGAGCTCGAGCTCGCGGGCGCGCCGACCGAGCGCGTCGACACCGAGGCGTCGCAGGCCGCGCTCACGGCCGCCGACGCGGCACGCACCGACGCGCTCCGCGCGGAGAGCGACGCCCGCACGCTGGTGGCGGGACTCCGCGATCTCGCGATGCAGATCGACCAGGCGTACGCCGGCGTCGCCGCCCGGGCCGCAGATGCCGCAGCCATCGCCCGGCTCGCCGACACGGTCGCCGGGCGCGCCCCCAACACGATGAAGATGGACCTCGAGACGTTCGTGCTCGCCGCCGAGCTCGAAGAGATCGTGGCCGCCGCGAACCTGCGCCTCGGCGACATGTCGTCGGGGCGATACCGGCTGCAGCACACCGATGCGCGGGCCGCGCGCGGCGCCGCCTCCGGCCTCGGCCTCGAGATCATGGACGCCTTCACCGGCCAATCCCGTCCGGCCCAGTCGCTGTCGGGCGGCGAGACGTTCCTCGCGTCGCTCGCGCTCGCCCTCGGGCTCGCCGAAGTGGTCACCGCCCGCGCCGGCGGTGTGCGACTCGACACCCTGTTCGTCGACGAGGGCTTCGGCTCGCTCGACGAGGAGACCCTCGACCTCGCCATGCGCACCCTCGACGAGCTGCGGCAGGGCGGGCGCACCGTGGGTGTCATCAGCCATGTGGCCGCGATGAAGGAGCAGCTGCCCGCGCAGCTCGCGGTCGAGGCGACCCCTTCCGGGCCGAGCGTCATCCGGCAGGACGCGGCCGCCCGCGTCTGAGCAGCGGACTCCGCGCCCGGCCTGTGCGGCACAGGGTGGGTCTTCTCCCACTGTCGCCGGGGCGATGCACGGGTGTATCGTTCGCGGCAGATCGCTTCCTGGGGGATTCGCGATCCCGCCCGACCGCCGGCGCTCGTCCGGCCGCGGCCGTTCGCCGCGCCCTCTCGTAACGACGACGTACGGAGTCGACATGCGTTCCACCTCTCGGGCGCGCCGCGCCCTCGCCGCGTTCGCGGCATCCGCCCTCCTTCTCACCGGCACTCTCAGTGCCGCCTCCGCCGCGCACGCCGCACCCGCGCCGGCGACGATCACTCGCATGGCCGCGCTGGGCGACTCGATCACGCAGGCGGCGATGACGTGTTCGAGTCTCACGTCGTGTCCGACCAACAGCTGGTCCACGGGGTCCACGACGTCGGTCAACTCGCACCTGCTGAGATTGCGGGCGGCCGGGTCGACAGGCCTCGTCAACGTCTTCAACGACGCCAAATCGGGCGCGGGATCGTCGGCGCTCCCCGCCCAGGCGCAGCTGGCCGCCGGACAGGGAGCCCAGTACGTCACGATCGAGATCGGCGCGATCGACGCCTGCACCCGGACGGTGGCGCAGATGACGACGGTCGACGCGTTCCGCACCAACGTGCAAGCGGCGCTCTCCACCCTGGCCGCGAGTGCCGGGGCGCCGGAGATCTTCGTCGCGAGCATCCCGAGCCTGCAGCGCCTCTACGACATCAACAGGTCGAGTCTGTCTGCCCGTCTCGCCTGGTCGCTGCTCGGCACCTGCCAGTCGATGCTCGCCAACCCGAGCAGCAGCGCGGCCCCCGACGTGCAGCGCCGCACGCTGGTGCAGCAGCGGGTGACCGATTTCAACAAGGTGCTGGAGGCCGCCTGCGCTGCCACGCCGAAGTGCCGCTTCGACGGATACGCGGTCGCGAACTATGCGTTCGTGAAGTCCGACATCTCGACGCGCGACTACTTCCACCCGTCGCTGTCGGGCCAGGCGACACTGGCGAACATCACGTGGGCGAAGACGCAGTGGGTCTCGTGAGTCGGGGTCAGACGCCGTAGTCCGCGCGGATCCGGTCGCGCAGCTGGTGGCTGCAGGCGGTCACGGCGGTGCGCCAGTCGGTGATCGCGCCGTCCTGGGCGCGATCTGAGACGGCCTTGAGTACGCGGATCGGCACGCCGAACCGCTGCGCGACCCAGATGTAGGCGTACGTCTCCATGTCGACGAGGCCGGCGCCGAGCGGACGGATGACCTCGACGGCCTCGGAGTCGTCGACGAAGTGGTCGCCGGTGGCGATCGTCACGCCGTCCCCGTCGAGCTCGACGCGCGCCGGCAGCGACACATGCTGGCCGACGATGCCGTCGATGTCGGTCACGTCGTGCTGCAGGGCGGCCGAGATCTCGTAGACGGATGCGTCGAGCCGGGCGTCGATCGCCCCCGCCGTGCCGACCACCACGATCTCGTCGTAGGCGGTCGCGTCGAGCGCGCGGGTGAGCGCGTAGGTCGCCTGCAGCTTGCCGGGGCCGGTGACGAGGCGGTCGAATCCGTCGAGGTCTTCCGGGAAGGCGACGAGCTCGGAGGCGAGGGCGGCGACGAGGAGTCTCACCCTTCCATCATCTCCCGCGCGGCCTTGTTTCCACCCGCCGCTCTTCGAAACGGGGTTAGCCTGGGCACGATGTCACAGTCACAGCCGGCGCCGCAGAGTTCCTCGAGCACCGCGCGCGCCGTGCCGGTCACGACCGCCGTCATCCCCCTCTCGCACGGAGCTCGCTGGCGCGCGTTCTGGGTCTGCGTGTCGGTCGCGGCGATCACCATCCTCGACATGACGAAGGTCAACGTCGCGCTGCCGTCGATCGGCGAGGTGCTCGGTGCGAGCTCGACGCAGCTGCAGCTGATCGTGTCGGGGTTCGTCCTCACCTTCGGGCTCGTGCTCGTGCCGATGGGCCGCCTGGGCGACCAGCGCTCGCGGCGGACGCTGTTCGTCGTGGGCCTCTCGCTCTACACGGTCACGAGCGTGCTGTGCGCGCTCGCGCCGACCGCCGAGCTCCTGCTGATCGGGCGACTGCTGCAAGGCGTCGCTGCGGGCATCCAGATGCCCCAGGTGCTCGGCATGGCCCAGGAGCTGTTCCAGGGCAAGGAGCGTGCCCGCGCCTTCGGACTCTTCGGCGCGACGATCGGCATCGCGACGGCCTTCGGTCCCACGCTCGGCGGTCTGCTCATCGCCCTCGGCGGGCCGACGAACGGCTGGCGCCTCATCTTCTGGATGAACGTGCCGCTGTGCCTCATCGCGATCGCCCTCGCGCTCTGGCTGCTCCCCGATACCCGCACGAGGTCCCAGCGCAAGGTGCAGCTCGACCCGGTCGGTGTGCTGCTGTTCGGCGCGAGCGTGATCTCGCTCATGTGGCCCTTCCTCTTCACCACCGGCGCGCCGACCGACAACCCGGCGCGGTGGTGGCTGCTCGTCGCTTTCGCGCTGTTCGCGTCCGCCTTCATCGCGTGGGAGCGTCGCTACGCGAAGCGCGGCCGCAACCCGCTCATCCCGCTCGGCCTCTTCCGCATCACGTCGTACCGCAACGGCACGCTGCTGCAGACGGCGTACTTCACGGCGGCGCCGGCGATGTTCCTCGTCACGACGCTGTTCCTGCAGCTCGGCCTCGGGCTCGCACCGGTGTACGCCGGGATGGTCTCGATCGGGTTCGCGCTGGCCTCCGCCGTCACCTCGTGGATCGGCGGCAACCTCGTCAGCACTCACGGCCGCGTGGTCGTGGTGTGGGGTCTCGCCGGCATGCTGCTGTGCGTCGGCGGGCTGGTGCTCGCGGCGCTCTACAGCGACCCCGCGTGGACCCCCTACATCGCCGCCGCCGTCATGACCGTCGGCGGGGCGGGCGGCGGTCTCGTGATCGCGCCCAACCAGGCGCTCACGCTCGGCGACATCCCCGTCAAGCAGGGTGGCCTCGCCGGCTCCGTCGGCCAGCTGGGCCAGCGCATCGGCGCGGCGGTCGGCACGGCGGTCGCGCTGTCGCTGTTCTACGCCGCGATCTACCGTGAGTCCGGCTCCCACGACAGCCTCGTCGTGTACCACGACGCGTACGCCTTCGGGATGCTGTCGGTCGCGGTCTTCCTCGCCCTCGCGTTCCTGGTGGCCATCGTCGACCTCACCGCGCGCCGCACCGCGCGCGAGCGCAAGGCCGCCGTCAGCGGCGCAGAGACGCCGGTCCCATGACCGGGCGCCGCCGGTCGCGCTTCCACCGGGCGTGCGACTCGCGGAACTCCGCGCGCGTCGTGAAGCGGTAGCGGTATGACACCGCCCGCACCCATCGCGGCTTCTCGCCCGCGAACGGATCGTGGGCGAGCAGGCGCAGGGTCGCAGCATCCGCTTCCAGAAGCCGCACCAGGAATGCGGTGAACCAGTCGTCGAGCGACCGCCCGAGGGGGAGGAACCACATCAGCCAGTCGAGGCGCAGGTGGTACGGCGCGAACTGCCGCGGGATGCGGTGCACGTCGCCGGGCTTTCCCTTGAAGGCGTACTCGTGCCAGGTGGCCGTGCCGGGGTCGTCGTCCATCGTGCCTTCGACCACGATCTCGATGCGCTCCTTCGTGACTGTGCCGAATGCGCCGTAGGCGTTGGCGAGCTGCCACCGGTTGAACGAGGCGTTCATGAGCTGCCGCCGCGCGAACAGATTCTGCAGCGGCCACCAGCTGATCACGAGGTACAAAACGCCGACCGCGCACGTGACGACGAGCCAGTACACGGGGATCCCGTCGATCACCCCGGGCCCTTCGACAGGCTCAGCGACCGGTGCTCGGCTCGGTCCCTGAGCCTGTCGAAGGGGCACTCCGATCGCCGAGAAGGCGAGCACGATCGTCATCCAGTTGAGCCAGGCGAAGTTGCCGGTGGCGACGAGCCAGGCCTGCGTCGCGATGACGATCGCGGCCGCCACCGCCCCGACGACGGCGGGCCCCGGCCCCGGCACGAACAGTCCGACGAGCGGCGCGAACAGGAACCACGGCACCACCAGCTGCGCGAAGTGGTTGCCGAGCACCTCGCCCTTGTGGAACCAGCGGGGGAGGAGGTGCGCCTGCCGGCTGAGCGGCCCCGGCATCGGCTGCGTCTCGTGGTGGTAGGTGAGCGCGGTGAGGTCGCGCCACTCGCGGCCGCCGCGGATCTTGATCATGCCCGCGCCGAACTCGAGCCGGAAGACCAGCCACCAGAACAGCACGATCACGACGACCGGCGGTGGCTGGTCGTCAGACCCCAGGAAGGCCGCGAGGAACCCGGCCTCGAGCAGCAGCATCTCCCAGCCGAATCCGTAGAAGGTCTGCCCGATCGACGTGATCGACATGTAGCCGAGCCACAGCGCGAGGAAGCACAGCATCGGCACCCACGGCGGACCGAGCTGCGGGAGGCCGATGACCAGCGTGGCCGCGATCACGATGCCCGCCCAGCACAGGGCGGCGAGCCTGCGGTCGGTGTACCGGAGGTGTCGGAAGAGGGTGGGGCGCAGCTGGGCCCACGCGCCCCGAGGCTCCGCGCGACGCGCCAGCGGCGCGTGGAGAGGGCGTGGGGATCGGTGTCCCCGTTTCGAGGTGCGCACCCACTCGAGGAGTTCCGGCGCCGGCAGCAGCCCGTGCTCGCCGAGGAGCGGGCGGAACTGGTTCAGCGACGACACGAACGCGACGACGAACAGCGCCGCGACGCCCCGCTGCAGCACCTGTCGAGCGAACTCGAAGTCGACCGCGGCGAAGGCGTCCACGGGATCACGCTCCGAAGAGATCCCCGAGCTCGAGGCGGTCGCCGCGATGACGCGCGCGATCGTGCAGGGCCTGGCGCGCGGCGTACCAGCCCGGCATCCCGGTGACGCCGGGTCCGGGCGGGGTCGACGCCGACGCGAGATACACGCCGCGCAGCGGCGTGCGCCACGGCGTCGTCGAGACGACGGGGCGCCGGATCGCCTGTGCGAACGTGAAGGCGCCGCCGAGGATGTCGCCGCCGATGTCGGCGGGGTTGTACGCGGCGCGCTGGGCGGCGGTCATCGCGTGGCTCGCGAGGATGCGGTGACGGAATCCTGGGGCGAAGCGCTCGACCTGCCGCACGACGGCTTCGGTGGGGTCGAACGTCGACCCTGCCGGAACGTGGATGTACGCCCACAGCACGTGCTTGCCGGCAGGGGCGCGCGTGCCGTCGAGCACGCTCGGCTGCACCGTCAGGACGTACGGCCGGTCGGTCAGTCCGCCCCGCGCCACCGCGTTCTCGCTCGCCTCGACCTCCTCCCGCGTACCGCCGAGGTGCACGGTGGGGGCCAGGGCGACGTCTGGGTGGGCCCACGGCACGGGTCCGTCGAGAGCGAAGTCGACCTTCGCGGCGGCCGGGCCGTACCGGTACTGCCGCACCGCGTTCGCGTACCGGGCGGGAAGGTCGGGGTGCGTGAGGAGGAGCCGCGGCGTGGTGTCGAGCAGGAGCAGGTCGCCGGCGTCCGGGTCGCCCCAGTCCAGTCCCGCGAGGGACTGCACGTGGGTGCCGGTCTCGACGGTGCCGCCGTGCGCCTTCAGGTCGTCGACGAGCGCGTCCGCGATCGCCTGCGAGCCGCCGCGGGGGAACGCCCAGCCGTCGGCGGAGTGCCCGTGCGCCGCGAGGAAGAGCCCGGACGCCGCCCCTCCGAGCGAGGGCAGCGGGGTGTTCGCGTGCGCGAGCACGCCCGTGAGGAGCGCGTTCGCCTCCTCGGTGCGGAAGGTGCCGCGGCCCAGGCGCGTGCCGAGCTGCAGGGCGCGCAGTCCGAACCGGACGGTGGTGATCGGATGCCGCGGCCACCGCAGCAGCTGGGACCCGGTGAAGTCCACCAGCCCGCCGAGATGACGGCTGAGAGGGCGCAGGACGCCCCGCCACGCGCGGCCGTCGGGACCGAGGGCATCGGCCGTGCGCTCGATGTCGCGCCACGCGATCGCCGCGCGCCCGCCGTCGAGCGGCTGCGCGTAGGAGGCGAGCGGGTGGATCCAGCCGACTCGCTCGTGGATGCCGAACGCCCGGAAGAAGGGCGACGACAGCGCCGCGGGGTGTACCGCCGAGCACACGTCGTGGCGGAAGCCGGGAAGGGTGAGCGCCGCGGTGCGGACGCCGCCGCCGATGGTCGCCGCGGCCTCGAGCACGCGCACCTCGTACCCGGCGCGCGCCAGCGCGACCGCGGCCGACAGCCCGTTGGGGCCGCTGCCGATCACCGTCGCACGCCTCGCCATGAGCCCCATACTTCCATCGCCTCACGGCCGCGGGAGGGGGTTGACGAGGTGTGGCGTGGCGATCTTCCTCACCGCTCGGCCGCGCGACAGGATGGAGGTGCGGATGGGCCGCGGAGAATGAGGTGGATCATGCAATCGGTGCTTCTCGAGACTCCGGCAGGAATCACGGCGCGGCTCGGCTGGGACCCCAAGCTCTCGGACCACGACCGCAAGCGCGTGCTCGCCAAGGAGATCGTCGCGACGAAGCTCGGTGTCGACCCGAAGGACGTGCGCGTCGAGCGCGAGGCGCCCCGCACCTTCGGGTTCCACACCCAGCTGATCGCCGAGGTCGGCGGCGCCGAGGTGCCGCTGAAGATCCGCAACGTGAACTTCCGCGCCGCCACCGTCGTCGCGGTCGCCGATGCGGACGCCTCCCTCGGGCTCGATCTGCGGGACGCTCACCCCGACGATGCCGAGCTGCACCTCATGAAGCGGCACTCGCACCTGCTCGACGAGAACGACCTCGACAAGCTCCTCGCCCACTGGACCCGCGTGCAGGCCGTGCGCGACGCCGACGGTCGGGGTGCTCGCGTCGCCGCCGATCACGTGCGCCTGGACAGCCCCCTGACGAAGGGCTGGATCCCCGACCGCAAGGTCTTCTACAAGCTCGCGGACCTGTCCCGCGACAGCTGGATCATCACGCTGGCGTACACGCAGGCGCCCGCCTGAGGACGGACTTCGTAGGGAAGGATGCCGCGGGCCGCGGCATCCTTCATCCTCAGTCCTTCACGAGATCGGGGAGGGCGGCCTTCAGCTCCGCCAGCCACACGCGGGCGTTGCCGTCGGACGGGGCGCGCCAGTCGCCGCGCGGCGACAGCGAACCTGCCGGCGAGACCTTCGGACCGTTGGGGATCGCGGAGCGCTTGAACTGCGCGAACGCGAAGTAGCGCTTCAGGAACACCTGCAGCCACTTCGCGACCGTGGGCAGGTCGTAGGCGTAGCGGTCCTCGTCGGGGAAGCCGGGAGGCCACGCGCCCGCCTGGGCATCGCCCCACGCGTGGGCGGCGAGGTAGGCGATCTTCGACGGACGGAACCCGTACCGCAGGATGTGGAACAGCGCGAAGTCGTGCAGCGCGTAGGGGCCGATGCGGTCCTCGGTCGACTGCATCTTGCCGTCCTGGCCCATCGGCACGAGTTCGGGCGAGATCTCGGTGTCGAGCACCGACTGCAGCACCTCGGCCTCGCGGTCGTCGACGCCCTCGCGCTCCGAGATGACCCAGCGGATCACGTGCTGGATGAGGGTCTTCGGCACGCCGGCGTTGACGGCGTAGTGGCTCATGTGGTCGCCGACGCCGTAGGTCGCCCAGCCGAGGGCGAGCTCCGACAGGTCGGAGGTGCCGATGACCATGCCGCCGTGGTGGTTCGCGAGGCGGAAGAGGTAGTCGGTGCGCAGACCCGCCTGCACATTCTCGAACGTGATGTCGTGCACGGGCTCGCCGTCGGCGAACGGGTGCCCCAGACGCTCGAGCATCTCGATCGCGAGCGGCCGGATGTCGATCGTCTCGATCGAGGCGCCGACCGATTCGGCGAGGGCGATCGCGTTGGACTTCGTGTGCTCGCTCGTTGCGAATCCGGGCATCGTGTACGCGAGGATGTCGCTGCGCGGGCGCCCCATGAGGTCCATGGCGCGCGCGACCACGAGCAGTGCATGGGTCGAGTCGAGTCCGCCTGACACGCCGATCACCGGCTTCGGGCCGCCGATCGCGCGCATGCGCTGGACGAGCCCCGAGACCTGGATGTTGAACGCCTCGTAGCAGTCCTGCGCGAGGCGGGCGGGGTCGTCGGGCACGAAAGGGAACCGGTCGAGCGTGCGGCGCAGGCCCACGTCGGTGCGCGGCGGGTCCAGTCGGAAGTGCACGGTGCGGAACGAGGCATCCGCTCCCGTCGCCCTGCGGTTGTCGTCGAAGGTGCCCTGGCGCAGGCGGTCCTGGCGCAGGCGGTCGAGGTCGACGTCGGCGATCGAGCGGCGCGGACCGTCGGGGAAGCGCTCGGTCTCGACGAGCAGGTTGCCGCCCTCGTAGATCATGGTCTGACCGTCCCACGAGAGGTCGTTCGTGGACTCGCCCGCGCCCGCCGCGGCATACGCGTAGGCGGCGAGGCAGCGCAGCGACTGCGACTGGCAGAGGTCCTTGCGATCCTCGGCGCGCGCGATCGTGATCGGGCTGCCGCTGAGGTTCAGCAGCACCGTGGCCCCCGCCAGTGCCGCGCGCGACGATGGCGGGATCGGCACCCACACGTCCTCGCAGACCTCGGCGTGCACCACGAGACCGGGGACGTCGAGCGCCTCGAACAGCAGGTCGGGTCCGAACGGCGCCTCGAGCTCGCCGACGCGGATGTCCTGGCCCGCCTGGTCGTCGCCCGGCGCGTACCAGCGGCGCTCGTAGAACTCGCGGTAGGTCGGCAGGTACGACTTCGGGGCGACGCCCAGCAGCTCGCCGCGGTGGATCACGACGGCGCAGTTGTAGAGGCGGTTGCGGTGGCGCAGCGGCGCGCCGACGACGAGCACCGGGAGGAGATCGACGGATGCCTCGACCAGCCCCTCGATCGCGGCGACGACCGCGTCGAGAACGGGGTCCTGCATGACGAGGTCGTCGATCGCGTAGCCGGTCAGGCACAGCTCGGGGAAGACCGCGACGGCGACCGCGTCGGCATCGCACACGCGCGCGGCCTCGAGCACGGCGTCGGCGTTGGCGGCGGGGTCGGCGATCTCCACCGGGATCGTGCACGCGGCGACGCGGGCGAACCCGTGCCGGTACGCGCTGTCGAAGGGCAGGCTCATGGGGTCAAGTCTGGCAGGTGGCTGTCGCGGACGGACGTGTCGGGGGGCGCGGCTCATGGACGGACGCAGTGTCTGCCGTCGCAGCTACTGTCGAGGTGGGCCCACGCGCCCCGAGGCTCCGCGCAGCGCGAAGCGATGCGTGGAGAGGGTGTGGGGAGAAGGGCGGGGTATGCGATACATCGAGGACGAAGGCCGGATCGTCTGGAGCGCGAGCGATCTGAAGACCGCCGCCGAGTGCGAGTTCGCGTGGCTGCGCGCGATCGACGCGCGGCTCGGGCGCGTGGCCGCGGTGGAAGATCCGGAAGACCTCACCCTCGAGCGCGCCGGTCGCCTCGGCACGGTGCACGAGCGCCGCGTGCTCGCCGACTACCTCGAGCGATACGGGGATCGCGTGGTCGAGATCCCCGAGACGCGATCATCGGATGCTGCGGCCCTCGCCGATGCGGTCGCCCAGACGAACGCCGCCCTCGCGTCGGATGCCGAGGTCGTCTACCAGGCCGCCTTCTCGACGGAGTCGTTCGTCGGCTTCGCGGACTTCCTCGTCCGCGACGAGGCCGGGCGCTGGCTCGTGCAGGACACCAAGCTCGCGCGCCACGCGCGCGTGACCGCTCTCATGCAGCTGGCGGCATACGTCGACCAGCTCGACCGCCTCGGGGTGGCGCGCTCCGGCCGGGTGCAGCTGCTGCTCGGCGACGGCAGCGTCAGCGAGCATGAGGTCGACGACCTGCTGCCCGTGTTCGCCCTGCGGCGCGAACGGCTCGCCGCGCTCATCGCGGACCGCCGCCTCGACCTCGGAGCGGCGGGGGAGCCGATCGCGTGGGGCGACCCGCGGGGCGAGCTCGGCGTCGTCGCGTGCGGGCGCTGCGCGACGTGCGACGCCGAGGTCGTGGCATCCCGCGATCTGCTCCTCGTGGCGGGTATGCGCCCCGTGCAGCGCGAGCGGCTGCGTGCCGCCGGCATCGAGACGATCGAGCAGCTCGCCGGGGCGCCGGCCGGGCCGGCGGGCATGAACCCCGATGTGTTCGCGTCGCTGCGCACGCAGGCGCGCCTGCAGCTCGAGAGCCCGGCGGGCACTCCGCCGCTCATCGCACCGAAGCCCGTGCCGCACGAGGTCGTCATGGCGGAGAGCGTGCGCGCAACGGACGGCGCGTCGGTCGCCCAGGCGACGGTGGCCGCCGTGCTCGAGGCTCCTGTGGTCGTTCCTGCTCCGCCGATCCCCGTGTTCGAGGTCGTCGCGCCTCAGGCGCTCGGCGCGCTTCCGCGGCCCGACCACGGCGACCTGTTCTTCGACTTCGAGGGCGACCCGCTGCACACCGAGCCGCCGACGCCGGGGGAGCCCACGCAGTGGGGCATCGACTACCTGTTCGGGTGGGTCGACACCCGCGAGCAGTACACCGCGCTCTGGGCGCACTCGTTCGCCGACGAGAAGCGGGCGCTCGAGACGTTCCTCGACATCGTGAACCTCCGCCGGCAGCAGTTCCCCGGCATGCACATCTACCACTACGCGCCGTACGAGCCGACGCATCTGCTCGCGATGGCGGCGCGCCACGGCGTGCGCGAGGCCGACGTCGATCGCCTCCTGCGCGACGGCGTGTTCGTCGACCTGTACCCGATCGTGCGCCGGGCACTGCGCGTCGGCTCCCGCTCGTACTCGATCAAGAAGCTCGAGCCGCTCTACATGGGCGATGAGGTGCGCACGAGCGACGTGCAGAAGGGCGACGACTCGATCGTCCGCTACGTCGAGGCGCGTGCGCTGCAGGCCGACGGCGCCGAGGCCGAGGCAGGCCTCGTGTTCGATGACCTCGCCGACTACAACCGCTACGACTGCGTCTCGACCCGGCGCCTGCGCGACTGGCTCGTCGACCGTGCGCGCGAGGCGAAGCTCGTGCCGTCACCGAATCCCGAGCCCGACGAGCGGGCGTACGAGCCGTCGCCGCGCGCGACGCTGCTCGACGCGCTCGCCCTCGGTCACCCCGACGACTCGGTGGCCGCGCGCTCGCTGCGGCTGGGCGCCGCGGCGATCGACTACTACCCGCGCGAGGCGAAGTCGTTCTGGGCCACGCACTTCCTGCGGCTGCGCGAGCCCGTCTCGCTGTGGGACGAGACCCGCGACGTCGTGGCCATCGACCCGGCGCGCAGCCGTGTACGGGAGGACTGGCACTTCCTCGAGAGCGGCAAGGGCGGTGAGCGGCGCATCGTCGAGCTCCGGGGCGACCTCGCCCCCGGCACACGGCTGAGCGAGGGCTCGAACCCGTTCGCGCTGTACGAGCTGCCCGCACCGTTCCCGTTCGAGGCGTCGCCGCGTTGGATCCATGCGTACCGGTCGGTGACCGTCGTCGAGGTGCTCGACGACGGCGCGGTGATCGAAGAGACCGCGGTCGACGGCGTGACCTGGAGCGACCTGCCCCTCGCGCTCACCCCGCAGGCGCCGCCCGCCGCCGGCAACCAGCAGAAGGCGATCGACGCGTGGGCCGACGCCGTCATCGCGGCCGCGCCGGATCTTCCGGCCGACCCGGCCACCGACATCCTGTGCCGTCGTCCGCCGCGCACCCTCACGGGAACCCTTCCCGCGGTGGGGGACGACGCGGTCGACGCCATCGCGCGCGCTGTGCGCGACCTCGACCGCAGCTACCTCGCCGTGCAGGGCCCGCCCGGAACCGGCAAGACGTACGTCGGCTCCCACGTGATCGCCCGGCTCGTGCGCGACCACGGGTACAAGGTCGGCGTGGTCGCCCAGGGGCACGCGACCATCGAGCATCTCCTCGACCGCGTCATCGCGGCGGGGGTGCCGGCGGTCCAGGTGGGCAAGGTGCCGAAGGACGCGACGGGCGATCACGCCTTCACCGTGCTGCCCAAGAACGGCGTGGCGGCGTTCACGGCCGAGCACGAGGCATCCGGTTACGTCATCGGCGGCACCGCGTGGGACTTCAGCCACGAGGGCCGCGTCCCGCGCGGCAGCCTCGACCTCCTCGTGGTCGACGAGGCCGGCCAGTTCTCGCTCGCGTCGACGATCGCGGTGTCGCTCGCCGCTCCCCGGCTGCTGCTGCTCGGCGATCCGCAGCAACTGCCGCAGGTGAGTCAGGGCACGCACCCCGCCCCCGTCGACACATCGGCGCTCGGCTGGGTCATGGACGGCGCCGACGTCATCCCGCACGAGTACGGGTACTTCCTCGCCGAGACCCGGCGTATGCGTCCCGAGGTCGCGGCGCCCGTGTCGACGCTGTCGTACCGCGGCGAGCTCGAGGCGCACCCCTCGACGGCGCTGCGTCGCCTCGACGGCGTCCCCGCGGGCCTCGTACCTATCGCGCTGCGTCATCACGGCAACGCCACGCAGTCGCTCGAAGAGGCCGCGGAGGTCGCCCGCCTCGTCACCGATCTGATCGGCCGGGAGTGGACGGATGCCGCCACCGACGACTCTGACGGCTCCTCGGTCGCGCTGCCGCCGCGGCCGCTCGAGCAGCAGGATCTCATCGTCGTCACGCCGTACAACGCGCAGCAGGTCGCGGTCGAGGCGGCCCTCGCCGCAGCAGGATTCCCCGATGTGCCCGTCGGCACCGTCGACAAGTTCCAGGGCAAGGAGGCCGCCGTCGCGATCGTGTCGCTGGCGGCCTCGAGCGGGCGCGACGCGCCGCGCGGGCTCGAGTTCCTGCTGCTGCGCAATCGCCTGAACGTCGCAATCTCGCGCGCGATGCACACCGCATACGTCGTGTACTCGCCGGGGCTCCTCGACGACCTGCCGTACACCCCCGAAGGTGTGGCGCGTCTGAGCGGTTTTGCGCGGCTGGTCGGCCGGGCCTGAGGCCCGCGTAGACTCGCGCTCACAGTCGAACACGTCGCACACCACAGCCCCGAGCGTCTCGCACCGGTCAGGGACGAGACACCCGCCCGAACAGGAGCCCGCATGGCCGACGACGCCGCGCAGCAGTTCGAGATCGACCTTCCGCCCGAGCTCATCGGCGGCAACTACGCCGACTTCGCGAACGTGTGGCACACGCCGACGGTGTTCGTGATGGACTTCCTCACCCTCGCGCAGCCGCCGCGCGAGCAGGTCGACGCCGAGACCGGCCAGCGCCACACGGTCGTCCCGGCGCGCGTCGTCAGCCGCATCCGCATCCCACCCGACCAGGTGTTCGAGCTCGCGAAGGCGCTGACCCAGCAGCTGGAGTTCTGGGAGCGGGAAACCGGTCGTCGCAACCCGCAGGAGCCCCCGCTCGGCGATTGAGGCGGTGCCCGGGAGGCGCGTCCGAGAGGTGAGCCGCTAGACGGACGACAAGGCCAAAGTCAACCCCTTTGGGCGAAATATTCTCGCCACGTAACCTTGCCACGCGTCGTAAAAAGCGCAGAGGCGCGGTATCCGTTCGGCGAGGGGCGGATGCCGCGCCGCCGCATATCCGGTATCACTGCCTGTGCTTCCTCCTCTGACACACGGAGGGGGACGACATGACCACGATCGACCAGCCGCTCGCGACGATCGCGACCACGCCGGAGCCGGCGGCCCATACCGAAACGGCGATGGATGCTGCGCCCCGGCGCCGTGGGATCGTCTTCTGGATCGTCCGCTACCTGCCCGCCGAAGTCGCCGGAACCGCCGCGATGGTGGTCGGGGGACTCCTCGCCACCCTCTGGACCGACGCGGCACCGCTCATCGCCGTGGCGGCCCTCCTCGGCGAGATCCTCGGCTTCTATGCGGTGCTCGCGATCACGATCTACATCGAGCAGGCGCCCGCTTCGGCGACACGCCGGCGGGCTGTCGGCCGCACCGCGGTGCTGCTGGTGGCGGAGTTCGGCGCGGCCGAGCTGCTCGACACCTTCCTGGTGCGCCCGGCGGCACTGATGCTCGGCGTGTGGCTCATCCCCGATCCGCTGTGGGGCATGCTCGCCGGCAAGATCGCCGCCGACATCGTGTTCTACGCGGTCGCCGCCGGCGCCTTCACCGTCACCGCCAAGACCGGCCTGCGCGACGCACGTCGCCCCGCGGTCCTGAAGGAGGTGGCGACGTGAATCTCGCGGCCCTCCGACGTGAACCCCGCACGACCCGGGCGCTCGAGAGCCGACGTCGGGCCGAGGCATCCGCTCTGCTGTCGTCCGTGGCGGCTCGCGCGGCCATCGCGCTGCACGGTACACCGCTGCTGCTGCTCGACCCGGAGCGCGTGCGCCGGCAGTACCGCCACCTGCGCAACGCACTGCCGTTCGTCGGGTTCCACTACGCGGTCAAGGCGCTTGCCCACGACGCCGTGCTCGACGTCCTCGGCGACGCGGGCTGCGGGTTCGACGTCGCGACCGGCGAGGAGCTGTCGATGCTGACGCGACGCGGTGTCGCGGCATCCCGCATCATCCACACGCACCCGATCAAGAAGCCCGCCGAGATCGCCGAGGCGCTGGCCGCGGGGGTCCGCACCTTCGTGGTCGACAACGACGTCGAGATCGAGAAGTTCCGTGGCGCGCCGAGCGACACACGACTGCTGGTGCGTCTCGCCTACCGCAGCCCGCACGCGAAGAGCGACCTGTCGAGCAAGTTCGGGGTCGGGCCGTTCGAGGCGGCGCATCTCGTCGAGCGGGCGCACGCCGCGGGCATCACGGTCGCCGGCTTCAGCTATCACGTGGGCAGCCAGCTGGACGACCCGGCCCGCTTCGCGACGGCGGCCGCCGACACGCTCGAGCTCATGGGCATCCTCGAGCGGCGCCTCAACGTGCAGTTCGACACCCTCGACATCGGCGGCGGCTTTCCGGCGTCGTACGACTCCGAGTCGGCGGCCGTCGAAGACGTCGCCGCAGTGCTCCGTCCGGTGCTGGAGCCGCACGCGCGGCGGCTCGACATCATCGCCGAGCCCGGCCGGGTGATGGTGGCCGACGCGATGACCCTGGTCACGAGCGTCGTGGGCGTCGCCGAGCGCAGCGACGGTCGCTGGTACTACCTGGACGACGGGCTCTACGGCTCGTACTCGAACGTGCTCACCGAGGACGTGCACCCGCTCGTGTTCGCCGAGCGAGACCTCACCGGTCGGCGAGATGCGGCGAACCATCGCTGGGCGACCCTCGGGGGCCCGACCTGCGATTCGTCGGACGTGATCGCGCGCGAGGTGCTGCTGCCCGACCTGGCGGTCGGCGACCTGCTGGTGAGTCCGACGATGGGTGCGTACACGACGGTCACCGCGACGCGATTCAACGGTCGCCCGTTCACACCGGTCGCCGTGGTCGGTCGCGGTGCGACGACCTCCGAGGTCGCCGTGGCGTCGGATGTGCGCCGCGTGCCGATCGTGTGATCGTGCGGATGTCGCGGGTCAGACCGTGCCGTAAAGCCGGTCGCCGGCGTCGCCGAGCCCGGGCACGATGTAGCCCTTCTCGTTGAGACGCTCGTCGAGCGCACCCAGCACGAGGGTGACGTCGCGGCCGGCGACCTGCTTCTCGATCGCCGCGACGCCCTCGGGAGCGCCCAGGATGCAGATCGCGGTGACGTCCTGCGCGCCGCGGTCGAACAGGAACTCGATGGCCGCGCCCAGCGAGCCGCCGGTGGCGAGCATCGGGTCGAGCACGAAGCACTGGCGATCGCTCAGATCGTTGGGCAGGCGCTCGGCGTATGTCGTGGGCTCGAGGGTCTCTTCGTTGCGCGCCATGCCGAGGAAGCCGACCTCTGCGGTCGGGATGAGCTTGACCATGCCCTCGAGCATGCCGAGCCCCGCACGGAGGATCGGCACGACGAGGGGGCGTGGCTCGTCGATACGGACGCCGGTCGTCGTCGTCACGGGCGTCTGGATCTCGATCGGCGCGACGCGGACGTTGCGGGTCGCCTCGTAGGCGAGCAGCGTCACGAGTTCCTCGGTGAGCTGGCGGAACACCGGCGACGGGGTGCGCTGGTCGCGCAGCACCGTGAGCTTGTGGGTGATGAGGGGGTGGTCGGCGACGTGCAGGCGCATAGAGACAGGTTAGTGCGTCGCGGTGCCCGAACCCGGGGCGAGTTCTTCGCGGGCGGCTACGCTCGTGCTGTGCTTCCCGCCCCCGCCGACCTTGCCGCGATGGACCGCGCGCTCGCGCTCGCCCTGGCCGCGGGGGAGGCCGGGGACGTACCCGTGGGGGCGGTGGTGACGGATGCTGCCGGCACCGTGATCGGCGAGGGCCGCAACCTCCGCGAGGCCCTGCACGATCCGACCGCGCACGCAGAAGTGGTGGCTCTTCGCGCGGCGGCAGCCGCCCGCGGCACCTGGAACCTCGAGGGATGCACGCTCGTCGTGACCCTCGAGCCCTGTGTGATGTGCGCGGGCGCGGTGCTCCAGTCGCGCATCTCGCGGCTCGTCTTCGGCGCCTGGGACGAGAAGGCCGGCGCCGCGGGCTCGGTGTACGACGTCGTGCGCGACCGGCGCCTGCCCTATCGGGCAGAGGTCGTCGCGGGCGTGCGCGAGGACGCCGCATCCGCTCTCCTGCGCAGCTTCTTCGACGCGCGCCGCTGATACGGGGATCCTCGGGGCATCTAGATCTTGCTGCGCGGGCGTGCTCGAGCCCTGGTGATCATCATGGCGCTCCAGCTTCAGTCGGGCGCGTCGTCGTCAGAACGGAGCCTCGGCGGTCAGCCGCTCGACGACATCCGGGCTCGCAGAGGGTCGCACCGTCAAGGTGGGCACCTTGCGTTCGGGTTTCACGACGTAGCGTCGCCCAGTGGGGGATGTCCAGGCCACGGCGCCGCCGGAGCCTTCAAGCTGGCGGACCTGCCAGTCGGTGTTGTCTTTGACGAGGTGGTGTCCTTTGCAGAACGGGAGGGTGTTGTCGAGGCAGGTCTCGCCGTCGTCGGCCCAGCGGATCTGGTGGTCGATCTCGCAGCGGGATGCGGGCATCGAACACCCGGGGCCCATACATCGGTCGGCGCGCCATCTGACGAGTCTCTTCAACGGGGCTGGAGGCGGATAACTGTCGCGGCCGACCGAGAGCACCATTCCGGTCTCGGGGTGGGTGAGCACCCGCATCCACCGGCTGTCGCCGCCGCAGAGTTCGCGGGCCTTCGACAGTGGGATCGGGCCGACGCCCTCCACCAGCGGCGGGTCGCCGGCGCTGGCGTACTCGTCGTCGAGCAGGGCGAGCACCGGGACGGTGACGACGACCTGCGCGCGGATGCCGGACGCCTCCGCAGGCAGGTGGTCGGTAGCGCCGTCGACGAGCAGGTCTGTCGCGACGTCGGCGCGCAGCTGATCGAGGGTGCGGTTCTCGCCGGCGACGCGTGCGATCGCTTTCGCCATCCGGGTGAGACGGCCGTGGATCGCGTGGATCTCGACCTCGGGCGCGAAGATCCACAGCCCGGCCATGCCATCCTGCCCGCGCTCGACGACGATGCGCCGCGCTCGGATCGCGTGCTGGTGCCGTTCCTCCAGGGTCGTCGCCTGGGCGGTCTCGATCAGGGTGCGCAGCGCCCGCCGGAAGGTGCCCACCGGCTCCGATTCGGCCAGCGGAACCGCGCGTTCGAGCAGCCTCTCCCGCAGCTCCGGCGGCGCCTCGTCGAGGAGGTCCGCGATGATCTCGGCGTGCTTCTCGGTGATACGGCCGGCACCGAGCGCATCGAGTGCGGACCAACAGCGCCGCACCAGCGCCTCGGCTTGTGCGATCAGCCGCCCGGCGGCGTACTCGGTGACGCGCATCGCCGCCGCGAGCTCGAGCCGGATCGACCGCTCCACGATGTCGCGCACTCCATCGCCCCGGCCGGTCGCCTCACGCAGCAGTTCACGCCGCATCGCGTCGATCCGGATCAGCCGCTCGGCGGCGAACACCGACATCATCGTCGCGGTCTCCACCACCAGATCCACCGCGTCCGGGATCGGCGGGATGCGGTCCTCCGCAGGCGTTTCGAATGCCCACGCGCCGGCCTCGCTCTCGGGTGGAGGAGGCATCTGCGACATAGACCCAGTATAGAACAAATGTTCGAAACTCGCAATCATCAGATTCGGAGACCGCACGGTGCGAAGGTCGCGTCTCTCAGAAGCCCGCGACCGCACCCGACTACTGCGCGAGGCCGCGGCCCGCCGGTGAAACGGGGGGTCAGCCCCTCATCATCCGGGGGACAGCACCCTGCTGGGCCGCTCGGCTGCGGGCCTAGCGTGACGGCCATGACTCGCCTCATCGAACCCGTCCGGACCGCGCCCGCCGTCGCACGGCCGGGCGGTATCCGCTCCCGCGTCGGCTGGACGTTCGTCCTGCTGACGGCGCTCGCGATCGTCGCATACTCCGCCGTGCCGTACTTCACCGCGTCGCTGGCCGACCTCGCCGGGCAGGACGTGGGGCTCGCCCCGACCTACGCGGCGGTGCACCCGTTCGTCCAGGGAGCCCTCTACGTCCACATCGTCGGCGGAGCGACGGCGCTCGTCACCGGACCGCTGCAGTTCTGGCGCGGCCTGCGCACCCGCGCTCCGCGCGTGCACCGCTGGATCGGTCGCGTCTACCTGGTCGCGGTCGGGATCGGCGCGGTCGGCGGCCTCATCATCGCGCCTTCGAGTCCCGCCGGCTATGTCGGCTTCTTCGGATTCGGCGCGCTCGCGGTGCTGTGGCTCCTCACCGGCTGGCGTGCATACCGTGCGATCCGCCGCCGCGACGTGCCCAGCCACCAGGCCTGGATGATCCGCAACTACGCATTGACGTACTCCGGCGTCATGCTGCGCATCTGGCTGCCGTTGCTGCTGATGGCGCCGCTCCTCCTCGGGCAGCCGTGGGAACTCGACTCCGCCTTCGCGAACGCCTACGCCGCGGTGCCGTTCCTCTGCTGGCTCCCGAATCTCGTCTTCGCCGAGTGGCTCATCCGTCGTCGCGGCCTGCCGTCCTACCGCCTGCCGGTTTAGCTCCGCTCGCCGAGCTGATCGCGCGCGCAGACGCCGACGTCGACGGGCACCCTCTGGCGCGCGCGTCGACCTGGGGCCACAATCAGCGGTTACGGGGCACAACTCACCGGGAAGTGCCGGACCCGACTCCGGGATCCTGCACCCCCACGAGGCAGGGGGCAATCCACGTGACCTATCGCATCAATGTCGGATACCGGCACCCCGCCGATCCGGCGGCCTTCGACGAGTATTACCGGAACACCCACATGCCCATCGCCGCTCGGATCCCCGGGCTGGTCCGACTCAGCGCGGGGCGCACCGACTCGCTCGACGGGACCGCTCCGGAGTTCTACGTGATGGGCGAACTCCTCTTCGAATCCCGGGACTCGGCGTTGGCGGCGCTCGGCTCGCCCGAAGGGCAGGCCGCAGCGGCTGACATCGCCCACTTCGCCGACGGGGGCTTCGTGATGCTCTTCAGCCCCGAGGAATGGGCCCTGCCCTGAGCGTCAGCGGGGGAGGTGGGGGAGCACCTCGCCGAGGTACTCGACGTGTGAGACGTCCTGCAGGTCCATGATCTGGAAGTAGACGCGCTGCGCGCCGATCGCCACCAGCCGCTCGACCTTCGCAACGATCTCGTCGCGGGTGCCGACGATGTTCACGTCGCCGCGCAGTTCGTCGACGGTGCGGCCGAGGTTCTCGGCACGCCGGTCGAGTTCGGACACGGATGCCCCGGCCAGCGTCGGCAGCGCCACCGAGAGTTTGAGCGAATCGGGGTCGCGTCCGATGCGCTCGCATGCGGCGCGCACACCGGCGAACTTCTCGGCCGACTCCGCCTCGGATCTGAAGCCGATGTTGAACTCGGTCGCGAACCGCGCCGCGAGCTCGGGGGTGCGCTTCGGCCCGCCGCCGCCCACGATGACGGGAACCCGGGACTGCACCGGCTTCGGCAGGGCGGGGGCATCCACCAGTCGGTAGTGCTCGCCCGCGAAGCTGTAGGTTTCGCTGACGGGGGTCGACCACAGTCCGGTCACGATCGCGAGCTGCTCCTCGAGGAGCCCGAACCGCTTGGCTGGGAACGGGATGCCGTAGGCCTCGTGCTCGCGACCGAACCACCCCGTGCCGAGGCCGAGCTCGACGCGGCCGCCCGACATCGCATCGACCTGAGCCACCTGGATCGCCAGCAGCCCCGGAACCCGGTACGTCACCGACGACACGAGCGTGCCCAGGCGGATGCGGGAGGTCTCGCGGGCGAGTCCTGCCAGCGTGGTCCACGCGTCGGTGGGACCGGGAAGCCCGTCGCCGTCGCCCATGTGCAGGTAGTGGTCGGAGCGGAAGAAGCCGTCGAAGCCGAGACGCTCGGCCGCCTGCGCGAAAGCGAGCTGGTCGTCGTAGCTCGCGCCCTGCTGGGGCTCGGTGAAGATGCAGTATTCCATGGCGGTCGCTGAGCCTGTCGAGCGGTCAGTCGGCCGACTTGATGACGAACTCCGACGTGGGCGGCGTCGCGTCGTCACCGGGCCGGTAGACGTCGGGCTCGAAGTAGATGATGCGCGCCGCCGGCACCGCCGCGCGCACGCGAGCCTCGACGCGGTCGATGTCGGACGCGACGTGGACGAGCGGCGCATCCGACGCGAAGCCGAGCTTCGCCGCGACGAGGAGCTCGTCGGGGCCGAGGTAGAGCGTCTTGATGTGGATGATCTTCTCGACCTCGGGCCCGTCGTTGATGGCGTCCACGATGCGGTCGTGATCGGCATCGGTCGCACCCTCGCCGACGAGGAGGCTCTTGGTCTCGATGCCGAGCGTGATGGCCACGAGGATCAGCAGCGTGCCGATCATGAGCGTGCCGATCGCGTCGAACACGGAGTTGTGCGTGATCACCGTCAGGCCGACGCCGAACAGTGCGAACACAAGGCCGGTGAGCGCCGCGATGTCTTCGAGCAGCACGACCGGGAGCTCGGGAGCCTTGGCGTGCCGCACGAACGAGACCCACGACTGGCCTTTCGCCCGGATGTGGTTGCTCTCCTTGACGGCCGTGCGCAGCGAGAACGACTCGAGCACGATCGCGACGACGAGCACCGTGATCGGGATCCACGCGTTCTCGAGCTCGTGCGGGTGCGTGAGCTTGTCGATGCCCTCGTAGATCGAGAAGAGGCCGCCGACCGAGAACAGGATGATCGAGACGACGAAGGCGTACACGTACCGCTCACGGCCGTAGCCGAAGGGGTGCTCGCGGTCGGCCTTCTTCTTCGCCTGGCGGCCGCCGAGCATGAGCAGCAGCTGGTTGCCCGAATCGGCGACCGAGTGGATGGCCTCGGCGAGCATCGACGCCGAGCCCGACAGGAACCACGCGATGAACTTCGCCAGGGCGATGCCCATGTTGGCCAGGAACGCCGCGAGGATCGCCTTGCCGCCGCCGGAAGCACTCATGCGGATGAGTCTACGGATGCTGCGACCCGCGCTCCGCACCCCTTGCGCGTCGGTGACCGCCCTGTCTCAGTCGGACGAGCGCAGGATGATCGCCTCGGTCGGCGGGGCGGGATCGTGCGGGTGCCCGACGTACCCGATGACCTCGAGCAGCGCGTGGCGGAACTCGGCCGGCCGCTCCAGGTGCGGCGAGTGCCCGGCGCCGTCGAGGGCGATCTCGGTGACCTCGCCGCCGGCGTCGGAGTAGCGGGCCAGGACGTCGCGCGTCTGCGACACCATCTCCTGCGGCGGCGCGACGTCGTCGCCGGGCCAGCCGGGGACGATGCCGAGCTTTCCGAGGTGGTTGAAGTCGTAGAAGGACGCGTCTGAGACGATCGCGTCGGCGGTGCCGTGGATCCACAGGATCGGCGGCTTCTCGGCGAGATCGACGATGCTCGACACGTCGAAGTGGCCGGGGGTCATGGTGTTGAGCACCCCGAGGTCGCCGGCGCCGAAGCCGGGCCAGTTCTCACTCGACACCATGTCACCGGGGTAGTTGCCGGTCGCCGTCGAGGTCGTGAGCATCGACTCGACCCAGAGGTCCTCGTTGTCGGTCTGATACCCGGGTGCGACGTAGCCGGAGCGGAAGACGTTGCGGGGCGAGGTCGGCGCCTCGTCCGTCTCGTCGTGGTCGATCAGGCGTTGGACGAAGTCCGGGTTCGCACCGCCACCGCCGCACCCCGCATCGTCATCGGTGAGGCGCGAGCCGTCGCGGCGGGTGCCGCCGAAACCGTACGGCGACACGGGCGCCTGGAGGGTGAGGCTGAGCGCGCCGTGGTCGAGCGCGTACTGCATCACGACGCCGCCCCCCATCGACCAGCCGACGAGGTGCGCGCTCGCGATTCCGAGAGCCTCAAGCGTCGCGCGCACGTCGTCGCTGAAGTCGCGAACCCCGCGCGTCGCGTCGATGGGTGCGTGTTCCGTTCCACCGAAACCCCGCAGGTCGATCGCGAGAACCCGCAGGTCGTGGGGCAGGTCCTGCATCATCTCCTGCCAGAACAGCGACGACGACACGTTGCCGTGGATGAACACCACCGTGCGCTCCGGCGGAGTCGCAGGGTCGTCGCCGGTGCGTTCCAGCACGTTCACCGTCAGGCCGGGCGTTTCGACGCTGCGTGCGGCGATGCCGTCGAAGAGGGTCATTCCGGGTGCCTCCCACATCCTGCGGGAGCCTCTGCGCCCCCGCCCACTCATGAGAATAGACCGGCCGTCAGTTCTTGTGAATCGGGTTTCATGTTCCGGATGCCGCGGCCCCGGGCCATCCGGTCACTCCTGTGTGGACGGCGGGGTCTGGCCGGTGTAGAAGGCGTACGTGTGGTCGGCGGCACGCGCGGCGGCGGCGGGGTCGGCGCCATCGGCGGCGTGCGCGGCACCCCACGCGTCGGCGGCGCCGCGATAGAACGCGCGACCCTCGTCCGTGAACGCCCACGCCTCGGCGTCCTCGGGCTTCGGCCCGCCGCCACCGGTGAGGTGCAGGCCGAGTCCGAGCAGGCCGCCGTCCCAGCCGACACCGGTGGCGCCGGGGCCGTAGAGGTCCCAGAACTCGGCGGGGACGTCGTCGGTGCGGGCGATGTGCTCCAGCTCGAAGCGGGTCGCCTCGTCCCCCTCGGCGGTGAGCCGCACCGTGAGCCACGTCACGCCCCCGCCGTACTCCCACGTCGCCTTGTAGTGCGCGGCGCCGCCTGCGGGAGGCGCGCACTCCTGGACCTCGCCGCCGGCATTGCCCTCGATCTGGTAGCGGCCGCCGAGCATGAGGTCTCCGGAGATCGGCTGGAACCATCGGGCGATCCGGTCCGCACTGGTGACGGCATCCCACACGTCGTCGATGGGGGACGGATAGGTCTGCGCGAGCGTCTGCACGCGCGACGGGAAGCCGTCGACCTCTTCGCTGGCGATCTCGCGGCTCACCGCGGCGAGCTGGCTCTGTACGTCGACCATGTCATTCCTCCTGGGGTTCGATCGTGTCGGTGTCGTCGGTGTCTGAGTCTTCGGTGTCGCCGGCGGTGTCCTGTTCGGCGAGACGCCGAGCGCGGCGACCGCGGGCGAGCTCGGTGCCGAGGGCGTCGAGATGCGGCTGCCAGAACCGCCGGAACGGGTCGAACCAGGCCGCGGCGTTCTCGAGCGGCTCCGGCGCGATCGCGTAGAGGCGGCGGGCGCCCTCCGGCCGCACGGTCGCGAAGCCCGACTCGCGCAGCACCCGCAGGTGCTGCGACACCGCGGGCTGCGAGATGCCGAATTCGCGCTGCACCGTCTCGCCGATCTCGCCGGCGCTGCGCTCGCCCTCCGCCAGGAGTTCGAGGATGCGCCGGCGCACCGGGTCTCCGAGGATGTCGAGCGCGTGCACAGACTCATGATTGCGCGGAAACTTATATAAGTCAATACCGATAGATAGCGAGGGCGGAGTTACCGGGCGGCTCGTAGGATCGGACCCATGGCTGCAGACACCCCCGCCCTCCCGCCCATCGCGATCCTCGGCGCCGGCTCGATGGGGGGCGCGATCGCCCGGGGCCTGTCGCGCTCCGGGCTCGCGGCCGGGGGAGTGACGACGACGAACCGCTCCCTCGCCAAGGCTGCCGAGCTCGACGGTCTCGCGGGCGTGACGAGCGTGGCGCTCGAGGCGCATCCGGCGGGGAACACGGATGCCGCGGCCGCCGCGGGCGTCGTGCTCCTGGGCGTCAAGCCGGTCATGGTGCCGGACCTGCTGCGCGAGATCGCGCCGGCGCTGCAGCCGGGCACCATCGTGGTGAGCCTCGCAGCGGGTGTCACGATCGCGACGTTCGAGGAGATCCTGGGTGCTGGCGTCGCCGTGCTGCGCTCGATGCCGAACACCCCCGCCCTCGTCGGTCGCGGCGTCACGGGGCTCGCGGCGGGCTCGCACGCCGACGACACCGCGGTCGCCACAGTCCGCCGGCTGTTCGAGACCGTCGGCACCGTCGTCGAAGTGCCCGAGTCGCAGATCGACGCGCTGTCCACGATCTCGGGCTCGGGTCCGGCATACTTCTTCCTGCTGGTGGAGGAGTTCACGAAGGCCGCGGTCGGCAAGGGCTTCGCCCAGCCCGAGGCGCGGCTCATGGCGGAGCAGACCTTCATCGGCGCCGCGGCGCTGCTCGAGGCATCCGGTGACGATCCCGCGGAGCTGCGCCGGCGCGTGACCAGCCCGAAGGGTACGACCGAGCGGGCCATCGCGGTCCTCCAGGACGCTCGCCTCGACGACGTGTTCGCCGAGGCGACGGACGCGGCCCTCGCCCGCGCCAAGGAGCTCGCCGCCGGAGGCTGAACGCTCACGCGAACGGAGGAGCCCCCCGGCTACGGCCGAGGGGCTCCTCCGTTCGGTGAGTCAGCCGCAGGACTGCACGGCGTACGCGGGATGCACCACGGTGGATGCCTCCTCGCCGGCGACCCTCGCGGTCACCGTCACGCTGCCGACCTCGGCCGAGACGAGCCGCGTCGCGAAGCTCTGCGCCGTGGTCTTGCCCGGCTGCAGGTTCGCCACGGTCTTCGACCCGTACTCCGACACGATCTCCACCGTGATCGGCACGTCGTCGAGGTTGGTCGTCTGCACCGCGAGGTAGACCTTCCCCGCGACGCAGCGCGTACTCGCGACGCCCGACACCTCCGGTCCCTGCGAGGGGACCGTCTGCGCCGGCACGCTCTCGAGGGTCGGCGTGACCGGCTTGATGAGGCCGTCCGCACCGAACTCGAGCTTGTCGATCGTCGTCTCACGGTGTGTGCCGTCGCCACCGGGCATTCCGAACCGGTGGTACGCGATGTACCAGTCGTCGGTGCCCGGGACGTTGATGATCGAGCTGTGACCGGTGCCCTTGATGCCGAGCGCCAGGTTCTTCTGCAGGATCACGCCGCGGTACGTCCACGGACCGTTCATGCTGGTCGCGGTGGCGTAGCCGACGCGGTAGTTCTCCGACCCGGTGTCGTCGATCGCGTAGGTGAGGTGGTACAGCCCGTTGCGGTAGTTGAAGAAGACGCCCTCGCGGAAGTCCGTCAGACCGCTGATCCGCTGGTACGTGCCCGGCTTGATCGACACCATGTCGTCGTTCAGCTCGGCCAGCACCGGACCGCTCGTCGCGCTGCCGTTGCCCCATCCCAGGTACCACTTGCCGGTGACCGGATCGTGGAATGCGGCCGGGTCGATCGCCTGGCCCGACGTGACGGCTTCGTTGTTGAGGATCATCGCCGTCGGCTGGGCGATGAACGGGCCCTCGGGGCTGTCGGCCACCGCGACGCCGATCGTCTTGCGGTTGTACGTCGGGTTGTGGCCGCTGAAGTAGAAGTAGTACTTCCCGTCACGCTCGATGACCGTCGGCGCCCAGGCGTTGCCGGACGCCCACGGCACGTTGCCGTTCACGCCGTCGAGGGTGAGGAACGGCTGCGCCGCCCGCTCCCAGTTGACGAGGTCCTTCGACTTCCACGTGTAGAACGTGTTGCCACCCCAGCCGGCCAGGCCGTCGGTCGTCGCGTAGATGTAGTACGTGTCGCCGAACACCGCGATGTTCGGGTCGGCGTAGAACCCCGGCAGCACCGGGCTGTTCACGATGCGAGCTTCGATCTTCCATGTGGCCGTCGTTCCGTCCGGCTTCGTGAGCGTGTACTCGACGGGCTGGGTGAGGTCGACCGTCGTGCCCGAGGCGGGCGAGACGGTGGCTCCCGGAACCGTCGAGAACGTCGGGGCGAGTGCCGAGACATCCGTCCCCTTCTTCACGGGCAGCACGACCGAGTGGGCCGTGGCGTCGACGATCGGCGCGACCTTGAGCGCATCGGCGTTCGCGAGCGACACGTCGAGGAGCTGGTCGGTGACACCCGCGTTCGCGAGCACCTCGGCCTGAGACAGTGCGCGGTTGTAGACGCTCACGTTGTCGTACCAGCCCTGGAAGTAGCCGTCCGCGGAGTAGAACGACTTGCCGAGGTACGCGGCAAGGCTCGTGCCGAGGTCACTGACCTTGGTGTTCAGCGCGGTGTTCTGCCCCATCCGGATGCCGTCGGAGTACACCGTCATCGTGGTGCCTTCGAACACGACGTCGATGTGGTGCCACTGGCCCGACGTCACCGACCCCGTCACCGCGGACTCCGACGTGTACGTGGCCTGCGTGATGGCGCTGCGCACATCACCTCCGCGAACGCGTAGGAAGTAGTACTTGTTCGAGTCCTTTCCGAGAGCGAACGTGAAGAAGTTCCCGCTGGTCTTCTCCGACTTGACGTCCATCGACACGGTCATGGTGTCGCGCCCGTCGAAGAAGCCGGTCGGGAACGACGCGAACCCGTTCGTCGACCCGTCGAGCTTGAGCGCCTTGCCCTTGACGGCATCCGTCGCCACCGCCGCCGTGCCCGACGCCGTCAGGTTCGCCGTGCCGATCGAGTCCTTCAGCGTGCCGTCGTCGAAGGTGTACTTCGCGATCGGCTCCTGCTGGGGCTCCTCCGGATCCGTCGGGTCGACCGGCTCGTCGCCGTAGGCGGCGAGCAGTCGCTCCTCTTCGGCGGCCGACAGCCGCAGCACCGAGCCGTGGCGGAAGGCCTGATCGAACGAGTACTGGTTCGCGCCCGATCCTGCGCTCAGCTGCGTGAACTGCAGGCTGGCGAGCGTGTCGGCGGTCTGCGCGTAGTAGCCGCTCTGGTCGCCCATGACCGACCACCGCCCGTCGGGGAGCTGATAGACCGTGAGACCCTCCATCGAGGTGCGCAGACCGTGCGCTGCGGCCTCGCCGCGGGCGATGACCGTGGTCCAGGGCCCGTCCAGGCTCGGGGCGGTGTCGACGACCGTGTGCCAGTCCGAGGTCGAGAAGCGGTAGTAGGTGTCACCTTCCTTCGCGATGGTCGTGTCGATGATGTTCGGGCCGGTGACGCCGTCGCCCTTGGCGTTCAGCGAGAGCCAGATCTCCGGCGTCGTGAACGTCGTGAAGTCACGGGTCTTGGTGAGGTAGACGCGCAGCGCCCAGTCGTTCGTGCCGTTGTCGACCTTGTCGCGGGCGGACCAGTACACGTAGTACTCGCCGGTCGCCTCGTTGTAGATCGCCTCGGGCGCCCACACGCAGCCCGCCTTGTCGAACCCGGCGAACACGATGCGCTGGTCGCTCCAGTTCACGAGGTCGGTCGACTCCCACACCACGATGTTCTGACTGGCGTTCAGCTGATCCCAACCCGAACCTCCGGCCCCACCGCCCTCGGCGTGGAGGTCGGTGCCGATGATCCAGTACTTGTCGCCCTCGGGAGAGCGCACGAGATGCGGGTCGCGCACGCCGAGGTCGCCGGCGAGGTTCGCGAGGATCGGCTGGTTGTCGTTGAGCTTGTCCCAGTGCAGGCCGTCTTCGCTGTAGCCGTAGAAGATCTTCTCGTAGCCGCCGTTGGTCGCGAAGTGCGTCCACAGGTAGCCGGCCGAGTAGTCCTTGTCGAGGCCCGCCGGCGCGGCCTTGACGGTCACGGAGATCGCGCGCTGCACGCCCGATCCGGGGACCGTCGCCGTGAGGGTGACGGCGGTGTCGGTGGTGCCGCGGGTGACGACGCCGGCCGCCTTGCCGCCCTGCGCCGTCGTCGTGATGACGCCGGCAGGCGAGGCCGTCCACGTGATGGCGCTGCCGTTCTCGGGGCCCGACGCCGGCAGCGTGATGTTGCCGCGGATATCGGTCGCGTTGGGGATCACGACCGCGTCGAGGTCCGCCTGGGCGAGTGCCTCACTGCCCGGCTGCGGGAGCACGGTCGCAGCGAACTGCCTGGTCTGCGTCGAGCCCGCGCGGGTGACGGTCGCCGTCAGCGTGACGGCGGCGGGCTGTTGGCCGGCGGCCGGACGCGTCACGCCGCCGGTCGCGGAGATGACACCGGCGTTGCTCGTCGCCCAGGTCACGCTCGATCCGTTCGCCGCCGTCGACGGGAGCGTGAGGTTCGCGGTGACAGCGGTGAGGTCTCCGAGCGAGAGGGACGCCGCGTCGCGCTGTACGCGCGTCGCGTCGGTCGGCGCGAGCGCGGCGACCTCGGTCGCCGTCAGCGCGGAGTCGTAGATCCGCACGTTGCGCAGGCTCCCCGCGAGGTACTTGTCGGCGTTGTAGACGGAGCGGCCGAGGTAGTTGGCCGTCGTGACGCCGCCGCCGATGGCGCTCGGCTTGGTCGTGATGCCGGTGCTCTGACCGACCTGGACGCCGTCGAGATACACGCGGGCCGTGTCGGTCGCGTCGTCGAGCGTGTAGGTGATGGTCTTCCAGACGTCGCGCGTCAGATTCGCGTTGCTGTTGACGGTCTGCTCCGTCGTCCAGTTGCCCGTCGCGATCGAGGTCTTGTAGGTGTTGCCGGTGGAGTACAGGTACCCGTTGCCGACTCCCGAGCCGTCGGTGTTGCCGAACCCGTAGATGAAGTACGCGGTGGCCTGGGAGGCGCGCACGAGCACGTCGGCGCTCACGCTGATCGAGTCCAGTCCCGCGAGGAAGTTGTTCGGCAGTCTGATGTGGTCGTCGGTGCCGTCCAGTCGTACGCCTTCGCCACCGGTGAGCGTAGGCCCACCGACGTAGGTGGCGTTCTTCCCCGACCCCGAGGCATCCGTCGCCACGGTGCCGGAGGTCTCGTCCAGCAGATAGTGCGCGACCAGGTGGGGCTCTGCGGCCAGCGCGGGCTGGGTCGCCGCGACGGCGCCCGTGACCCCCAGTGCCAGTGCCGTCAGCCCGGCGACCGCTCTTCGCACGCGTGCGTGCCTCATTGCAGATCCTTTCCGTCCCGGTCGTCGGCGGCCGGGACGCGTCGACCCCCGATGGTCGACCCGCGGGGAATGTTATCGCTCACTGTGAGCGCGAACAAGGATCTGTTTGTAACGATCGAAATGGCGAGCCCGCAGCCCGTCGCGAGTTCAGCTCGCCTTCGACCGGTCCATCCACCACTCGGTGAACGAGTCCGCGCGACCGTCGTCGGCCAGCGTCACCATCCAGAGATTGCTGTAGCGGCGGCCCGACGTGTACGTCGTCTCGCCCTGGATGAACGCGAGGCGCCCGTCGACGCCGACCACACGGCCCTCGAAGCTCCAGGACCCGGGTTCATCCTGCCGGTCGAGCCAGGACGCCACGATCGCGTCCTGGCCGCGCAGCGGCTCGACCCACGGCTCGTACCGATACTCGGCGCCGTCGGTGAAGATGGCGCGGATGTCGTCGGCGTCATTGGACGCCCAGGCCCGGCGATAGCCGTCGAGCCAGCGCCGGGCATCCGCGATGATGCTCTCTCGATCGCTCATGCCGCCAGTCTGCCTCCGCCCGGCGACATCCGCGCGGGGTGCGGCCGATCAGCGCTCGAGGGACGCGAAGCGCTCGATGTCGGAGTTGGTGCCCGACACGATGATGAGGTCGTGGTTGGTGACCACGGTGTTCGCCTCGGCGTAGCGGAACGGCTTGCCCGGGCTCTTCACGCCCACGACCGTCACGTTGTACTTCGTGCGCACGCCCGACTCGTTGAGGCCGACGCCACGGATGAACTTCGGCGGGTAGAGCTTCGCGAGGGCGAAGTCGTCGTCGAACCGGATGAAGTCGAGCATGCGGCCGCTCACGAGGTGCGCGACGCGCTCGCCGGCCTCGCGCTCGGGGTAGATCACATGGTTCGCGCCGACGCGGGCGAGGATCTTGCCGTGCGACTGCGAGACCGCCTTGGCCCAGATCTGCGGCACCTTGAGGTCGACCAGGTTGGCGGTGATGAGGACGGATGCCTCGATCGACGAGCCGACCGCGACGACGGCGACCGAGAAGTCCTGGGCGCCGATCTGCTTCAGCGCATCGATGTTGCGGGCGTCCGCCTGGACGGTGTGAGTGACGCGCTCCGACCACTTCTGCACGAGATCGAGGTTGTCGTCGATGGCGAGCACTTCGCGGTCGAGCCGGTCGAGCTCACCCGCGCAGGCGGCGCCGAAGCGCCCGAGTCCGATCACGAGAACGGGCGCATCGCCCCTCATCCGCTCAACCAACGATCGGCCTTTCCACGGGCAGCGAGTACAGCTGCGATCGGGATGACGCGGCCACCGCCGCGGCGAGTGTCACTGTACCAACGCGGCCCATGACGATCGTGATCGCGAGCACGTAGACCGCGGGATCCGGGAGTTCGGCGGTGAGTCCGGTCGACAAGCCGACGGTGGCGAACCCCGAGATCACGTCGAAGAGCACGTCGCCGAGATCGGCCTTCGTGATCTGCGTGATGATGATCGTCGAGATCGCGACGATCGTCGATCCCCAGGCGACGACCGAGAGGGCGACCCGCAGCACGTCGCTGGGGATGCGCCGGCCGAACACCTGGTTCGACGCGCGCCCCTTCGCCTCCGAGATCACCGCGAGGGCGATGACGGCGAGCGTGGTGACCTTGATGCCACCCGCGGTCGACGCCGAGCCGCCGCCGACGAACATGAGCATGCACGCGACCAGCAGGCTGGACTGGTTCAGCTCGCCGATGTCGAGGATCGCGAAGCCGCCGGATCTGGTCATCGCCGACAGGAAGAACGCCTGGAACGTCGTGTCCCACGCGTCGTTCGTGCCGAGGGTGAGGAGGTTGTCGTACTCGAGAACGAGGAACACGACGCCGCCGAGGAAGAACAGGCCGACCGTGGTGATGACGGTGAGCTTCGCGTGCAGCGACCAGCGTCGCACCCGCCACCGCTGGCGGAGGAGGGTGTAGATCACCGGGAATCCGATGGAGCCGAGGAACACGCCGGCCATGAGCACGGTGAGGAAGAAGTAGTCGTGGCGGAACGGCGCGAGGCCCTCCGCGTTCGGGGTGAACCCCGTGTTCGTGAACGACATCGCCGCATAGAACGGCGCCTCCCAGAGGGCGACGTCCCACGGCACGCCCGCGACGATGAGTCCGGGGTACAGCAGGATCGCGATGATCGTCTCGATCACCAGGGTGGACAGGGCCACCGTCGCGAGCAGGCTGCCGATCTGGCCGAGCTGCACCGTCTGGCCCTCGTTGACCGGTCCGCCGTGCGTGCGGAGGGGATTCGAGTCGCTCGCCGCGATGAGCTTCGCGCGCAGGCCGAGGCGCCGCGAGATCACCAGGCCGAGGATCGAGGCGAGCGTCAGCACGCCGAGCGCACCGATCTGAACGCCGACGAACACGAGCACGTGCCCGAACGGCGACCAGTGCGTCGCCATGTCGACGGTCGCGAGGCCGGTGACGCAGATCGTCGACACGGCCGTGAAGAACGCGTCGGCGAACGGGGTGACCTGCCCGTTCGCGGCGGCGACGGGGAGTGAGAAGAGCCCCGTGAAGACGAGGATCAGCGACAGGAAGATGAGGATCGCGAACCGGGCGGGGGAGCGCTGGGTGAGATCCCGGAAGAACTCCATGAACCCGTGGCCGAGGGCGCGCAACGGGCTCATGCCTGAGACGGGGGCGGCGCGCCTGCCATCCGTCATACGGGGTTCCTCCTGGTGCGAACGGTCCTCGTGCGGGCGGCCCGGCGGTCTCGCTCATGGTACTCCGCTGGGCTCCCGACTAATCTGAGCACATGGCGGACATCTTCGACGTGATCGCAGACGGAACGCGTCGCGACATCCTGCGACTGCTGCTCGATCGATCATCCGCCGGAGAGCGCGGCACCAGCGTGTCGCACATCGTGACCGAACTCGGCGCCAGCCAGCCGACCGTCTCGAAGCACCTCAAGGTCCTGCGTGACGCCCACCTGGTGTCGGTGCGCGAAGAGGGCCAGCACCGTTATTACAGCCTCTCCGCCGCACCCCTCGACGAGGTCGACGACTGGCTCGTGCCTTTCCTCGACGACGACGGCGTGGACGCGGGCGACACCGCCGGAGCAGCCTTGACCGACTCCGCCGCCCACGCGGCCGAGGTCGTCGGCCGTGCCGCCGCGTCAGCCAAGCACGCCCTCGAGAACGCCTTCAAGCGCCTCCCCGGCCGCTGACCTGTGAGAACACGGTCCCCACGCCCCCTCCACTCGCCGCTGACGCGTCGAGCGGAGCCTCCGGGCGCGTGGGCCCAGCTGCGGCCCGCAGCATCCGTCTTCGTCTCGTCACGCGTCAGTGGCGACGACTCTTGCGGCCGAAGAGCCACGCGCCCCACACCGCCGAGATCGCGACGATCGCGAGGCACCAGCCGATGGCCCACCACGGCTCGCTGCCGAGGTCGGTACCCATGAGGAGGCCGCGGAGGGTCTCGATGATCGGGGTGATCGGCTGGTTCTCGGCGACCGACTGCAGCCACTCCGGCATGGTCTCGACCGGCACGAAGGCGCTCGAGAGGTACGGCAGGAACAGGATGATGAACCCGTAGCCGGACGCCGCCTCGGGGCTGCCGGCCGCCAGGCCGATCGAGGCGAACAGATACGTGATCGCGAGGATGTACAGCGCGATGAGTCCGGCCGCGCCGATCCACGCGAGGAGGTCGGCGTGCGGGCGGAACCCGACGAGGAGCCCGACGCCGATGACGACGGCGGTCGCGACGAGGTTGCGGGCGAGGCTCGCCACGACGTGACCCGTGAGCACGGCGCCGCTGCGCAGCGGCATCGTGCGGAAGCGGTCGATGATGCCGCTGGACATGTCGCGCGCGACGTAGGTCGCGGTCGTCGCGGCCCCGAAGCCTGCGCAGAGCAGGATGATGCCGGGCACGACGTAGTCGACGTAGGCCCCGCCGGGCTCGATCGCGCCGCCGAACACGAACGTGAACAGCAGCATGAGCATCACCGGCAGCAGGATCGACATGCTGAGCGATTCGCCGTCGCGCAGCGACTGCGTGAGGCTGCGGCCGACGAACACCGACTCGGCGGTGAAGCCGCGCAGCCGCGGGCGAGGGGCGATGGCGGTCGTGGTCATGCGAGCTCCTTGGCGGCGGGGGCGTGGGATGCGCCGGTGAGGGACAGGAAGACGTCGTCGAGGGTGGGCCGTCGCAGCGTGACCTCGGCGCCGGGCACCCCGTCGCCGAGCTGATCCATCGCCGAGCGGAGGCCGTCGATCGACCCGTCGGTGGGGATCTCGCGCAGCACCTCGCCGTCGGCGCCGGTGAGCACGACGGTGTCGGTGCCCACGAGCGCCTTGAGTTCGCCGGGGGTACCGGTCGCGACGATGCGGCCGCCGTCGAGGACGGCGATGCGGCCGGCGAGCTGATCCGCCTCCTCGAGGTACTGAGTCGTGAGGAACACGGTGGTGCCGGCGCTCGCGAGCGACCGGATGACGTCCCACAGGTCGCGGCGACTGCGCGGGTCGACGCCGGTGGTGGGCTCGTCGAGGAACAGCACCTCGGGCACGACGACGAAGCTGAGGGCGAGGTCGAGACGTCGGCGCATGCCGCCGGAGTAGGTGCTCACGCGGCGGGTGGCAGCATCCGTGAGCGCGAAGCGTTCCAGAAGCTCGGCCGCGCGCAGCTTCGCGGCCCGCGGCGACAGTCCTGACAGGCGCCCCAGCATGACGAGGTTCTCGACGCCGGTGAGCATGTCGTCCACCGCGGCGGACTGCCCGGTGAGCGCGATGCGCCCGCGCACCGCGTCCGGATCCGTCGCGACATCGTGCCCTGCCACGCGCGCGACGCCGGCATCGGGGCTCAGCAGCGTCGTGAGGATCGAGATGGTCGTCGTCTTGCCCGCGCCGTTCGCGCCGAGGAGGGCGAAGATCTCGCCGCGTTCGACGGTGAGATCGAGGCGATCGAGGACGAGGGAGCGCCCGAAGCTCTTGCCGAGCCCGCGGACGTCGATGGCGGGTTCTGGGCCCACGCGCCGAGAGGCTCCGCGCGACGCGCCAGCGGCGTGTGGAGGAGGTGTGGGGATCATCGCGAGCATCCTTCCGTCAAATCGTGTAGGGGAGAAACTGTTTATGCCAGTAACTGTTTATGACGCTAACACACTGTTTACGGAATAAACAGTCTTAGACTGACGCCATGACGGATGCAGTCGAGCCCGAGCTTCCGCGGGGGATCGCCCTCGCGTGGGGCGTGGCCGCCAACCCGCAGCGCGGCCCCAAGCGCGAGATGAGCGTCGAGCGCATCGTGGAGGCGGCGGTGGACATCGCGGATGCCGAGGGCCTCGGCGCGGTGTCGATGGCCGCCGTGGCGGCTCGACTGGGCTTCACGCCGATGTCGCTCTACCGCTACGTCAACGCGAAGGAAGACCTCATCCTGCTGATGCAGGAGGAGGCGACCGGCGCCCCCTCGGAGGCGACGCGGACGGCCGGCGGATGGCGCGAGCGGCTCGAGGCGCTGTACCGCGAGCAGCTGCAGAACTACCTCACGCACCCGTGGGTGCTCGACATCCCGATCTCGGGGGTGCCGGCGACGCCGAACAGCGCCGCGTGGATGGACGCCGGACTGAGCGCGCTCGCCGAGACCGACCTCACCTACACGGAGCGCCTCGCTGTCATGCTGCTGGTCACCGGCACCGCGCACTGGGCCGGCACGATCCTCGCGGGCTACGCGCGAGTCGAGCGCGAGAGGGGTGTCGACGGCCAGGCCATCAGCCGCAGCGAGGACGCGATGTTCCGCACCCTCATCACGGCCGACGCGTACCCCGAGCTTCGCGCCGCGATCGAGGCCGGCGCCTTCCTCGACGAGTCGGATCCCTTCTCGTTCGCCCTCGCCCGCGGCCTCGAAGGGGTCAGCGACTACATCGCCGCGACCGGCGACGGACGCCGGGAGCGCCCGCAGTCGTGGGTCGAGCGGGACGACGCCGACATCGCCGACGACAAGAAGTTCCGCGAGGCGCGCAAGGCGGTGCGCGACGCCGAGAAGGTGCTACGCGACGCCCACAGGCTCGAGCGCCAGGCCGCCCGCGAGGCCCGCGATCGACGCACCCGTCAGCGACCCGAGATGTGATCGCCCCACGGGTATCACTTGTCACAGGATTCACACCAGTCTCTGTGTTTACACGCGGGTCGCGCGCGTTCTAGAGTGACTGCAGCACTTCTGGGGAAGGGGATCGACATGGCTGAACTGCCGGACGTGCGCTTCCTCACGGTGGCCGAGGTCGCCGAGTTGATGCGGGTCTCGAAGATGACGGTCTACCGCCTCGTACACTCGGGCGAGCTGCCCGCGGTGCGGTTCGGCCGCAGCTACCGCGTGCCCGAGTCCGCGGTCACCGAGGCTCTGCAACGGCCGATCGCCGACGTCGGCTAGACTGTTCCGAGGCATTTTTCCTTTTGCCCCGTTCCCGGGCGCGGCCAAACCGCGTCCAGACCCCGATCTAGTGAGGTTTTCCGTGGGTTCTGTCATCAAGAAGCGCCGCAAGCGCATGGCGAAGAAGAAGCACCGCAAGCTGCTTCGCAAGACTCGCCACCAGCGCCGCAACAAGAAGTAAGCGGCATCCGCACCAAGCGCCTGTCTCCGGACGGGCGCTTCGTGTATCCGTGCCCGCAGAGCCCGCGACCCGAGAGGCCGTCATGAAGTCCATCACCGTCCAGCAGCTGCACGAGCGCGTCGAGACCCCGCTCATCGACGTGCGCGAGGTCGACGAGTACGCCGCAGGACACGTGCCCGGCGCGGTCAACATCCCGATGTCGGTCATCGGCGGTCGCCTCGACGAGCTGCCCGACGGCGCGTTCGACGTCATCTGCGCGATCGGCGGCCGTTCGGGTCGCGTGGTCGAGGCTCTCGAGGCGCGCGGCTACGACGTCACCAACGTCGACGGCGGCACCAACGAGTGGATCGCGGCCGGCTTCCCGGTCGAGGCCTGACGGCGCCCGTGAGGACCGTCACCCTCATCGGCAAGCCCGACTGCCACCTGTGCGACGTCGCACGCGAGGTCGTCGAGACCGTCGTGGCGGAGCTGCCCGAGGACGCGGTCGACGTCCAGGAGCTCTCGATCGCCGACGAACCCTCCCTCTACGCGACGTGGTGGGAGAAGATCCCCGTGGTGCTCATCGACGGCGAGCTGCACGGGCACTGGCGCGTGTCGCCCGACCGCCTGCGTGCGGCGCTGACCGCCGCACGCTGACGGACCGGCGTCACTTCTCGATCTCTTCGACCTCCGCGCCGGGCGCGTTCGTCTTGACCGACTCGATGCCGTTCAGTGCGCTCGCCTTCGACGAGTACCCCTGACTGGTCGCGATCACCTGTCCGTTCGACGCCTTCAGGTTGAAGCGCCAGTCTCCGCCCTTGTCGGTCCACAGTTCGAACTTGCCCGCCATCGGAGCCCCCTCGATCGATGTGGGATGCGAACGGATGCTGCGCACCCCGGCGCTGCGCGTCGCGTTCACGCTATCGGCGCCCGGGCTCCACGGGAAGGGGCCGTCGGCGGCGTCCTGGCTCCCCCCTCGGATGACGGATGCTGCGGCTCACGCCGTCAGGCGTGCCCGGAGTGCGTCGAGCTCGTCGTCGGTGAGACCGCCCGACTGCAGGTAGGCGGCGGATCCGCCCTGGGCGTCGATCCACGTGAGCGCCTGCTCGATCGCGGCGGGAGGCGTCTCGGTCACGAGGGTGCGCAGGGAATCCGTGATCGGCACGCCCATCGCCGTCAGGGTGCCGAGCATGCCGTCGGCCCAGGGGCCGGCGAGATTCGTCTGCGAGGACGCGTAGTCGGCGACGATCGCGTCGCGCTCCGCGCCCGCGGCGTCGAGCATCAGGGCGACCGCCACTCCCGTGCGATCCTTGCCCGCGGTGCAGTGCACGAGCACCGCCGTCGGCTCGTCGTCGGTGGATGCGCCGACGAGGCGTGCCACCCCGGCGAAGGTGCCGGCGCCGTGGGCGAGCATCGACAGGTACAGCTCGCCGAGAGTCGGCAGCTGCGCCAGCACCGTCGCGAACGACTCCGGCACCGCCGTGGCATCGGGACCGACGGCGGGCTGAGGCAGGGCGCCCTCGAGGAGGGTGAGCGACTCGACGCGGAACGGGCGTGACACCGGAACCCGGTCGGGGGCCATCTGCTGTTCGACGGGGGTGCGGAAGTCGGCGATCACGCCTACCGCCGTGTCGGCGAGCTGCGCGAGTCCGTCGTCGGTGAGCGCGTTGAGCGCGGCCGAACGGTAGAGGACGCCGCTGCGGATCACGCCGCCCGAGGTCAGCGGCATCCCGCCGGTGTCGCGGAAGTTGAACAGACCCTCGATCGCCATGCGACTCACCCTAGCCGCCAGGCGGTGCGCCGCCGGCGCGTCAGGGGGCGAGGCGCGTGGGTCCTCGGAAGAGGTAGGTGACCTCGCGGATCGAGTCCTGGCCGAGCAGCAGCATGAGCACGCGCGCAAGGCCCATGCCGAACCCGCCGTGGGGCGGGGCCCCGTAGCGGAAGAAGTCGAAGTAGAAGTCGAGGTGCTCGGCCCCGAGACCCTTCTCCTTGGCCTGCTCGATCAGCACGTCGACGCGGTGCTCGCGCTGCGCGCCCGTGGTGATCTCCACGCCCTTGAAGAGGAGGTCGTAGGACTTGGTGAGCCCGGTCTCCTCGTCGCGCATGTGGTAGAACGCGCGGATCTCGGGGTGGTAGTCGGTGACGAAGACGAACTGGTGGCCGTAGGTCTCCTCGACGTACGCGGAGATCTGGCGCTCGCCTTCGGGGTCGAGGTCGCCGTCGGTGCGGGGGATCTCGTAACCGCGGCTCTTCACGATCTCGCGGGCTTCGGCCAGCGGGATGCGGGGGAACGGGATCGCGGGCACCTGCACCTCGAGGCCGAACAGCTCCTCGATCTCGGCGCCGTGCTTGTCCTTCACGGCCTGGAACGCGGTCTGCAGGAGTTCCTCCTGCATGCGCGCGACGTCCTCGTGGGAGTCGATCCAGCTGATCTCGGCGTCGACCGAGGTGAACTCGGTCGCGTGGCGCGACGTGAACGACGGGTCGGCGCGGAAGGCGGGGGCGATCTCGAAGATCTTGCCGAAGCCGGCGACCTGCGCCATCTGCTTGAAGAACTGCGGCGACTGCGCGAGGTACGCGGTCTTGTCCTCGAAGTACGGCACCTCGAACAGCTCGGCGTTGGACTCGGATGCCGAGGCCATGAGCTTGGGGGAGTGCACCTCGATGTAGTCGCGCTCGATCCAGTACGAGCGGAAGGCGTGCTCGAGGGTCGTCTGCACGCGGAAGACGAGGTTGTTGCGGCGCTGGCGCAGGTCGAGGAAGCGCCAGTCCATGCGCTTGTCGAGACCCGAGTCCGCCGCGATGGGCGTCTCGGGGAGGGCGGCCGCCGCGATGTCGAGCGCATCGATCTTGATCTCGACGCCGCCGAGCTTCACGCGCTCGTCGTGCTTGAGCTCGCCGGCCACGGTCAGGAAGGTGCCCGTGGCGAGGTTCGAGATGAGGTCCGTGAGGGCCAGGGCCGCAGCATCCTGTTCCGTGCCGTCTTCTGCCGGGCGCGTCGCGGGGTTCACCAGCTGCACGGCGCCGGACTCATCACGGAGGATGACGAACTGCACCTTCTTCTGATCGCGGACGGTCTCGACCCATCCGGAGACGGAGACGGGGCCGTCGGGGAGACCCTGCAGCTGCTTGACGAGGACGCGTTCACTCACGAGCGACAAGTCTAGGTGACGCGCCGCACTCGCCTTCTCGCCGAAATCCGCACCCACCGCTACCATGCGGGCATGACCACGCCGGAACCCGACCAGCCTGCGCCGGCTGGGACCGCGGCGGCGCCGCCTCCCTATCCGGGCGGCCCCGCCTACACGCCGTCCCCCGAGGGCGCAGCGCCGGCGAAGCCGCCGGTGAAGGTCCTCGACCTCGTGATCACGATCGTGCTGCTGGTCGCCGACGCGGTCCTGGCGACGCTGGCGTCGTTCATGGGGATCTTCCTCGTGATGGCGTCGGATTCGTGCGGCGCCCGCGACTGCAACGTCGATCTCATCACCCTCGGGTGGCTGATGGGCATGATCCTGCCGTGGGTGATGCTCGTCGCGACGGTGGTCGTGGCGATCGTGCTGATGGTCAAGCGACGCCTCGCCTTCTGGGTGCCGCTCGTGGGAGCCGCCTTGATCGTGCTGTCGCTCGTCGCCGCGTTCATGGTGGCCTCGGCCGCGGTTCCCGGTTCGACGCTCTGACTCGAGCGGGCCCCGCGAGGTTCATCGCCTTCCGGGGGTCTGCACCCGGGTTTCGTTCATCCTCGCCCCGTAGCGTGGACGGCGTCGCGTCGAACAGTCGCGGCCGCCGCCACGAAAATGCCACCGACGGACGGGATCCGACGAATGACGACTGCGACGACGACCGACGGCTCCTGGCTCACCGCCCTCGCGGACTGGGCGGTCTCCCTGATGGACGTGATCGGACCCGCCGGGGCGGGTATTGCGATCGCGATGGAGAACCTGTTCCCGCCGCTGCCGAGCGAGGTGATCCTGCCGATGGCGGGCCTCGCGGCCAGCCGCGGGTCGTTCTCGCTGGTCGAGGCGCTGGTGTGGACCACCGTCGGATCGGTCGTCGGCGCCCTCCTCCTCTATGGGCTCGGCGCGTGGCTCGGGATCGCGCGGCTGCGCGCGATCGCGACCAAGGTGCCGCTGCTGCACCCGGAGGACATCGACCGCACGGTCGCATGGTTCGGGCGCCACGGCGGCAAGGCCGTGTTCTTCGGACGCATGATCCCGATCTTCCGGAGCCTCATCTCCATCCCCGCGGGCATCACCCGCATGCCGGTCTGGCGGTTCACGCTGCTCACCGCGGCGGGAAGCCTGGTGTGGAACTCGATCTTCGTGTTCTCGGGCTTCTTCCTCGGGGAGTCGTGGCACATCGTCGAGCGGTACGCCGACATCCTGCAGTACGTCGTCATCGCGGCTGCCGTGATCGGGGTCGCCTGGTTCCTCTATGTGCGGGTCCGCGCCCTCCTCGAGTCCCGCGGCACCTCCGGCGGCCCCGAGCCCGAGCTCGACTGACGCGAGCCCGCCGAAGCTGGGAGAACGCTCAGCCGGTCCACAGAAGACCCCCACGTAGACTGGGCCGGTGCCCGCCGCTCGCCTTCATCTCGTGCGCCACGGGGAGGTCCACAACCCTGCCCGCGTGCTCTACGGGCGACTCCCCGGATACGGGCTGAGCGCCGACGGCCGTCACATGGCCCGGCAGGCCGCCGAGTACATCAGGTCGCTCGAGCGTCCCGTGTCGGCGCTCGTGAGCTCGCCCTTGCAGCGCACCCAGGAGTCGGCCGAGCCGTTCACCGAGCTCTTCGGCCTCGCCCCGGTCATCGACGAGCGGGTCATCGAGCCGACCAACGTCTTCGAGGGCAAGCGCATGGCGCGGGCGCTCGTGAATCCCTGGAACTGGCGGCACCTCCGCAAGCCGGCACTGCCCAGTTGGGGCGAGCCGTATGCGGACGTCGTGGGCCGAATGAACAAGGCCATGACAGAGGCTTGGGATGCTGCGGACTCGGGCGACGTCGTCATCGTGTCGCACCAGCTCCCGATCTGGATCACCCACCTCGCGGTCGCCGGGCTCCCGCTCCGGCACGACCCCCGCGCGCGACGCTGCGCGCTGTCGAGCGTGACGAGCTTCGAGATGGTCGACGGCAAGTGGACCGAGACCGCCTACGCCGAGCCGGCGTCGACGGCCGGTGCGGTGGATGTGGGGGCGGTATGACTGAGCGGTTCCGGAAGGCGCGGGCGGCAGCATCCGCTCTCCTCGTCGTCGGGCTGATCGCCGGTCTCGCCGCGTGCACGAGCGACCCCCTCGCCGAGCAGTACCGCTCGGGCGACAACAAAGGCTTCGTCGCGGCCGACGGCTTCACCGTCAAGGAGACCCCGGCCGCCGATCGCACCGAACCCGTGGAGTTCGAGGGCGTGCTCGACACCGGCGGCACGACCTCGAGCGCGGACTATGCGGGCGACGTGCTCGTCGTGAACTTCTGGTACGCCGGCTGCGCGCCCTGCCGGGTCGAGGCTCCTGAGCTGGCCGCGGTCGACGCGGAGTTCCAGGGCCAGGGCGTCTCGTTCCTCGGGGTGAACCTGTACGACGGCGCCGCGGCATCGCAGGCGTTCGCCGAGAAGTACGGGGTGGAGTATCCCAGCGCGCTGGCGACCGAGGACGGCTCGATCAAGCTCGCCTTCGCGGCCGAGACCCCGCTCAACGCCGTGCCCGTCACGCTCGTGCTCGACAAGCAGGGCCGTGTCGCGGCGCGCCTGGTCGGCCAGATCGCGTCAGCGTCGATCCTCGAGACGATCGTGCGCGACGCCCTGGAGGAGTCGTGAACCTCGGCGCCCTCGTCGCCGACGGCTCGCTCCTGATCGCCATCCCCATCGCGATCCTCGCCGGCGCCATCTCGTTCCTCTCGCCGTGCGTGCTGCCGCTCGTTCCGGGGTACCTCGGGTTCATCGGCGGCGCGGTGAGCGCTCGCCCAGCCGGTTCTGCCGCCCGCGCGTCGAAGCGCCGGGCGGAACCCGCCGTTTCCGGCGCCGGCGCGACGGAAACAGCGATCGAGCCCGGCGCTGTGACGCCGGCGCCGGCCGGCACCGTCACCGCAGACGCCGAACCCGCGCGCGGCCGCCTGGTGCTGGGAGTGCTCCTCTTCATCGCGGGGTTCACCGTCGTCTTCGTCAGCATGGCGATGCTCGGCGGCACCCTCGGCCGCTTCCTGCTCGAATACCAGGACCTCATCACGCGCATCCTCGGCGTCGTCATCATCGCGATGGGGCTCGTCTTCATCGGGTGGTTCGGCATGGCGCAGCGCATCGCGCGGCCGCAGGTGAGGGGCAACCTCGGACTGATCGGCGCGCCGCTCCTGGGCATCGCGCTCGGCATCGGCTGGGCGCCGTGCATCGGCCCGACCCTGGCCGTCATCCTGACGATGGCCTTCGACTCGGGCTCGGCCGCGCGCGCCGCGCTCCTGGGTGTGGCGTACTCGCTGGGGCTCGGCATCCCGTTCCTCCTCCTCACGCTGGGATTCGGGTGGGCGACGCGCTCGGTGTCGTTCCTGCGCCGCCACATCCGCGTCGTCAACCTCATCGGCGGCGCCGTGCTCATCGTTCTCGGCCTCCTCATGGTGACCGGTGTCTGGACGGCCGTGATGGCCCAGCTCCAGGGGGTGTTCGCCAGTGTCCCGGCCCCGCTCTGACGCTCCGGAAGGTTCAGTGACCGACGACGTGACCGACCCGCTCCGGCCCTCCGACCACGCGGACTCCGCGGCGTCCGACATCAACCAGCCTGCTCTGGGCGTCGTCGGGTGGCTGCGCTGGGGCTGGCGCCAGCTCACCTCGATGCGCACCGCGCTCGTGCTCCTGCTGCTGCTCGCGATCGCCGCCGTGCCCGGCTCGCTCGTGCCGCAGCGCAGCGCCGACCCCAACGGCGTGCGCCAGTACTTCGTCGACAACGCCGACCTCGCACCGGTGCTCGACAAGCTGAGCCTGTTCGACGTGTACACCTCGCCGTGGTTCTCGGCGATCTACATCCTGCTGTTCGTCTCGCTCGTCGGCTGCGTCATCCCGCGCACCAAGCACCACTACAAGGCCATGCGCGCGCAGCCGCCGCGCACCCCCGCGCGACTGGCTCGCCTGGACGCGCACCGCTCCGAGATCCTCGAGTACCAGGACGACACGGATGCTGCCGCCGCAGCGACGGCCGCCATCGAGGCCGCCCAGCAGCAACTGAAGAAGGCGGGGTACCGCGTCGCCCGCTACGACGGCGCGAAGTCGCTTTCGGTGTCGGCGGAGCGCGGGTACCTGCGCGAGACGGGCAACCTCGTGTTCCACGCCGCGCTGGTCGGGGTGCTGCTCGCGGTCGGCATCGGCGGCGGGTTCACCTACACCGGGCAGACCGTCATCATCGAGGGCCGCACGTGGGTCAACACGATGCTCGACTACACGTCGTTCAACCCCGGCCGGTTCGTCGACGAGGACGCCCTCCAGCCCTACGCGCTCACGCTCGACGAGTTCTCGCTCTCCTACGTCGCCCCCGGCGCGAAGGGCGCGGGGCAGGCCGGCGACTTCGTCGCGCACCTGACGACGCAGTTCCCGAACGCCGATGCCGAAACAGGCGAGGTGCGCGTCAACCACCCGCTGCAGATCGCGGGCGACAAGGTGTACCTGATGGGCAACGGCTACGCGCCGACCATCACGATCCGAAACAGCGACGGCGACGTGGTCTTCTCGGAGTCCGTGCCGTTCCTGCCGCAGGACAACAACATGACCTCGCAGGGGGTCGTGAAGGTTCCCGACGGCCTCCGTGAGCAGGTGGGCCTGGTCGGCTTCTTCTATCCGACCGCGCAGGAGCTGACCAACGGCGCCTACACCTCGGTGTACGGCGACCTCGAGTACCCGATGCTCACCTTCTGGGTCTACGCCGGCGACCTCGGCATCGACGGGGGTGTGCCGAAGTCGGTGTACACGCTCGACCCGAGCGAGATGACGCAGCTCGCCGGCGGCGATTCGGGCACCGATTCGCTCGAGCTCAAGCCCGGCGACACCGTCGATCTTCCGGACGGCCTCGGCACGATCACGTTCGAGAACGAGACACCGGACGCCGCCGGCTTCCAGGACTCGGTCAAGCGGTACGTGTCGCTCTCGATCCATCGCGACGCCGCCGCGACGTGGGTGCTGGTGTTCGCCGTGCTCGCGCTGGCGGGCCTGATCTCCGCGCTCTTCGTGCCGCGCCGGCGCATGTGGGTCAAGGCGACGCGCCAGGGCCACACCGTGCACCTCGAATACGCCGGCCTCGCGCGCGGCGAGGACCCCGCGCTCGACGGCGCGGTCGAGCAGTTCACCCAGCGCCACCTCGCGTCGCTCGCCGACCGCGCTGCCGCGGGCGAACGTCCCACCAAGCCCGAATCCACCCCCGACGTAGACTGAGAGCCATGCCCGACGCCTCCCCCCTCACCCTCGACTCGGTCTCGGTGCTGCTGGTCTGGACGGCCATCGCGATCTACGCCCTCGCGTTCATCGCGTACGCGGTCGACCTGGCCCGTCGCGGCGCGGTCGCCGTGGACGCGAAGGATGCCGCGGCCAAGACCGCGCGCGAGCGCGAACTCGTCGCAGCCGGTGGCGCCGGCGGAGGCTCGCGCGGCGGCATCGTCGAGCAGCTGCGCGCGCAGGAGACGGCGTCGGAAGCGGCGCTCAACGCCCCCGTCGGACAGCGCGCGCGGCTCGTCTGGGCTCGCATCGGCACCTCGCTGACGGTGCTCGGCTTCCTCTTCCACCTCGGCGGCGACGTCACCCGCGGCATCGCCGCGGGGCGCGTGCCGTGGTCGAACATGTACGAGTTCGCCCTCACCGGCACGCTCCTCATCGTCGCGGTGTACCTCGGCGTGCTTTTCCGCTACGACCTGCGATTCCTCGGCACCTTCATCACGGGCCTCGTGGTGGTGCTGCTCGGCGGGACGGCCATCTGGTTCTACACCGACATCGTGCCCCTCATGGACCCGCTGAAGTCGGTGTGGCTCGTCATCCACGTCTTCGTCGCCTCGCTCGCGACGGCGCTGTTCGCCCTCGCCTTCGGCCTCTCGGTGCTGCAGCTCATGCAGGCCCGGCGCGAGACGAAGATCGCGGCTCTCGCGAAGGCCGAGACCGCGGCATCCGGTGCCGGGAAGACCGGACCGGGCTTCCTCAAGACGCTCCCGAGCGCCGAGGCGCTCGAGTCGCTGGCCTACCGTTTCGCGATCCTCGGCTTCATCTTCTGGACCTTCACGCTCATCGCCGGATCCATCTGGGCCAACGACGCGTGGGGCCGCTACTGGGGCTTCGACACCAAGGAAGTCTGGACCTTCGTGATCTGGGTCCTCTACGCCGGCTACATCCACGCGCGGGCCACGCGCGGTTGGCGCGGATCGCGCTCGGCGTGGCTGTCGATCATCGGCTTCACCGCGGTGATCTTCAACTTCACGATCGTCAACATGTTCTTCAAGGGCCTCCACGCCTACTCCGGATTGAACTGAACCGGCCGGCACCGGCCACCCCGATCCGCCCGGTCGCTGGGACATTCCCTCGATGGAATGTGCCCTCCGAAGAGGAATTCACGACACACCCTTGACGGACCTCGGGGGGCGGGTCTAGCTTTGCCGCTGTTCGGTCCGCCGTGCGCGTTGCCCTCGGGTGGGCAGTTGCGGAGAACCGGACAAGGGGTTTGATGCATTGTCATCGCCGGGGTTCGGGGGAGCCGCGTAGCGGAACGAGTGCACCGGCGCGTTGTTGTCAGTTCGATCGAGCGACAGGCGCGTCATGGTTCGGGGTGAGGGGACGAAGCGCTCTCGGAGCGCGGCGTTCGGAGTGCTCGCGTATGCGACGGCGATCGCCGTCGCCGTGAGCATTGCGATCCCCTTCGGCACGCCCGCGAACGCCGCCGCCGCGACGGTCGCCGCTGTGCGCGAGGCTGCGCCGACGCCGGTATCCGCACCCGCTGCGCCGGAGCTCTCGGTGAGCGGCGGGGCCGCAGCATCCGTGTCCGACGAGATGGTCGGTCAACCGGCCGCGCTCGACGTGCGGCCCTTCGAGGCGACGGACGTCGCCGCACCGACCGAGCCTGCGCCGGCCGAGACGACGACGCCCGCCGAGCCCGCGCCCGCACCGGAGCCGGAGCCTGCTCCGGCGCCCGACCCCGCGCCCGCGCCCGATCCCGCCCCGGCGGTCGATCCCGCGCCGGCCCCCGTCGAGCCCACGGTCGTCGACCCGGCACCTTCTGCTCCCGCCCCTGCGGACCCCGCGCCCGCGGCGCCGGCCGAGCCTGCTCCGGCGGCTCCCGCGGCGCCCGCGCCGTGGGTCATCACGATGTCGGGAACCTCGTCGTCGCTGGTCTTCCACGGAGACGGCACCGTGACGTTCGGGGGTGTGACCCGGTCGCTCTCCGAGATCTCCGTGATTCGCGTCACCGGCACATCCGGCGACGACACCTTCACGATCGACTTCGGCGGGACCGATCCCGGGATCACGATCGGCTTCGACGGCGCAGCCGGATTCGACACGCTCGCCACCCGCGGCGCGGGCGGCTTCACCTCGCAGCCGTCGGACGGCTCGAGCGGCGTGATGCTGTTCGGCTCGACCCGCGTCGAGTACGCGGGCATCGAGCCGATCGTCGCCGACAACGACCCCGGCGCCGGCGTCGACTTCGCCCTCGCCGACGACAAGGACGACGAGGCGATCCTCGAGGCGGGGCCGTCGGCAGGCCAGCTGCAGCTGCGCAGCGCCAACGGCACCTTCGAGACCACGACGTTCACCGCGCCGGTCGGCACCGGCACCGTGCTGAAGATCACCGGCGGCGGAGGACGTGACTCGCTCACCATCGCCGACGTTCTGAACCTCGGGTTCGCTGCATTCCTCGCCGAGTTCGAGACGATCACCGTCACCGGCTCGCTGAGCGCGGGTGACATCACGCTCACCGCGGCCGAGAGCAACACCGACGGCATCCCGGTGAACGTCCCCGACTGCACGGACTTCGACGACTTCAGCCTCACGGAGTGCCTCGACCACGATGCCGACGCGTCGGTCATCGTCGACGGCGGATCGCTCACAGCGACCGGTGACGGCGGGGCTGCCACCGGCGGCATCACGCTGACGGCCACGGCCACCGTTGTGCCCGACGCGACCGCCGGCACCGCGTACCTCGTGCTCGCGAACGCGGACGCGGTGGTCGACGTGCGCGGCGGTGCGACGATCACGGCGTCGGGCGACTTCACCGCGACCGCCACCTCCACGGTCGGGCCGGTCACCTTCATCAAGGACTACGGCGACGCCGCGTTCGTCACCTCGAACGCGTCGGCCACGGTCGGCGGCGATGCGGTCGTCGACGTCGACGGCGCGGCGACGATCTCGGCCACCTCGACGGTCGACGTCGGCGCGACGCCGCAGACCGATCCGTCGAAGGACGAGGACCCGCTGTCGAGCGACTTCGACGCGGCGGTCGCGATCCTGAGCGTCACGGCGAGCGCCCTCGGGAAGGTCACGGGGAACGCGCGCATGATCGTCGGGGGAGCGCTCGGGATCGCGGCCGCCAACAGCGCCACGCTCAACGCCGTCGGCGACGCGCACGAGGCGGGAAGCGGCGCGGGCGTCGCGATCGCGCACCTGTCGCAGACCACCGACGCCGCCATCGACTCGACCAACGCGACGGGTACGACGGCGGCGTCCCTCGCGATCCTCGCATCGCAGACGGCCGACGTCACCGCCACCGCGAAGGCGAGCCCCGGCGGCGCGTCGCAGAACAACAAGAACTCGAACGGCGCGGGACGCGGCAACGGGCAGGCGAGCACCAGCGACGGGGGCATCGGCATCTCGGGCGCGTTCGGCATGGCGCTCACGGATTCGCACACCACCGGCCGGATCGTCGGCGCCAAGGTCGGGACCACCGGCACGCAGAAGGTCACGGCACGGGGGAAGAACACCATCGCGGTCACCGGCGACGGCGGCACCACGACGGGCAGCGGGGGCGCGAGCGGCAACGGCGTCGGAATCGGCATCGCCCTCCTGATCACCGACCTCTCGACCCGGGCCTTCGTCCAGGGCGGTGCGATCGACGCCGCCGGCGGACTCACGATCGCGGCCGAGGGGCCCGACACCGGCGACTCGTCCTTCACCGCGACCGCGGTCTCGGGCAAGAAGACCTCGGGCGGCTCGATCGCGGTGGCAGGTTCGTTCGCCCTCGTGAAGATCGACGCGCTGACGTCGGCGACGATCGACGGAGCCGGCTCGTTCGCCAACCGCGCTGTGGCGATCACGTCACGCGGCGCCCACAAGAGCACGGCGAAGGCGACGGCCAAGCAGGAACTCGGGGGGGACAACGGCAGTGCTGTGGGAGCCGGCGCCTCGGTCGCGCTGAGCCTCATCCGCGACGACATCGTCGCGGCGATCGCAGCGGGCGCTGCACCGACCGGCATCGGGGCGCTGACGATCACCGCGACAGGCGCCGATGACGCGACGACCCAGACGGTCGGTGGTTCCGACGGCGGCACGAGCGCGACACTCACCGGAGTCGCGAGCATCGCCATCCACAACGTCCGCACCTTCGCCGGCGTCCTCGCAGGGCCGGCCCTCGCGCTCGGATCGCTGGCGGCGACCTCGACGCAGACCGCGAAGGCGACGACATCCGCCACCGGTGCGACGAAGGCCGGCAGCGGCTCGTCGCTGGCGCTGACGATCTCCTTCGCCCTGGCGAGTGTCGACCACGAGTCCGAGGCATCCATCGCCCGCTCTGTCGCTGCCACGGGTCCCGTTTCCCTCGCCGCAGACGGCGGGTCGAAGACGACGACGAACGCCGAGGCCAGCGCCGCCGGGGCACCCGGCGAGGGGGCGGGCGGGAACTCGACCAACGACAACGTGAAGACCAAGTCCGACGCGAAGCTGGGCGACGCCGGAGCCAAGACCAAGGGCGGCGCCGGCGGGGGCACCTCGACACCCGATCAGAAGAACGAGGACGGCACCTCGGTGTCGGTTGCGGCCGCGATCGCGATCAACCTCGTCACCTCGGTCACGCGGGCGATGCTGCTCGCCGGATCGTCCCTCACGACGCCGGGGGCCGTGACCCTCACCGCGACGAACAACACGGATGCCTCGGCCAGCGCCAAGGGCACCGCCACAGACTCCACGACCGTAGGCATCGGCGCGGCGGTCGCGGTCAACAAGGTGCGGCTCGTGAACGAGGCAGGGCTCGGGATCGGCGCCTCGCTCAACGCCGCATCGCTCGCCGTCTCGGCGACGGTGAAGACCGACGGCTCCGACGACGCGCACGCGTTCGAGGCCGTCGCCGAAGCCGGCGCGACCGGCACCGGCGGAACGCTCGGCGTCGCGGGCGCGTTCGCGATCAACCTGGTCGACGAAGACACGCGCGCTCTGCTCGACGCGAGCGACGACCCGGCGCCGCAGCCCGCGCCGCCGCTTCCGGGCGTCGTGCTCACGGGTGGCGCGGCGAGCTTCATCGCCGGCTCGAAGAGCACCGACAAGGCCTCGGGCAAGGCCACCCAGTCCGGTGACGGCACGGTCGGCATCGGCGCGGCGTTCGGCCTCAACCTCGTCACGCACGAGGTGTACGCGGGCATCGCCCCCGCGGTCAACGGCACGCGCGGCCCTCCCGTCACCGGCGCAGGCGCACTGACCATCACCGCCGCACACAGCGTCACGCTCACCACCGAGGCAGAAGCGGGCGCGGCAGGCGGCGGGGTCACCATCACCCCCTCGGTCGCCATCGTCATCGCGACCATCCACACCGCAGCATCCATCGGCACCGGCTCCGCTCCGCTCACCGCGTCGAGCATCACCGCCACCGCCACCCAGACCGTCACCGCCGACACCACGGCGAAGGGGTCGACCACCGCCGGCACGACTGCCGGGATCGGCGTCTCGCTGGCCCTCGCGATCCTCGACGACATCACGTCGACCTCGGGCAGCGACCGCAGCCTCACCACGACCGGCGCGGCATCGTTCACCGCCACGCAGCGGGTCGACGCCAAGACCACCGCCAAGGCCTCGGCCCAGGGCGCCAAGCCGTCCGAGGGCAAGGACCAGGGCGGCAAGGACGTCAATGAGAAGGCCGACGCGAACCTCGGCCAGGCGAGTACCACCAAGCAGCAGAACGGCGGCGGGTCGACGTCGACCTCGTCGACGCCGAAGGCCGCGACGAACGACAACAACGGCGCCTCGCTGTCGATCGCCGGAGCGATCGCCATCGCGGTCGTCTCGCCGACGGTGCGGGCACGCTTCGCGAACGGCGTCATCGTCGTCGCGGGCGGACTCGTGACGCTCCGCGCTCTCGCCGACATCGACTCGAAGGCCGACGCGCGCGGCGACACCTCGACCAAGGGCGACGTGGGCATCGGCGCCGGCGTCGCGGTGCAGGCGGTCGAGATCACGGTCACCGCGACCACCGGCGTCTCGACCGTCACCGCCACCGGGCTCGTGGTCGAGGCGGGCATGCTCGACGGCGACACCGACGACGTGGTGCGCCGCTGGGACGACGCCACCAAGACGTGGATCGTCGTCGACTCGGGCGAGCAGCTGCCCGGTCCGTCGAAGAACGACACCGCCTACGTCAAGGAGTCCGGCCAGGAGGGCATCTACACGTTCGACGGGTCGAACTGGTCGAACACGACCCCGGGCGTCATCACCGCGGGTGACGAGCTGCCGGGCTCGCCGTCCAACGGCGACCGGTTCCTGCTCGGCGCCGAGAAGGACGGCCACCCGGGCAACTCGGTGTGGAAGTACAACGGCACGATCTGGGAGTTCCAGACCGCCGCGGTCTACGCCAAGAAGGACGACCTGCCCAAGGACGACATCGAAGAGGGCGACTGGTTCCAGCTCACGAAGCAGGACGGCAGTCACGCCCCCGGCTTCTACAAGCGCAACGGCAGCCACGAGTGGGTGCTGCAGTCGGTGACCGTGGGCTCGGGCGACCGGCTTCCCGCCGCGCCCGCCGACAACGACCTCTTCCGCCTGTTCGAGCACGAGATCACCTCGATCGCCCGTGCCGGGGCCAGCAAGTCCGACAGCGTCGGCGTCGCGGGGGCCATCGCGATCAACATCCTCGGCAACGAGACCGAGGCCGTCGTCCCGGCCGGCGCGACGGTGACGCTCTCGTCGGCGGCATCCACCGTCTCGGCAGAGAGCAATGAGCGGGATGCCGCGAACGCGACCTCGCAGGCCAACCAGGGCAAGGCGACCGGCGTCGGGGCCGTGTTCACGCTGCAGGTCGTGGATGGCAGCGATGTGCGCGCCGAGGTCGAGAACGGGGCGGCGCTGACCGGCGGCACGGGGCTCGCGATCACGGCCTTCGGATTCCGCGAGTTCATCACGAAGGCTGAGGGCGGCAGCACCTCCACCGGCGCCGCGGCCATCGCCCCGGTTGTCGCCCTCGTCATCAGCGTCGACGACGACGTGACCGCCCGCCTGGGGACGGGCGCCGCCACGAACGTCACGGGCGCGCTGAGCGTGACCGCCACCCACCAGCTGCGCATCCGCACCGACGGCAACGCGAAGGCAGCGGGCAAGAGCGCCGCGGTCGGCGCGATCATCGCCGTCAACGCGGTCGTCGGGTGGGACTCGCTCGCCGAGATCGCGAGGGATGCCTCGGCCGCCTCGGTCTCGGTGGTCGCGGACTCGCTCGCCTTCACCGAGGCGAAGGTCGAGGCCTCGGCCGAGGGCGCCGATTCCAACGAGAGCCAGTCCGGCGACCAGAAGTCCGGCGAGGCCGTCAACGGCGACAAGAACCCGAATACGGCCGGCACGCGCGACGACACCGCGGGGATGCCGTCGTCCAACGGTGGCACCAACGGCCAGAACGGCGGCAACGGCGCCAACCAGCAGCAGTCCGCGCAGTCGGGGCAGTCCGGCAGCGGCAGCAGCGACACCACGGCGGTCGCCGCCGCGATCGGCGTCAACTGGCTGGTCGCCACCTCGACCGCCCGCATCGCCGCGAACGTCACCGTCACCGCCACGACCGGCGAACTGGTCGTGCGGTCGCTGCTGGCCCAGCGCGCCTACGTCTTCGCGATCGGCACCGCGATCGACGTCACCCACGGCGGCACTCGCGTGGGCGCCACGATCGGGCTGAACGTCCAGGACGCGACCAACCGTGCGACCATCGGCGCCGGGGCACACGCGACCGGTCAGACCGGCGTCACGGTCGCCGCCGTCGCCCCTGCGGGCACCCACAACGACTTCATCGTCTGGTCGTTCGCCGCGGCCGGCGGCAAGAACACCTCGGTCGCCGGCAGCGCGGCGGTGCAGATCCTGCTGCTCACGTCGGAGGGGTCGGTGGGAGCCGGAGCCGAGCTCGACGCCCCGGCCGGGGGAGTGACCGTGACAGCGACGCAGCCGATGCGGCTGCAGAACCTCGCCATCTCGGGAGCGCTCAGCACGGGTTCGGACGCCGCGGTCGGCGGCGCGTTCCTCGTCAACTACCTGGAGATCAACACGCGCGCCTGGATCGACTCGACCGTCGGGTCCCCCACGCAGGTCGATGCCTCGGGTGCCACCGCGGTCACCGCGTCGACGACCCTCGACCCGATCGTGCCCGACCTGCCGGAGCCTGTGAAGGGCAAGATCGACATCCCGGCCGTGACCAACATCGCCATCGCGGGCGGCGCCACGCAGGGCACTGCCGTGGTGGGTGCGTTCATCGTCAACATCTTCAACCTGCAGACCCGCGCGTGGATGGGCAATGGCGCGCAGCTGAACCAGACGGGCGCCGTGGGCGGTTCCGGGCAGATCGTCACCGTCTCGGCCACCGATGCGATCACGATCGTCGACGCGTCCGGGGCGCTGGCGCTCAGCATGGACTCGTCGAGCGTCGGCATCACCGTCGCCGTCGAGATCTCGAACTCCGACGTCCGCGCCTGGATCGGCGACCAGGCCGCCGTGCGCGCCGGCGGGAACGTGAAGGTCGAGGCGACCTCGGACGAGGACTGGTTCGTGCTCGCGGTATCGGGCGGTGTCACGATCAGCGGCAGCGTGGCCGCGACCGGCGCCGTGCTCGTGATCGTGGCGAACCAGGGCGGCAGCGACCCGCAGACGCTCGCCCGCATCGGCCAGTCCACAGTGCGCGCGGGCGGCGACCTCACCGTGCACGCGAAGAAGACGGTCGTGGCGAAGCTCTCCAGCGGCAACATCGCCGTCTCGGGCAGCGGCTCGGGCGTCGGAGCGTCGGTCTCGGTGAACGTCCGCGACGACGACGTCACGGCGCAGATCCTCGGCGGTGCCGACGTGCAGGCGGCCGGCGACACCCTCGTCAAGGCCGAGCAGTCCGGCGACTTCCTGCTCTTCGCGGTCGGCGGCGCCGGCGGCAACTCGGTCGGCGTCGGCGGTTCGGTCACCGTCAACGTGCTGACCGACACCACCACCGCGAGCATCGGCGGTGGAGCGAAGGTCAACTGCGTCGGCGTCTCGTGCACCAACACGAACCCGAGCCTCACGCAGGACGTCGTGGTCGAGGCATCCGACGAGACCACGGTCCTCTCCCTCGCCGGTGTGCTGGCCGTCGGCGGCACGGCGGGCGTCGGCGTCGGCGTCGACGTGGAGGTCGTGCACAAGACCACGCAGGCGAGCATCGGCGACAGCGCGGTCGTGAACGCGAACGGCGACGTCGTGGTGAGCGCCACCTCGTCCGAGCAGATCGACTCGATCTCGGCCGGCGGGTCGGTCGGCGGCACCGCCGCGGTCACCGTCAACGCCGCCGTGCCGGTCGTCACCGTCACGACGAAGGCCTGGATCGGGGCATCCGCCACCGTCATCGCGGGCGGCAACGTCATCGTCGCCGCAGCCGACGACTTCACGCTCTTCACGATCGCGGGCAACATCTCGGTCTCCGGCACCGCAGCGGTGGGAGCCGGCGTGGCCGTGCCGGTCGTGACCAAGACCACGCAGTCGTGGATCGGCGACGGCGCCCGGGTCACATCGCGGGCGCTCGCCGGACACATGACGCACACGACGGTGTCGTCGGGGTCGTTCAACCCGCAGGGCACCGACACCCGCTTCGACCCGCGCGGCACGCTCGGCGGGCACCCGACGCCGTACCCGCACAGCCCGATCAACGGCAGCGGCCTGCAGGCCGACGGCGCCACGATCAATCTCGGCTACCAGCACGGCTTCAAGTCCGGCCAGCAGGTCGTGTACGACGCCGGCGGCGGCGCGCCCATCACGGGGCTCACCGACGGCGGGACCTACTTCGCCATCCCGGTCTCGAGCACCGCCATCAAGCTGTGCACCCAGCGCGGACCCCCGCTGTCACCGGGCTCCGACGAATATGCCTGCGCCCCCGGCATGCTGCTCACCGGGCTGAGCCTCCCGGGCGGCGTCAAGATGGGCGAGAACCAGCGGTTCGTGCCCACCACCCGGCCCGGCCTCCCCTCCGACGTGTCGCCGCGGTTCACCGCGCAGTACGCCGTCGGAACGAACTACCTCGTGCTCCCGTACGACCTCACCGTCAACGTCGGCGACCCGGTCATCTACAGCGCCGGCGGCGGCAACCCGATCGGCGGCCTGGTGGACGGCGCGACGTACTACGTCGTGAACGCCGACCCGAACCACTTCCAGATCGCCCGCACGCAGTGCGAGGCCACGGGACTCGCCGACGACTGCAACGGCGTCGCCGGTCCGATCGTCCCCATCGTCTTCAGCTCCACCGGCAGCGGCCGCTCTCACAGCATCGTCGCCTCGGGCGACCTTCCGGCGGCGGATGCCTCGGCCCTCGGTCCCCAGTCGACCGGCGCACCCGTCAAGAGCGGGTTCGCGGGCGTCGCCGTCACCGCGACCGACAGCACCTACCTCGCCGGAATCGGCATCTCGGCGGGCGGCTCGGGCACCGCGGCCGTCACGCTCTCGGGCTCGGTGACGGTCGCCACGGTCCACGTCGAATCGTGGATCGGCGCGGGTGCCCGCATCAACTGCGGCGACCTCGCGTGCAGCGTCAACGACCCCGCGTCGGCCGGAACGGCCCAGTCCGTCCTGGTATCGGCATCCAGCTCATTCCGCACCCTCGGACTCGCGGCCGCCCTCGCGATCGGCGGGACCGCCGGAGTCGGCGCTTCGGCAGCGGTCCGCGTCATCGACCTCACGACGACCGCCGAGATCCAGGCCGGCGCCATCGTGAACGCCCGGGACGACATCGTCGTCGTCGCGGACTCGTCGCTCGACATCGTCTCCGTCAACGCCGCCGCCGGCGGCGGCACCGTGGGCGTGGCGGGCACGGTGGGCGTCACCGTCGTCACGACGTCGACGATCGCGCGCACCGGCACGGGCGTCGTGCTGCGCGCCGTCGGCGACATCGGCGTCCTCGCCTCCTCCGACGACAGGCTGATCCTCGTCACCGCATCGGTTGCCGCCGGCTATGTCGGCGTCGGCGTAGGTGTCGGCGTCGCGGTCGTCGACAAGACCACCAAGGCCCTGATCGGGCAGAACAACACCGTCGTCGTCGGCGGCAACGGCGCCGCGGGTCTGCCGGGCGTCAGCAACGGCCTCATCTCGGCGGGTGACTTCACCTTCTTCGGCGAGTTCCACGGCCTGGCGGTGCAGGCGATCTCGCGCGAGAGCCTGTTCGGGCTCGTCGCCGGCATCGGTGCCGGCTTCGTCGGCGTCACCGCGAACGTCGGGGTCAACATCTTCACCGTCGTCACGCAGGCGTACATCGATCTCGGCACGACCGTCAACGCGGCAGGCACCGTGTCGGCGGCATCCAGCCAGCAGGGCGTCTCGGTCACCGCGGGCGACCGCTTCGACTCGGTCACCTTCGCGGGCGGCGCGGCCGGAGGGTTCGTCGGCGCGGCGGGCGGCGTCGACATCGGCGTCGCGAGCATCGGAGTCACCGCCTACCTCGCCACCGGCACGGACGTGTGGGCGAAGGGCGACGTCGCGGTGAACGCCCTGGGCATCAAGCACGTGCAGTCGTACGCGATGAGCGTCGGCGCCGGCTTCGTCGGTGCGGCCGGAGCGGTGTCGGTGTGGTCGATCGGGACGGAGCCGACCGCGTCGTACTCCAGCGACGGAAATGGCCCCGACCGGGGAGTGTGGAACCCGTCGACCTCGTACAACACCGGCGACGTCGTGACCTTCGCGGGACAGCGCTACACCGCCAAGCGCGCGAGCAAGGGCGCGCAGCCGAACACCTCGCCGGCCGACTGGAGCGCGATCGAAGACACCGACCCGACGGACTACGGCAGCGGCCAGAGCTCGCAGGGCGACGCCGACAAGGTGGTCGCCGGCGGCGGGACCAGCGGCTGGAAGTCGATCCTCGGCGATGCGCCGTCGGGTTCGGGCAGCACGCCGTACCAGAGCACCGTCTACGGCACCATGGCGAGCACCGGCACCGCCGTGGGCTCCTCGTCGAACCAGACCTCGCCGACCGCGCAGCGCTTCACCCAGCCGGCACCGCCGTCGGGGACGTCCGCGGGCATCTACGGCAGCGTCCACTCGCAGCTCGCCGACATCGCGGTCATCGCCACCGACGAACTCGTCGTCTTCGCCCTCGCCGGCGCCGTCGCGGGCGGCGTCGGTGCGATCGGCGCCGGCGTCACGGTGCTCACGATCGGGCTCAACACCGACGCCGGAATCTACAGCGGGGCGCACGTCGACGCCGCCGGCCGGGTCGACGTCAAGGCGCTCGCCACCGAGCGCACGACGCAGATCGGCGTCGCGGGATCGGCGGGCTTCATCGCCATCGCCGGACAGGTCGCCGTGCTCAACGACCACGCCGCCCAGACCGCGCACGTCGACACCGGATCGTTCGTCGACGGGGCCGGCGACGGTCTGCACGTGAACGCCCGGGCAGACCGCGAAGTGTCGGTCTACGCGATCGGCGTCACCATCGGCGCGGGCGCCGCGGGAGTGTCGGTCGCGGTCATCACGATCGACGGCGACGCGCGGGCGCGGGTCGGCGCCGTGGCCCTCGACCACATCGGCGGACTCGAGGTGCGGGCGTCCGACCGCTTCGTCCCGACCGTCCTGTCGATCGGCGTCGCCGGCGGCATCGCGGTGGGTCTCAGCGGCGTCGTCGCCGTCATCACCTACTCCGGCGTCACCCGTGCCGAGTCCTCCGCCACCGGCACCGTCGACGGCGACGTGACCGTCGCGGCGTCCGCCGAGCGCTCCACGATCGCCCCCCTCGCCGTCAACGTCTCGACCGGCGCCCTCGCGGTGGGCGTCACGGTCCTGGTCGCCACCAGCGACCGCGACACCGAGGCCGAGCTCGGCGGCAGCCTGAACCTGACCGCGGTGCCGACCGCCGACGTCAGCGTGACGGCATCCGCCACCAACGCGGTGCGCGCCTACACGCCCGGAGTGTCGGTCGGCGGCGCCGCCATCACCGCGATGGTGCCGATCGCCACCGTGTCGGGCCACACCACGGCCCGCCTGAGCGGCTCCGTCGCGGCCAACGACGTCACCGTGAGCGCCACCGGCCGCCAGCAGGCCTCCGCGCAGGTCGACGTGATCGGCGTCGCCGGCGCCGCGTTCAACGCGTCGGTCGCCATCGCCGTCGTGACGGACGGCGCCGAAGTGGCCGCACGCGTCGCGGGACCGGCATCCATCACCGCGACCGGAGCGGTCCTGGTCAGCGCAACGCAGCCCGGTCGCAACGAGGCGATCGCGCTGGTCAACAGCATCCAGGTGAGCATGGCGTTCTCGGGCGCCGTCGTGTACGCCCAGGCGACCCTCGGCAGCGCCCTGATCGCCGCGCTGGACGGCGACGTCGTGTCGTCGACCTCGGTGCTGGTGACCGCGAACGGACAGAACTTCGCGCAGGCGAAGGTCCTGCTCGTGGCCGGCTCGCTCGGCGTCGGCATCGGCGTGAACATCCTGAGCGCGACGATCACGGGCGCCGCCGACGTGGCCGCGACCTCCGCCGACGCGAACAACGACCAGCTGATCTCCAGCTCCGGCACCGTCGCCTTCAGCGCGACGTCCGGCAACACGGCCGAGGTGCACACCGACCTCGCCGGCGGCGGGCTGCTCGGCGGCGCGGCGGTCTCTGTGCCGACCGCCACCGTCTCGGGCGCGACGACGGCATCGGTCGAGGGCGACGTGACCGGCAATGCCGGGGCGAGCGTCCAGGCGACCAGCGCCAACCGGGCCACGAGCGAGGTCGCGCTGGTCGCGATCGGCGGCATCGCCGGTGCCGCGGTCAACGTGTCGACCGCCGAGATCACCGCCGCGGCCACCACCACCGCCGAGGTGAAGGCGGGCTCGGTCGTGAGCGCACCGGGCGACCCGGTCACGGTGCAGGCGACCTCGACGAACCGCGCCACCTCGAGCACGCTCGCCGTCGGCGCCGGCATCGGCGCGGCCGTGGCAGTGCAGATCACGACGGCCGAGGTGGCCGGCGCGACGACCGCCCGATTCGACGGCGACATCCTCTCCACGCCGACCAAGACGGCGAGCCTGTTCGTGCAGGCGCAGGCCGGCAACCAGGCCGTGGCCGACACGAAGGTGCTGACGATCTCGGCGGGACTGAGCGGCACGGGCGTCAGCTCGCAGGCCATCGTCTCGGGCGAGACGCTGGCGGTCCTCGGGTCGACCGCGTCGGTGAACGTCTCGGGCGCGGTCACAGTGAAGGCGCTGCTGTCGTCGTTCGGGGGCGAGCAGAACCTCGCGCGCAGCACGCTGGAGGGCTTCGCCCTCGGCGGCATCGCCGCGGGCATCGTCGTGATCGAGGCGACGGTGTCGGGCTCGGTGCGCGCGCTCCTCAACGGTGCGATCACCGGATCCGGATCGGTCACCATCGAAGCCGACGCGACGATGCACGCCATCGCCGACAGCCTGTTCGTCGCCGTCGGGCTCGGCACGCTCACCGGCATCGCCACGACGGCGACGGTCTCGGCCGACACCGTGGCGGGCGGCGACGACCCGGGCAGCGTCGCGACGGCCAGCGGCCTGTTCAGCGTCACCGCGGACTCGACCTACACGGCGGAGTCCACGTCGAACGCACCGACCATCGGCGGAGTCGCGATCATCGTGCAGCTGCCGCTCGCGCGGGTGAGCGGACGCACCGGCGCCGTCTACGCCGGGCAGGTCGCCGGCGGGTCGTCGGCATCGGCCGTCGCGAACTCGCACAACACGGCGATCGCCGATGCGTCCGAGCTGATCGCGATCGCCCTCATCGGCGTGGTCATCGCCTACGCGCTGGGCGAAGTGACGGCCACGACCGAGGCGGGACTCGGCGGCGCCAACGTGGGCGGCGGCGCGGTGACGGTCACGGCGACCTCGGACGACGACGCGCAGGCGTTCGTCGGCGGCGTGTCGGGCGGCGGCCTGTCGGTCTCGCTGCTGCGGCCCGAGGCGCGCTCCACCGGCATCACGCGGGCCTTCGTCGGCACGAGCAAGACCGTGACCGCGGGCTCGCTGTCGATCGGCGCCATCGCGACGCCGGATGCCACGGCCGAGGCGAAGATGGTGGGCATCAGCCTGCTCGCCAACATCCTGGTGAGCAACCCGATCGCGACCGTCGCCGGGACGACCGAGGCGTACATCGGCTTCGACGAGACCGTCTCGCTCGGCTCGGGTGCCGTGGTCCTCACGGCCATCCGCACCGCCAACGCGAGCGCGACCGGCAGCAGCGTGCAGGTCTCGCCGATCTCGCTGTCGGGCATCACGCTCGAGGCCACGACATCCGGCACCGTCTCGACGCACATCGACGACCGCGCCGACGTCACCGCCGGCTCGGTGTCGATGACCGCCGGCGGCACGAGCACACCCGTCGCCTCGAGCACGACGGTCGGCGTCTCGCTGCTCGGCGGCACCCTCGTCGCCATGAACACCACCGACTCGACCACGGTGGCCAGCTGGGTGGGACCGGCCGACGGCGTCGCCGCCGCGGATGCCGCCGACCCCGCCAGCGTCACCACCTCGGGCGCCGGCGGAATCACGGTGGCCACCGACTACACCTCGCACGTGTACGTCATGGCGGTCGCGGCCGGATTCGGCGTCCTCGCCGCGGGCTCGTTCATCCAGGGCACCGCGACGAACACGGCGACCGCGCTGGCCTACCTCGGCGACCGCGCCGAGCTGCGCGCGAACGGGGGCGGCAGCATCCTGCTCGACGCCGCCGCCGTCACGACGGCCATCGCCGACGCCGTCGGCTTCAACGCCGGGCTCGGCTTCGCCGTCGGCCAGACCACGACGAAGGCCGACCTTCGTCCGACCGTCCGGGCCTACACGGTCTCGGGCGGAGTGCTCAGCGGCGCGAACGTGACCGTCGGAGCGCGCAGCAACACGGATGCCTCGGGTGGAGCCATCCGTCCCACCTACACGTACAACACGGTGATCGGCGACAGTTCGCCCACCGTGGTCGCGCCGGCCTTCGCGCGGGCCTCGCTCGGCGGAGCATCGCTGCTCGGCAGCGTGACGGGCGCCGAAGGCCACGCGATCAACTCGCCCACCGTGCGTGCCGCCGTCGGGTCGGGCACGACGGTGTCGGCCACGGGCGCGCTGTGGGTCGCCGCCCGCTCGCTCGGCGACTCTCAGGTCGACGCGTACTCGCTCGCGGCCGCCGTCGGAATCGGCGTCGGCATGGTCGACGGCTACGCCACGAGCGCCGGAAGCGTGACCGCCGAGTTCAACGGCGTCTCGGGCATCCTGGCTTCGGCGAACGTCCTGACGTTCGTGACCGCGACCGCGCTGACCGAGGGCCGCGCGGTCGGCGGCGGCGTCCTGGCCGGTGCGACGAACGGCACGCAGTCCTCGGACGTCGCGCCCACGGCGCGCGCGCTGGTCGGCGGAACGCTCACGGCCTCCGGTGCCATCCTGATCCGCAGCGACGTGCGGACGGCTGCGACAGCCGTCTACCGGGCCCTGTCGCTCTCGGGCTTCGTCTCGGCGAGCTTCGGGACGATCACGGCCACCGACCAAACCGACGTCCGCACCGCGATCACCGGCACCGGATCGGTCACGAGCAACGGCACGAACGTCACGATCGAGGCCTGGCACAACTTCGACGGCACATCGTTCCTCACCGACAACAAGGCCGACGCGTCGGTGGTGCAGACCACCTTCTCGTTCGGCCTGTCGATCGGGTCCTCCAACCTTCACGCCAGCGCGAAGGCGGTCGTCAAGGCCGAGGTCGAAGCAGGGGCGACCGTCGCCGCACCGAACGGCAACGTGGTGCTGCGGGCATTGTCGGGCAACTACGCGGACTCGTTCTACAAGCGCACCGGCGGCGCGCTGATCAATGTGCAGCCCAACTCCAACCCGACCTCGACGTCTTCGGGCACCACGGCCGCCAACCTGTTCGGACACGTGAACGTGAACGGCGCGAACGGCGCGAAGGGCCTGACGATCCTCGCGCAGGGCAACGACCGCGCCGAGGCCGGCATCCGCAACATCGGCGGCGGCCTCATCCAGATCGGCAGCTCGTCGTCGACGGCGGAGGGGCACCCCACCGTGACGGTCACACTCGGTGGTGCGGCATCCATCATCCGCGTCGAAGGCGCGATCAGCGCGAAGGCGGTCAGCTCGTACGACGCCGACGCGAGCACCTACAGCGCCACCGGCGGCGCGCTCAACGTCTCGAGCTTCGACGCCCACGCCTCCATGACCCCGACCTCGTCGGCCGTCATCACCGGCGGAGCGTCGATCGTCGCGGGCGGCGAGGTGCTGCTGTCGGCCGCGGCCAACCCGCCGTTGCCTCCGGGCTCGGACGGCACGTTCGACGCCGTCGGCGGCGTCGACGGCACGGCGCACAGCATCACGTTCGGCGCGTCGCACAATGCCACGACCGGCGACACCGTCACCTACAACACGCAGGGCCAGCCGACGGTGTCGGGGCTCGTGCCGGGCCGCCAGTACGCGATCATCGTGCTGGACGCCGACGCCGTCCAGCTGGGCGTGGTGTTCTCGAACGACAACGTCAGCACCACCTACGACACGATCGACTTCGGCACCCGCAAGCACGGGCTGAGCACGGGTGACGTGCTGCTGTACCAGCTCGTCAGCGGCACCGCACCGCTCACCGCCATCGGCGGCCTCAGCGCCGACACGCTGTACGAGGTGTACAAGGTCGACGACTACACGATCAAGCTGCGGCCGGTCGGCGCCGCCACCATCACCGACACGGTCAACGCGAGCGCCGTCGACAACGGCACGCACACCGTCGGCGGGTCCAGCGGGTTCCACAACGGCGACTACGTGACCTACCACGCGCCGTCGACGCCGGCGACGTTCAACCCCGGCCAGGTCGGCACGCGGTGGGACTCCGGCACGAACACGTGGGTCGCGACGGCCGGCAGCGACGCGAACAACATCTTCTTCGCCCGCGACGTCAACAACGACCAGTCCTTCGACGACATGGGCTTCGCCACCGGCCAACTGGTGCGCTACTTCACGACCGGCACGCCGCTCAGCGGACTCACGAACGGCGCGTTCTACTGGGTCATCCGCAAGAGCGGGCAGAGCTACCAGCTCGCGACCACCAAGTGCCGCGCGACCGGCCTCGCCATCGACTGCGGCGGCAGCGCCGGCACCGTCACCCCGATCGGCATCTCGGCCGGCGGCACCAACGCGGTCGACGTCCACTCGCTGACCGCCGCCGACAACGCCCCCATCACGGGCCTCGTCGACGGACACGGCTACTACGTGGTCGGCTGCCCGGCGGGCGGCTGCGACGCGAACGGGTACCAGCTCTCCCTCACGCTGGGCGGCTCGGCGATCGCGATCACCCACTCGGCGACCTCGTTCGACGGCGTCGGGTTCACGTTCAACGGCGGGTCGCACGTCTTCCGCACGGAAGGCATCGACTTCACAGGCCAGGGCGCGACGGTGCAGAAGCTGATCTTCGCGATCACGCCCGTCGCGGGCCCCGGACCCAAGAACGAGAAGCTCGCCGGCATCGGCAGTGCCATCCCGTTCAGCGCCATCGGCGGCGACCAGATCGTCTCGGCCTCTGCGACCGGCGGCGGAGGCGGCGTCATCAGCGTCAGCTCGGCCGACTCGTGGGCCGTCTCGGACGCGACGGTCTCTGCGAGTGTGGGCAGCGGCGCGAGCGTCACCGGCGGCTCGATCACGGTCACCACCGATGGACACTCCGACGCCAAGGCGGTCTCGTCCAACGACAGCGGCGGGCTCATCTCGGTCAACTCCGCCAAGGCCGAGGCCGACGTCCACCTGACGAGCACGGTGTCGGTGGCATCCGGTGCGACGCTCACCGCCACGAACGCCCTGGTCGTCGCGGCGAACGGCTCGCTGCACCCGATCGTCATCGCGTCCTCCGACTCGGGCGGCCTGTTCGCCGGGGGCGAGGGCGGCGAGACGGCGCGACTGGACTACACCACCACCGCCGATGTCGCCGGCACGCTGATCTCGCTCAACAACACCGCGACCGTCGAGGCGCGCACCTCCGTCTTCGGCTACGCGCAGGGCACGGCCGACCTCGGCACCTTCGCCGGCAGCGCCGAGACCTACACAGACTTCCACGTCGGCCAGGGCGCGAGCAAGGAGTGGGACGGCACCACCTACAACCTGTGGGGCGCGCAGGCGCTGACCCGCAGCACGATCTCGGGCACCGTCAAGGGCCGCTCGGTCTTCGTGCACGCCATCGTCGACCCGGTGTCGATCGAGGCGCGCTCCGACACCAGCACCGGGGCTTTCGGGGCCGACTCCGACGCCAACACCTACGTGTACGTCCGCGGCACCGCCGAGGTCGTGCTCGCGGACGGCGCCGTCATCGAGGGCCAGGTGGCGACCGAGCTGAACGCCGAGTACAAGACGTGGAGCATCATCTCGCACGCCTTCGCCAACTGCGACTGCTTCGGCGGCGACACCGACGCCGACGCCTCGATCGACGCGCAGACGCTCGCGAAGGTGACCGGACGCACCGGGTCGCTCATCCGCACCGCCGACCTCACCGTCGCCGTGAACCAGCGGGCGACCGGCTCGAACTTCAACCGCGATGCCGACACGTCCGAGGGCTTCCTCGACTTCGGCAACGGCGGCGACACCTCGGGACCGACCTCGCTGTCGAGGCAGACGTTCTGGCAGGTCCGCGTGATCATGCTCGGCGAGCCGAACCCGATCCTCGAGGTGGACTCTGCCGGCAACATCACCAACATCGTCAACGTGCGTGTGTGCGACGACCAGGGCCACTGCTACGAAGACAACCCGTTCACCAACACGCACACCGCCGGCCAGCTCACGGGCACGACGTTCACCGTAGACGACATCGTGTACGACCACGGCGCGCAGGCGCGGTTCCTCACCAACGAGGTGGGCGGCCTCGGCGACCCGGGTCTGATCTGGGGCCGCGGCGGAACGTTCGAGTTCCAGCAGACGTGGGACTTCGTGAAGCTCCTCAACGCGTCGAACCTCAACATGGTGACGAACATCATCGACGTGGTGAACACGCTGAACTCGCCGCTCATCGACATCCGCGTCGACTCGGTGCCGAACGATGCGTCGAGTGCCAACACACCGGGTCTGAACGAAGGCGGTCCCGCGACCACGTTCGACTTCGACATCCTGTACCGGTTCCCGCCGACGCTCGTGCAGCTCGCGAACTCGTGCGCCTACTCGTGCCCGACGCGCAACCCCTTCATCCGGCTCGACGACTACATCGAGAACCCGCTCGGCACGACGCAGATCACCAACGCGTCGGGCGACATCCTCGCCGGTGCACGCGGAGTCCTCGTCCGGCCGGCGGGCGTGGGCGGCGGCATCCGCGGTCAGCTCATCCGCACGAACGTACTCGACCTCGACGCCCCGCACGGCGACATCGGCCACCAGAGCCCGACCCACGCGAACCCCGACACCGAGCGCAACCCGATCGCGGTAGAGCTCGTGAAGTACCTGCACCCGTCCGCCGAGTTCTGCGTCGGCTACGGTCCGGCGCCGTGTCTGCACGACATCGTCGTCACGGTGGATGCCGGCAAGGACGCGGTCCTCGACCTCACGGCGTTCCGCCGCACCGACCAGACGCTGACCGACCCGATCACGGTGCCGATCGCCCGCATCCGCGCCGGCGACGACGTGGACGTCGTGCTCAACGACAGCAAGGCAGGGGACGACACCTCGTCACTGTCCCTCGTCGAGATCGACGTCTACAACCCCGGCACGAGCTACTACGACTACACCTACTTCGGCCAGTACAACCCGGCGCTCAGCGACGGCAGCCCGCTCAACCCGTGCCCGGGCGGTGCGTGCGGCTCGGGATCGGGCAAGTACGAGAAGCACTTCCGCCCCGACGTGTCCGACCCCGACCTCGCCCACATCCTGCGCGCGCTCGGCACCGACGTCGACGGCGAGATCGAGTCCACGTACGACTTCGCCGACCTGCGCGCGGGCGACGACATCGATGTGTGCCACGTCACCACCGGCGGCGAAGAGCCCAAGACGTGCTTCACGACGCAGATCGACAGCGCGACGCACGCCATCACGGCCGACACCTCCGACACGACGGTGCACATCATCGCGCAGGTCGACTCGGCCTGGACCGGCGGGGCCGGCCACACCGGACCGGTCGACGACCCCGGCATGGCGTTCAACGTGTCGCAGATCTTCCTCCGCACGAACGGGAACATCACCGCGACCGAGATCACGGGCGACATGCTCGTCGGCCACATCCACTCGACGAACGGCGACGTGGTGCTGCACTCGCCGGCGCGGATCCTGGATGCCGACGGCCGGGCCACGATCGACGTCACGGGCGTCAACATCTCGATGTACGCGGGTGAGGCCGGCGTGCTCGGCGGCATCGGCACCCCGAACAACTGGCTCGAGATCAACACGGCGGTGAACCAGCCGAACGGCATCAACGGCGGCGTGCTCAAGGCCTATGACACGGCGGCGGCGCTGGGTGGCGGGTCGACCGAGGGCATCTTCCTCGACGAGCTCACCGGCGACATGCCGATCTGGGAGATCTTCACCGGCGGCAGCTCTTCGCTCGCGACCGGCAACGTCGGCCTGCGCACCACGGGCGGCAGCATCCTGAACGCGAAGCTCAACGCCGACGAGGACAACGTCCGCGGCGACTCGGTCGACATGGACGCCAACGGCGGCGGGACCATAGGCCTCGTGTCGAAGGACGTCATGGTCGATTCGAACCGTGCGCCCCCGTTCGAGTGCACGTACGTCAACTGCGGCAACAACCCCGCCTCGCCGTACCTCTCCGACCCGCGCCTGGCCCAGTCGGGCGACGATGTCGGACTCGAGGCCACCGGCGGCATCTACTACACCGAGACGGACGCGTACCTGCGTCTCGTGCTCGCCCACTCGTTCACCGGCAACGTGCGGCTCACGGTGCGTGAGACCCAGGCTCTCGACGAGGATCTCTACCTCGTCGCCTCGGGCAGCGCCCTGTTCGCCGAGTCGCACCTGCGCGCCCCGTCGTCGGATGACGACCACCCGCGCCCGGTCGCGCACGGCACGATCTTCGCCGAGACCGGCAGCGTCGAGCTCCGCGTCGGCGACGACGTCACGCTGCACCAGAACAGCCAGATCCTCGCCAACCTGTCGATCGACATCCGCGGCGACTACGGCAACGCCGACACCGGCTCGGTGCTCACCGAGTACGGCACGTCGATGATCCTGCGCGGCCGTATCATCGCCGACTGCGTCGTCACGCCCGGAGTCAACGGCGCCGACCCGATGGGCACATGCGCTCCGTCGGCCGCGAACCCGGTGCCCGGCCAGCAGACGAACATCTGGGGCGGCAGCGACGTCGACGTCATCCAGTTCGGCGACCGCTCCGGCCTCGACCGCGACAACACCAGGATCACGTGGGGGAGCGCCGGCTACATCTTCCTCGGCTCCAAGACCACGGTGCACGGCAACCTCGACACCGCCTCGAACACCGCCGATGGCGAAGACGTCATCACGGTCTACTACCTGCAGTCGATGAACGTCGTCACGAGCCCCGCCCAGGCGGGTACCGGCGCCGGGCACGTGCTCAACCTCGACGGCCAGGGCGAGAGCGACCACTACGCCGTGTACACCAACGGCAGCCACGGCAGCGTGCGCAACTACAACATCGAGGTGCTCGACTCCGGACCGGCGAACCAGGGCGTCGACGACCTGGCCGTGTACGGCTTCGACGACCTCGACCCGGCGCACAACACCGGCACGCGCGCCGACGACATCTGGCTGCTGCGCGCCCTCACCTGCATCGACAACCAGTCGCCGTTCGGCGTCACGGTGAACCAGGGCCAGGCGGTGTGCGGCTCGGCCAGCGAGACCGCCGACCACCCGGCGTTCATCGCCCTGCTCGCCGGCGACGAGAGCGCGGACGGCGGCATCGGCAAGTACCGCGACCGCGACCCGGCAACGGCGCCGAGCGCCCTCGTGCAGCGCATCACGTACGACCGCGCGCTCAACGGCCGCATCACGGTCTACGGCCTCGGCGGCAACGACGCGTTCTACGTCGACGACACGCAGGCCACGATGACCCTCGACGGCGGCGCCGGCAACGACGCGTTCCAGATCGGGCAGATCTTCGGCACGCAGCGCGACTCCGACCCGGCCCCGAACGGCGGCGCGCTCCTCCCGTCCGACACCTTCCCGGCGCTCGTCGCGACCACGCGCGGCTGGCTCAGTCCCGGAACGCACGCGCCGCTGCTCGCGACGGGCGGCACGGGCAACGACCGGTTCGTCGTCTACTCGAACCAGGCCGAGATCCAGCTCAACGGCGACGATGACAACGATCTGTTTATCGTGCGGGCCTTCGCGATCGCCGCCGTGTGCGATCTCAGCGCCGACAACGACACCGACTGCGATCTCGCGGACGTCGACTTCCGTCCGGCCGGGGGCGTGTTCCCGCAGGTCAACGGCAGCGCGATCCACCCGGTCACCCACCTGTCGGTCGCCACCTGCACCGGCGCCGGCTACGTCCGCTTCGACAACAACGGCGACGGCACCTGCAACAACGCCGACGCGCACGTCACCTACAACCACGACACCGGCTCCAACGTCGACCTCGACAACACGAAGTGGCTCGACGACGTCATCCCGCTCGACGCGAACGGCGTGGCCGTCCCGGTGATCGGCCTCGGGTTCTCGACGAGCCGGCCGCTCGACATCCGCGCCGGCGGCGGCGAGGACGAGGTGCAGTACAACGTCAACGCCCCCGTGAACGTCGACGGCGGCACCGGCTTCGACAAGCTGGTGGTGCTCGGCACCGAGTTCGCGGACGACTTCGCGATCACCGACAAGGCGATCTACGGCGCGGGCCTCAACGTCAAGTACACGACCATCGAGGTGCTCGAGATCGACGGCCTCGAGGGCGACGACCAGTTCTTCGTCCTCTCGACCGCGTACGGCGTGGCCTACCGGGTCATCGGCGGCCTCGGCAGCGATCAGATCTCGGTAGCCGGCGACGTGACGAGCGACATCGTCACCCGTGAGCTCGAGGGCCTCTCAGGTGCCGTCGACCACATCGTGCGGTCGGACGACCCGCGCTACGACGGCCTGGTCGTGGACGGCGTGCCCTACAACCTCGCCACCGGTCCCTCCGGGCTCGTGGTCATCCGCGAGGTGGGCACGTCCACGAGCGTGCGCGAGTCCGCAGCCGGCGCGATCGCGCAGACCGCGTACTACGAGGTCACCCTCAGCCAGGATCCGACCCTGAGCGGCGTCAACAAGCACGTCTATGTGACGGTCTCGGCCGCGGCATCCCCCGACGAGGAAGCGCGCGACACGTTCCACAACCCGACCGGGTTCGGCCTGACCGACGGCCCCGCCGACACGATCTGGCTCTGCGTCGACACCGGACCCGTGTACGGCGACCAGTGCAATGGCGCGGCCGACTTCCAGCGCCACTACATCCGCAACGGACAGATCGTCGACGAGGCCGGACGCGCCGTCGTGCTCACGTTCGACGGGACCAACTGGAGCTCGCCGCAGCGCGTGTACGTCCGCGCTGTGAACGACGAGCGCTCCGAGGGCGACCGCATCGTCGTGGTGCAGCACTCGGTGATCAGTGACAACCCGCTGTTCCACGGCACCGCCGTGCGGCAGGTGAACGTGCACCTCTACGACGACGACACGCCGGGCGTGTACGTCACGCACGTCGAGCCGGGAACGAACGTGCTCGACGACCGCGGCATCGTGATCGAAGGGGATGCCGGCACGCAGCGCACCGACGACGTGCTGGTGCAGCTGGCCAAGGACCCGTGCCCGGCGTCCAACCCGGCCTGCGGCCTCGTGGTCACCGTCAAGATCACGATGGATGCCGACAGCCAGCGGATCCTGCAGATCGACGACCTGGCGGCCGAGGCGGCGCTGGGCAGCCGCTGGACGCGATTCCTCGACGCCGACGGTGGCACGCACTACGAGCTGACCTTCGACCACTCGAACTGGAACATCGCGGTGCGGCTCACGCTCATGGCCCGCAACAACCCCGACGCCGGCGACCCGACCACGGCCGTCATCACGTGGGGCCAGGCGAACGCGACGAACGCGTACCGCTTCCCGAACCTGCGCAGCGGCAGCCAGCGCACCGACGTGCTCGTGTACGACGACGAATCCGCCCAGGTGGTCACGATCCCGACCGGCACCGACACCGTCGTCGTGCAGGGCGGCGCGAACGACGACTACCTCATCCGGCTGACCACGCCGCCGACGGCGACGGTCAACGTCGCCATCACGCCCGACGGGCTCGTCGACGTGGTGAAGATCGCGGGCGTCGCGGTCACGCCGCTGGACTACGCCGAGATCGGCGGCGACATCCCGTCGCGGCTGTTCCTCGGCTTCCTCACCTTCGCCGGCAGCACTGTCAGCCGGGCCAACGGCAGCGACACCGGCAGCTTCATCGACGACGGCGTCGTCGCCGGCATGCGCCTCACGTTCGGCGCCTGCACCGGCGTCTACACCGTCAACGCCGGATCGGTGACGGCGGGCTCGTTCACGGTCACGCCGGCGCTCAACTGCGGCGCGGTCCCCGTCGGCGGCACCACGATCAACGTCCTGACGTACCGCGGCAAGTGGAGCGGCGCCCTCGCCGCGACGCCGACGCAGACCCCCGGCGACGACAGCGTGCTGCGCTGGCGGATCACCCGCACCGGCGGCGGCTGGCTCGCCGACGGCTTCCTCGAGGGCCAGTGGGTCAAGGTGTGCGACGGCTTCGGGCACTGCGCGATCGGCAAGATCCAGAACATCCGCGGCACCAACACCGCGCACGACGAGCAGATCGAGTTCGGCCTGTCGCTGTGGGGCGACTCGTTGGGCAGCCTCGTGGGCCCGGTCACCGTCACCCGGATCGCCGCGCAGGCGGTGTTCACGACGTCGAACTGGATGACCGACCAGCGCATCGAGCTGCAGGGCGACACCGGCTACTACCAGCCGCTGATCCGGCAGGGCGTCAAGACCTTCCCGGCGTCGCAGCACCTGCTGACGCGGCTGCGCGGCCCGCTCGCCGTCGAAGGCGGCGTCACCGGCGCCGACCGCTCGCTCGAGCTCGGGCTGAAGCTGCCGGGCGAGCAGGACGGCCCGCTGTTCGCGATCGCCACGCAGGCGCCCGAGTCCAAGCAGATCGACGTGCTGAACATCTACGGCGATTCCAGCGTGGCAGGCAACTGGGGCGTGATGACGTCGACGACGCTCCGCGGCCTCGGCATGGCGAAGGATCTCGACTTCGGCGCCTCGTACGGCGGCACGCAGGGTGAGACGTTCGGCGAGCCGCGGATCTTCCCCGGCGGCATCAGCTTCGGCTCGGTCTCGTTCGACGGCACGAACTACTCGACGGATGCCGGCAAGTCCTCGATCGAGGTCATCAACCTGTTCCTCGGCTCCGGCAACGACCGCCTCGACGTGCAGGGCACGCTCCAGCCGGATGTGCCGGTGAAGGCCGTCGGCGCGGTCATCGTGTCGACGCAGGGCGCCGGGCTCGGCATCCCGAGCGGAACGACGCACCGGCTCTCGCGTGCCGTGCCGTTCGACTTCAAGGCGCAGGGCTTCCTGGTCGGCCAGACCATCACCGTCAGCCAGGGCGGCCACGTGACCCGCTACCTCGTGAAGGGCTTCGGCGACGACAACCTCGGCGACACCACCGACAACACGGTGATGTACCTGGCGTTCATCGACGACACCGTCACGCCCACGCCGGTGGCGATGGTGACCGCGTCCGACGTGCCCGTCACGGTCACCGTTCCGGTCACGATCACCGGCGGCGCGGCGGGCGGCACCGTGACACGGGCGACGGGGAGCTTCGCCGCCGACGGGTTCGTCGTCGGCCAGCTGGTGCGCATCGCCGGCATCGACGGGCAGTGGCGCCTCATCGGCATCTCGGTCGACGGGCGCACCCTCACGCTCGACCGCGGCGACGTGCTTCCCAGCAGGACGCTCGCGTCGCAGAACGTGTTCGTGCCCGGCCCGCACGGCGGCCTCACCACGATCCACGGCGGCGGCAACTCGGCCATGCAGACCGTGTTCGCCATGACGCGCACCGCGGTCGGGGGCGGCGGTCTGCGCCTCACGCGCCTCGACGGCGGCAGCTGGACCTTCAACGGCCGGTTCGCCGGCAGCGGATACTACGCGGGCGACCCGTACCTGCACGCGTTCCAGCACATCCAGCTCGCGGGCGAGACCTTCACCCGCATGGTCCTCGGCTTCGAGAACGCCGACTGCCTGGCCCTCGGCATCACCGACCCGTACCCCGGCTGCGGCCTCGGCGCGATCATGATCCTGAGCGCCCCGCTCGTGCCGGCCGGGGAGCCGGCGGGAACCGTGGTGCCGACCGGCACCGCGAACACCGACGTCAGCGTCGTCGCTCCGCTCAAGGTAGAGACCACCACCTCCGTCGAGGTGCACACGTCGAGCCTCGTGCGTGCGGCGGGCAGCTGGAAGACCGACGGATTCCGCACGGGCATGCAGGTGCGCATCAGCGGGTTCGCCGGGCCGTTCACGATCGCCGGCATCAGCGTCGACGGGCGCACGCTCACTCTTGCGAACACGGCGTTCGCGCCGAGTGTGCACCTGAACGCGGCGGGCATCGCGATCTGGGATGCCGTCCTCCTGACCGTCACCGGCTACGACGCCTCGCGCTCGGGCGGCCTGCTCATCGGCGGCGACGTCATCACCGTCTGCAACCGTGCCGCCGACCCGCTGCTGTTCAAGATCGCGAAGGACTCCGACGGCGTCGAGGACGACGCGGTGCGCTGCGACGCGACCCACACCGCGGGTCCGGGCTCACCGCTCGTGGTCTACGGCGACACGACGCAGGACGGCGTCTGGTATTCGGGCAACCCCGGCGACACGCTCGGCATGGAGTTCGGTCCGAAGCCGTTCGACCCGTTCACCCACATCCCGGATGCCCAGAACGAGGATGACGAGTGGGTCTTCGGCCTCGCCAACCCGTACGACCACGCCGGCAACGACATCATCGACGCCTCCGGCCTGTTCGCCGACGTCGCGCCGGCGAACCTCCCGACGGTCGGCCTGACGATCTACGGCGGCCTGGGCGACGACCTCATCATCGGCAGCCAGGCCGGCGACCACCTCGCGGGCGGCTCGGGAGACGACGAGATCCGCGGCCAGCGCGGCGTCGACCACATCTACGGCGACTCGGGCGTCAATGTGGACGTGCTGACGCGGGCGCTGCAGATCGCGACGGTCAATGCCAGCCCGCGCCCGTCGGTGACCGGCGCCGGCGTCATCTCCAACGGCACCACGATCATCCCCGCACCCGGCGGAATCGCCGGCATCGTCGACGACCTGCAGGTGCCCGGACGCGACCTGCTGTACGGCGAGGGCGCCCCCGGCCTCGGCCTCGGCACGTACACGGTGAACGCCGGCGGCTCGCCGGAGTACGCCTACGCCGACATCATCTTCGGCGACCACGGCGCGATCGACCAGAACGTCGCCGACCCGAACGAGCCCGACGCCCGCCTGCAGAAGATCCAGACGACGACGCTGGCCTCCGTCCTGCGGATCCGCAGCGTCCGCCTCGACAAGGGCGACGACGACACGATCTTCGGTGGCCTCGGCCAGGACGTCATCGTCGGCGGCGCCGGCGACGACATGGCCGACGGCGACGAGGCCGACGATCTGGTGTTCGGCGACGCGGTCGACCTCCTCCGCACCATCGGGGACTGGACGAGCCTGCGGTTCCAGGCGCTGTGCGGCACGCTGCTCTACGGCCGCAGCGACATCACCGATGCCGCCAACCTCTGTGGCGGCCTGTACCCGGTGCCCACTGAGAACAACTCGGGCACGCTGCTCGTCGACGGCACGCCGCGCGCCTACCGCGACCCCGACGGCGCACCGTGGTGGACCGAGTACGACGTGAAGAACCTGTACCACGACGTCGCGTCCGACAGGGGCGACAAGTGGGCGGGTACGTGGGGCAACGACTACCTCGCGGGCGGACAGGCGCACGACATGCTGTTCGGCGGCCTGGGCGACGACGTGATGCAGGGCGACGGCGGCATCGACGACGCCTACCGCCGCATGATCGACGACGACCGTGTGTCCTGGCACGTCGGCGCGAGCCGCACTCCGCTCGGCTGCGTCGGTCCGGCAGCGGCCCTGGTGTGCGACTTCACCGGCGTGCTCACCGTCGTCCCGTCGTTCGAGGCGGCCACCGACGGCGAGGACTACCTCGAGGGCAACGCGGGCAACGACGTGATCTTCGGCGGCCTCGGCCAGGACGACATCGTCGGCGGTTCGAGCGACTTCTTCAGCCTCGTAACGCCCGACCTGCGCCCCGACGGCCTGCAGAACCCGGCGCTCAACTACCAGCCGGGCCACGACCGCGGCGCCGACATCCTGTTCGGCGGATCCGGCCAGCGCATCGGCATCAACGACGAGACGTCCGGCGGCACGAACGCCAGCACGCCGACCACCGGCGGCACCCTCGCCGGTGGCACGGTGCCCGCCGACATGGACGCGCGCGACGCCGACACGATCGTCGGCGACAACGGGCGCATCATCCGCATCGTCGGCATCAAGGGCCAGGACGGCATCCCCGGCATCGGCACGGGCCAGACGACCGGCGCGCAGGCCGCGAACAACTACGTGAAGTTCCAGTACGACGCGAACTCGGGCACGCAGCGCCTCGTGGTCCGCGGCGTCACGCTCCTGGACTACACGCTGGGCGGACCAGACTTCCAGCCCGAGAACTTCGGGCTCGGCGTCGGCAGCGACTGCACCAACGGCTCGCCGACGCAGCCGATCTGCTCGAACGTCCTGAACACCGACCTCGGCGCCTGGCGCAACACATCCTTCGGTGGCACGCCGTGGCAGACCGGCGGCCGCGACGAGGTGCACAGCGAGACCGGCGACGACACCGTCTACGGCGGCGCCGACCACGACGTCATCTACGGCGACGCGCAGAGCGACGACCTCATCGGCGGCTGGGGCAACGACTGGATCTCGGGCGGCACCGGACAGGACGGCATCCTGGGCGACGACGGCCGCATCTTCACCAGCCGCAACGGCTCGACGGGGATCCTCGTCAGCGGCGCCGCGTGCAACGGCAACGCCCTCGTGCCCGGAGCGGCAGGCGCCTGCTACAGCGAGCGCCTCTTCGGCATCACGGCACTCCTGGCGACCGACCCCGACACCAAGTACTCCAACGGCAACGTGCTCAACGAGTTCATCTACACGCCGGGCCAGGGCCAGACGGCGACAATCAACCTCGCGGGAGCGCTCAACAAGTCCGCCGACCTCACGGTCTACAACCTCGGTCCCGACGTCAACGCGAGCCAGCACCACGTGGCCAACTCGCCGCTGTACGACGCCAACAACTCCGACGACATCATCTTCGGCGGCTGGGGCTCCGACTGGATCCACGGGGGCGCCGGCGACGACGCCATCTCGGGCGCCGAGGCGATCGGCACCGACCCCGACGACAACCGCGCCGCGCCCAATGGCACGAACGGACCGCTTTCGGCGGCATCCGGATACAACCAGCACTACGACCCGATCACGGGAGCGCTCGTGGGGCTCGAGTACATCGACTTCGCCCACCCGTGGAACCCGGGCGATGCGCTGCACTTCGGCGCCGACACCAACGCGTGGCACTCGAACAACCACAACGAGATGCGCCTGGGCGAGTTCGTCCTCTACGACGAGTACGACCCGCTGCGCGCGATCCTGTTCAACTCCGGCGGCCAGACGTGGGGCTGCACGTCGTGGACGCCGAGCGGCCACACCTGCACCGGCAGCACGCCGCTCGCGCAGTTCCCGCACCAGTTCTTCCTCAACAACGAAGACAAGTTCGGCGACATCCTCGCCCAGGTGTGCGTCGCCGTCGACAACCAGGGCAACTGCACCCAGTTCGTCTACAACACGCAGACGACCGATGGCGACGACGCGATCTTCGGCGACCTCGGCAACGACTGGATGGTCGGCGGCACCGGCATGGACACGCTGTGGGGCGGCTGGGGCAACGACCTGCTGCAGACCGACGACAACCTGCACAACGGCTGCGTCAACATGGCCAACAACGGGACGTGCCTGCAGTACGGCGACACGTGGCTGAACGACATCCCCGACGGCGTCAACTCCAGCTACCAGGACCGCGCGTACGGCGGCGCCGGCCTCGACATCCTGATCGCGAACACCGCGGGTGACCGCCTCATCGACTGGGTCGGCGAATTCAACAGCTACCTGGTGCCGTTCGCGCCGTTCGGCATGGCCACCGTCAGCCGTCAGAACAACCCGGCGCTGCCCGAGTTCCTGTACGCGCTCAGCCGCAGCCAGGGTGCCGATCCGACGCGCTGGAGCGACGAGGGCAGCGACCCCGCCCGCAACGGCGAGCCGTTCGGCGAGCTGGGGCTCATCCGCCAGGAGGACCACGGCTACTGGCAGACGCAGACGGGCGGACCGACCGACCCGCAGGCCGGCAACATCCCGGGCGGCAAGCGCGACAGCGTGCGCGGTGCCGACTTCAACGACGGCACGCTGCAGGGGTTCCTCACCGACTCCGGCACCTTCACGATCACGCAGGGCGTGCTGACGGTGACGGCGGCGAGCTCGCAGGGCGACGCGGTGGCCGTCTGGTACTCGGACGCGTACCAGACCGTGTATTACGAGGTGTCGGCGCGGATCTCGATGGACAAGCCCACCGGCGGCTGGAAGGCCAACGCGTACATCATCTTCGACTACTTCGGCCCGACCGACTTCAAGTTCGCCGGCATCGACCAGTCGACCAACAAGATGGTGATCGGCGAGCGCACGGCCACCGGCTGGTGGGTGCGCGCGCAGGGGAGCGTACCCGGCGGCGTGAAGGCCAACACGTTCTACAACCTCAACGTCGTGATCAACGGCCTGGTCGTCACGGTCACCGCGGACGGCAAGAACGCCTTCAGCTACACGTTCGCGCCGCGCATCATCGGCGGGCAGCAGGTCGCCCTCAACCGCGGCCTGACGGGCTTCGGCTCCAACCAGGCGAAGGGGCTGTTCGACAACATCGCCCTGACGGTGATCTCGCCCGAGATCACGATCGACCGCACCGAGTACTTCGAGGGCGGCGGGCCGTCGTCCACGCAGGTCGTCACGGGGACGTGGGCGACAGCGGGCGGGCGGCTGCAGGGGACGACGGATGCTGCGGGCACCGCGACGGCGCTCATCGGCGTCCCCGTCGGCACGGGCTACAGCAGCGTGCCGCAGTTCGACGCGACCAGCTACGTGCAGCTCACCACCACCCTCCGGGCTGCGGGGATCACCGGCATCCTCTTCGACTGGTACTCGGCCAAGGACTACAAGTTCGTCGGGATCGACGTCGCCGGCCAGCGCGTGGTCATCGGGCACGTGGCGAAGGGCGTCCGCACCATCGACCTCACGATCGCCCGCGCACTCGTCGCGGGCACCGACTACGTGCTCGACATCGTCCTCAAGGCGACGGTGGTCACGGTCACGCTCGGCGGCCAGGTGCTCGCGTCGTACTCGTACAACTCGCCGCTCGCCGACGGCAGACAGGGGCTGTTCGCGTTCGGCGCCGGGGTCACAGCATCCGCTGCCGACTATCGCCTCCGCACCGACGAGGATGCGTACACGGGATCGCCGCCCGCGGCGCAGGCCGTGCGCATCTCGGACGCGACCGTCACCGAGGGCGCGGCCGGCACCACCAAGACGGTGACGCTCACGGTCACCCGCGACCAGGCGGGCTCGGCGCTGTCGATCGGGTGGAGCGTCGACACCCTCATCGCGAACGGTGTGATGTGGGGCGTCGATGTGACCGGCGCCACTTCCGGCGTCGTGACGTTCGCCGCCGGCGCCACCACCGCCACCATCACGTTCACGGTCGTGGGCGACTCCCTGAAGGAACCGGACGAAGCATTCATCGTGACACTGCAGCCGGCGCCCGGCGCCAATCTGGCGGACGCGCAGGGGCTGGTCACGATCAAGACCGACGACGGGTGACCGTCGCCGGCGCCGGCGGGTCGGGTCTCACTCTCCCCCGAGGGACCCGACCCCGCCGGACATGACGCTCAGAGCGCCGGGGCGAGCACGACAACCGGGGTCTCGTGGCTGCGCAGTGCCGCGTACGCGTCGAGGTCCGCGTCGCCTTCGAGGGTGCGCCACACGGCCCAGAGCCGCTCGCGCTCGGGCCCCGTCGCCTCGTGGGCGAGCACCTCGCGCGTGCCGTCGGGGAGGTCGACGGATGCCGCGGGCCGGGCCTGGAGGTTCAGCCACCACGCCGGCGGCGGGTCGCCCCAGCCGTTCATCGCGAGGGTGACGAGGTCGGCGCCGTCCTCGAAGTACCCGAGGATCGCGACGCGCGGCTCGCCCGTGCGGCGGCCGACCGTGTGCAGGCGCATCATCCCGTAGACGGTGGGGGACGGATGCCGCAGCCCCACGCGTCCGCCGGTCACCCGGTACAGCGCGCGGTGGACGACCCACGCGGTGCGGATGAACCAGCGCGGCGGGATCCGGGCGGGGTCGCGGCGCGCCTCGGCCGGATGCGGGGAGGGGTTCATGCTTGCGATCCTGTCGCGCCGCGGTCCCGCCGGCAATCGGCCGATCGGCCACTGTTCGGCGGCCGATCGGACGAGCTGCCGCCCGCCCCCGGTGATGCCTCGGGGTTCGGGGCGCGTCGCGTTCGTTCGGGGCGCGCGCGGCGCGCCCCGAACGTCGCTTCCGCGCCCCAAACCCGAGAAGACACGGCGGAGCCCCGGCCGCGAGGCGGCCGGGGCTCCGAGGACGAGCGGATCAGGCGGTGGCGGGCGCCGCCTTGAGCAGCGCTCGCGCCGAGGTGCTGCGCCGGCGTGCGACCGCGAGGATCGTCGCGGCGAGGCCGAGCAGGGTCCACACCACGAGACCGGCGATCGCGGCGCCGAGGCCCGACGCCGAGGTGAGGGCGGCGAGCATGCCGGTGTAGGCGGGGCCGGTCGGCAGGAGCGCCGCGACGCTCGAGAGCACCCCGGGCACCGTCGAGACGACGCCGGTCGCGACGGCGAACACGCCGATCAATGCGGCGATCCACCGCCCGGCGCCGCCGAACACGGCGATCAGGGCCTGGTTCACGGCGGCGAACGCGATGCCCGCGACGACCGACACCACCGCGAACACCCACCAGTCGGCCCATGCGTAGGACGCGGCGAGCTGCACGACGCCGGCCACCAGCATGCCCTGCACGGCGCCGAGCGCCGCCGCCGGGGCGAACGAGCGCAGCGCGAGCAGCGCCGAGGGCTGGCGTGACGTGAGCGCACGACGCGACACCGCTTGGAGCGCGACGAACGTGCCGAGCCCGCCGAACCACAGCGCGAGGGTCGCCAGCAGCGGGATCGCGGAGGCGCCGAACAGCGACGTGCCCACGCCCTCCGCCGCCACGGGGTTCGCAACCACCGTGGCGAGGTCGGTGGCCTGGTCGTCGGTGTACGACGGGAGGGCATCGGATGCTGTGGCCAGCCCGGTCGCCAGCTCCCCGGTGCCGTCGGCGAGCTGGGCCACGCCGTCGGCGAGGCTCGTGGCGCCGTCGGCGGCCTGGGTCGCGCCGGACGCGAGCTGCGATGCGCCGTCGGAGAGTCCGTCCGCACCGCTCTCGATGCCGGTCACGCCGGTCGCCAGCTGCCCCGCGCCCGCCGCCGACTGGTCGATGCCGCCGGCGAGCTGGGTGAGACCGCCCGCGAGCGTGCCGACGCCGGTGCCGATGGTGCGGAACTGGCCGGCGAGTTTCGCTGTGCCGTCAGTGTTCAACTGGGCGAGCCCGCCTGCCGTCAGCTGCGTCAGGCTCGCCGCACCGGGATTGGTCTTCGGATCAGTGCCGTTGAGGATCGCCGAGGTCTTCCCTGCCGACGCCACCGCTGCTCCGAGCTGCGTGCAGAAGTCCCCGGGCTGCGCGCACGATGCCGCGAGCTTCTGCAGAGCCTCGAAGTTCGCCTTCGCTTCCGCCGCCGCCGCACCGGTCGCTGCGGACGCGCCGTTCGCGGACTGTGTGAGTCCGTCGGGGACGAGCCCGGTCTGCTCGAGCTGCGCCGCGCCGGCGTTCACGCCGTCCGCGATCTGCTGCGCACCAGCAGACGCTTCGCGCGTCTTGCCGGCGATCGTGGTCAGACCGGACTGCAGCGACGTCGCGCCGCCCGCGATCCGGCCGGCGCCGCTCGCGAGCTGCGAGGCCCCGCTCGCCAGCTGCTCGTTGCCGTCGGCGAGCTGCGAGATGCCGCCGGGCAGCTGCGCCGCGCCGTCCGCGGCCTGGGTCGCGCCGTCGGCGAGCTGCTGCGCGCCGTCGGCGGCGGTGCCGAGCTGGTCGCCCAGCGTCGTGAAGCCGAGGAACACGTTCTCGAGGTACACGGTCGACAGCTGCGTGCCCATGGTCGAGGCCGCCGCGTTGGCGACCTGAGCCGTGATGGCATCGTCGACGATCAGGCTGTCGGGCGAGGTGGTGACCTCGATCGTCGCCTGCTCGGGCGTCTCGCCGGGGCGGGTCGACAGCGCCGCGGCCGTGAAGTTCTCGGGGATCGTGATGACCGCGTCGTAGGTGCCGTCGGCGAGGCCGGCGGCGGCGTCATCCGCGTTCGAGAGCGTCCAGGTGAGGTTGCTGTCGAGGTCGTCAGAGCCCTCGACGAGACCGGCGGTGAGCTGTCGGCCGAGGGGCACCAGCTGCCCGTCGACGGTGACCGGTTCGTCCTCGTTCACGACGGCGGCGGTCAGGTTGTCGAGCCGCTCCACGGGGTTGTACAGCGCGGCCACCAGGATGCCGCCGATGACGACGGGCAGCAGCAGCACGCCGATCAGCGTCAGCCACGTGACGGGCCGGGGCGAGCGCGCGCGCGCGACGGCCGTGGTGATCCAGTTCGGGGTCATGCGTTCACCTCTGCGGTGGGGGTGGTCTGAGCGGTGGCGGAGCGCAGCGTGATCGAGGTCACGTCGGGGCGGTGCGCGTCCGCGAGGAGGGCGAGAGCCGCGCTCTCGGTGCGGCCGGTCACGACGAGCGTCAGACGCTCGTCGCCTGCCGCGAGCGCCGCGGCGGCGTCGCGCAGCAGCGCGGCGGCCTGGTCGCGCTCCGCGTGATCGAGCGCGTCGACGCCTTCGATCACGACGAGGCTCGCCTTCCCGGCGAGGGCGCGGCGCAGCGCCGGCACGCGGTCGTCGGCGTCCGCGAGGAGCGCGAGCCCGACGTGCGCACGCACCCAGGCCCCGCGCTCGGGGAGCAGGTGGCCGGCGACGCGCAGGCGTCCGTCGGTCGGGGCCAGTCGCGCCGCGATCGTGAGCGCGAAGGCCCGCGCCGCGCGGGGGTCGCCGGTCGCGATGAGCGTGCCGCCGGGCTCGGCGCGGAAGGCGGCGTCCTCGAACAGCACGACCTCGCCGGCCGAGCCGCCCGCGTCCGCGCGCACGGCGACGCCGTCGCCGACGACCACGGCCGTCGTGTCGGGCTCCGGCCACTCGGCGAGCGAGAGCTCGCGCTCGACGGCCTCGCCCTCGATGTCGAAGTGGGGGAGGACCCGCTCGAGCCAGCGCGGCATCCACCACGCCTTGTCTCCGAGGAGGGTCATGACGGCGGGCACGAGAGTCATGCGCACGAGGAACGCGTCGACGGCGATGCCGACGGCGAGGCCCAGCGCGATCGGCTTGATCGACGAATCGCCTTCGGGCACGAAGGCCGCGAACACCGCGAACATGATGACCGCGGCGGCGGTGACCACGCGCGCCGAGGCCGTGAAGCCCGAGCGCACGGCGCCGACCGCGATGTCGCGGCTGCCGCGCGTTGCGTGGCCACCCGCGGCGCGGCGGGCGTGCACATAGTCCTCGCGCATGCGGCTGACGAGGAACACCTCGTAGTCCATGGCCAGGCCGAACAGGACGCCCATCAGGATGATCGGCATGAAGCTGATCACGGGGCCCGTACGGTCCACGTGCAGGAGCTCGGCGCCCCAGCCCCACTCGAAGACCGCGGCGACGACGCCGAATGCGGCCATCACCGACAGCAGATAGCCGAGGGCGGCCTTGATGGGCACCCAGATCGAGCGGAACACGATCATGAGGAGCACGAGCGACAGGCCTACGACGAACACGCCGAACGGCAGCAGGGCGGCGCCCAGACGGTCCGAGATGTCGATGCCGACGGCGGTGAACCCCGTCACCTTGAGGTCGACGCCGTACTCGTCCTCGAGCTCCGGGGCGAGCGCACGAAGGTCGCGGACGAGCTGTGCGGTCGCCGGGTCGTCGGGCGCGGTCTCGGGCACGATCTGGATGAGCCCGGTGTCGGCGGTTTCGTTCGGCGTCGCGAGCGCGACCTCCTTCACGCCCGGGACCTTCTCGATCTCGGCCTTGAGGTCGGCCATGAGTCCGAGCGGATCCGTCGACGTGACGATCGTGCCGGTCATGATGAGCGGGCCGTTCGATCCGGGCCCGAAGTGCTCGGCCGTGAGGTCGTACGCCTGACGTGCCTGGCTCGACTCCGGCTGCTGGCCGGCGTTCGGCAGGGCGAGCGCGAGGCTCGCCGCCGGGATCGCCATGACGCCGAGGGTGAGCACGACGGCGATGGTGGTGACGATCGGGTGCTTGGTGACGAGCATGACCCAGCGATTGGTCTTCTTCGGCGTCGTCTGCGGGGTCGCGTGGATTGCGTCAGTGGTTGCGACGTGATTCGGCTCGCGCGTCTCCGCCGCCTCGGTGGCCGCTCGCGCGCGCCTCGAGGTCTCCTCGGGCCGAGCTCCGTCCCGGGGGTGCGGGGTCTCCGCATCGTCCTCCGCCGCCGACTCGTCGGCGTCGGTGGAACGGCGCGCGCCGGGCAGCGGCATCCCGCGCCGCTTCCTGCCGTGTCCCCAGCCCGCGACGCGGTGCTTCGCGAAGCCGAGGAGCGCGGGCGTGAGGGTGATGGCGACGACGACGGCGATCGCGACGGCGACAGCAGCGGCGATGCCCATCGTCGTGAGGAAGGGGATGCCGGCGAAGCCGAGGCCGATGAGGGCGATGAGCACCGTGATACCGGCGAAGACGACCGCGGAACCGGCCGTGCCCGTGGCGCGGGCGGCGGACTCCTCGGGCTCGACCCCGGCGCGCACCTGATCCTGATGTCGCGCCACGATGAAGAGGGCGTAGTCGATCCCGACCGCGAGTCCCAGCATGATCGCGAGCATCGGGGTCGTCGACGACACCGAGACGAACGCGGTGGCGACGAAGATGAGCGCGATCGCGAGGCCCACGCCGATGAGTGCGGACACGAGCGGGAACCACGCCACCGCGAACGAGCGGAAGGTGACGATGAGCACGAACAGTGCGATGAGCACGCCGACCGCCTCGATGAGGGACAGCGCAGGCACCGAGGTCGAGAAGAGGTCGCCGCCCATGGCGACCTGCGAGCCCTCGGGAAGCGTCTCGCGCAGATCGTCGGCGACCTGTTCGAGGCCCTCCTTCGTCTCGTCGGACACGTCGGTCGACTGGCCGTCGAACTGGAGGCGGATGATTGCGGCGGACTCGTCGTCCGACACCATGCCCGTCACCATCTCGTTGAAGGGGTCGGTCACGGCGATGACCCCGTCGAGGTCTTCGAGGTGCGCGACCGTGTCGCCGATGGCGCCGGTGTACGGCTCCTCGTCGATCCGGTCGCCGTCGGCCGTCACGATGACGAGCTGCGCGCTCGTCCCGCTCGCCTGCGGGAAGCTGCGATCGAGCAGCTGGATGCCCTCCTGGGCCTCGGTGCCGGGGATCGAGAAGGAGTTGTCCGTGCCGCCGAGGTGCGGGATCGCGAAGCCGAGGGCGATGCCCAGCAGCATCAGCCACGAGACCAGCACCCGCCACGGGTGACGGTAGGTCCAGCGACCGAGCGCATACAGAAGAGTCGACAACAGCGCCTCCGGTTACGGGTGGAGAGTTCGGGAACCGTCGATACAGCGCTGTATCGGATACATGAGTGTATCGTAGGGCGGGCCTGTCGCCCCAACCTGAGTAGTGCGTGTGAGACTGGACGAGATGGAGGACAGATGACCGACACCCCCGTGGCCGAAGCGACCGGCACCTCTCGTCGCCGCGAGGCGACCCGGCAGAAGCTGCTGGATGCCGCCGCCCTGGTCTTCGCGGAAGTCGGCCTGGACGCAGCATCCGTCGAAGCGATCTGCGAGCGCGCAGGATTCACGCGCGGTGCGTTCTACTCGAACTTCGAGACCAAGGACGAGCTCATGCTCGCCCTCACCGAGCGGGTCGCCGGCGAGAAGATCGACGAGGTCGCCCAGCGCGTCGCCCAGCTCCAGGAGCGCGGCGAGGACCTCGAGCCCGGCGCCCTCGTGCGCCAGCTGCTCGACGTCGCGTTCGACAAGAAGCAGGGCATCCTGCTGACCAGCGAGATCCGCACGCGCGCGATGCGCGACCAGCGGCTCGCCGAGACCTACCTCGCGTGGCAGACGGGCATGGTGGAGCGCGTCGGCTCGTTCATCGAGGAGCTCGCGCTCGCTTACCGCTTCCGTCTGCGGATGCCTCCGCAGGAGTTCGCCGGCGTCATCCTGCAGACCTGGGAAGACACGTCGGCGTACGCCATCATGTCGGGCCTCAGCACCCCCGAGATGCACGCCCTCGTGAACGAGCGCACCGCCCGCCTCGCGACCGCTCTCGTCGACCCCCTCTGACTTCCCCGGTCGTTGAGCGAGCGAAGCGAGACGAAACGCCTGCACCCGGCGCGCGCACCGAGCGTCGCTCGCGTCATGCCGCGGTGCGCAGCACCTCATAGCAGCGGGCGAGCCGGTCGAGCCACCATTCGCGGCGGTCGGTGGATGCTGCGTGCTCGGCCAGCAGCGCCGGGTCGGGGATCACCCGGCCCACGGCGAGCGCACCGGCGCGCGGCGTGAGGGGCGGGTCGACGACGTCCGCCGTGAACAGGGACGCGGTGCCCAGGCCGCAGTCGTAGTCGAGCTCGGGGAGCGCGGCGGCCAGCGCGACGCCCATCGACAGCCCCACCGAGGTGTCGAGGGCGCTCGACACGATCGCGGGCAGCCCGGCCTCCGCCACGATCTCGAGTGCGCGCCGCACCCCGCCGAGCGGCTGCGCCTTGATCACGAGCAGATCGGCGGCTCCCGCCCGCGCGACCGCGAGCGGATCGGCGGCCTTGCGCACGCTCTCGTCGGCGGCGATCGGGATGCCCATGTACTTCACGCGTCTGCGCAGCTCGGCGAGCTCTTCGACGCTCGCGCACGGCTGCTCGACGTACTCGAGGTCGAACTCCGCGAGGGCGTGCACCGCGTGCTCGGCCTCGTCGACGTTCCAGGCGCCGTTCGCGTCGACGCGCACGCGGCCCTCGGGTCCCAGGGCCTCGCGCACCGCGCGCACGCGCGCCACGTCGTCCGAGAGCACCTGACCGGGCTCCGCCACCTTGACCTTCGCCGTCCGGCAGCCGTCGAATCGCGCGAGCACGGACGGGACGGATGCTGCCGCCACCGCCGGCACCGTGGCGTTGACGCCGATGAGGTCACGGTGGGCCGCGGGTCGAGGCATCCGTGAATCCTCGATGGCGGCCGCCAGCCATGTCGAGGCTTCCGCGTCGTCGTACTCGGCGAACGGCGAGAACTCGGCCCAGCCTTCCGGGCCCTCGAAGAGGAGCGCTTCGCGCACGTCGATGCCGCGGAACCGCGTCGCGAGCGGCAATGCGACGACGTGCGCGGTGTCGAGGATCTCGGCGAGCGGGGGGAGCGGAGCAGGCGTGGTCACGTGCTCAGTCTGCCCCGTCGGCGGTCAGAATCCGCTGCCCGCCTGGAAGTGGTGACTCCGCACTTCGGCGTGCCCGACGACGCGACCGTCGACGTAGGGGGAGGACTGTGCGGCCCGGTACTCCTCGTGGCTCACGGGCTTTCCGAGGATCGCCCACTTGATGCGGATCCAGCGGCTCGGCTTCTCCGTCATGGAGGCCTCCTCTCGCGGTGCCCTCAGCATCCCAGTTCCGATGAGAACTATAAAGTGCCATTGACGATAGTGTGTGTCACACAGTATGGTGTGAGACATGAGCGAAACCGAGATCCTCGAGACGCACCTGCAGGAGCTGCGGCGCGGCACGACCGTGCTGGCGTGCCTGCGGCTGCTCGAGACGCCGGGGTACGGGTACGGGCTGCTCGAGGAGCTGGGGGAGCGCGGCTTCCCGACCGACGCGAACACGCTGTACCCGCTGCTGCGCCGCCTCGAGAAGCAGGGGTTTCTCACGAGCGAGTGGAACACCGACGAGTCCCGTCCCCGCAAGTTCTACCGCACCAGCGACGCCGGCCTCCGCCTTGCCGGCGCCCTCACCGACGACTTCCGCGCAATCGCCGTCGCGATCGACGCCCTCCCCGAGGAGAACTGAGATGACCATCACCGCCACCCTCACCGACCGCTACGTCGACGCGGCGATGCGCACCGTGCCCGAGGCGCAGCGCGCCGACCTCGCGGCCGAGCTGCGTGCGTCGATCGACGACCAGGTCGAGGCCCGCGTCGAGCAGGGCGAGCCGCGCGAGACGGCCGAGCGTGCCGTGCTCACCGAGCTCGGCGACCCCGACAAGCTTGCCGCCGGCTACACCGACCGCCCCCTGTGGCTCGTCGGCCCGCGCTACTTCCTCGACTGGTGGCGGCTGCTGAAGCTGCTGCTGTACATCGTGCCCGCGTGCGCCGCCTTCGGCGTCTCGCTCGCGATGGTGCTCGACGGAGCCACGTTCGGCGAGATCATCGGGGCACTCGTTCCGCTGCTGCTCTCGGTGGTCGTGCACCTCGCGTTCTGGACGACGCTGGTCTTCGTCATCCTCGAGCGCACCGGTCACGAGACGATGACCGGTCAGCCCTGGACGCCCGACCAGCTCCCCGAGCCGCGCCAGAAGGGCGTCGGCCTCGGCGACATGATCACGTCGCTGGCGTTCCTCGGGATCATGGTCGGGGTCGTGCTGTGGGACCTGTTCATCGGCTTCGTGCCCACTGAGCCCGGGCTGTCGTTCCTCGACCCGGGGCTCTGGCCCTGGTGGATCCTGGCGCTGTTCGCCGTGATGGCCCTCGAAGCCGTGCTCGCGATCGTCGTCTACGCGATCGGACGCTGGACCGTCGGCCTCGCGGTGGCCAACGGCATCCTGAATCTCGTCATCGCGGTGCCCGCGCTGTGGCTGCTGTTCGAGGGACGCCTCATCAACCCGGCGTACTTCCCGACGATCATCCCCGACGACGGCGCCGAGGTCGGCCAGATCATCACGATCATCGTCGGCTTCGTGATCGCGGGCGTCGCGATCTGGGACACGGTGGATGCCGCGCTCAAGGCGGCGCGCGCGCGCCGGGGCTCATCACGCGCCCTCAGCTGAGGATCTGACCCGAGATGCGGACCGAACCCCGGGGTACGGTCCGCATCTCGGCGCATTCCCTCGAACGAGGACCGCCCCCTTCGGGCGGCCGTACGCTTTCCCCATGCCCCTCCTCGATACTCCCGTGCGCCTCGGCGTGCAGCTGCAGCCCCAGCACGCGCCCTACTCCGCCTTCCGTGACGCGGTGCTCCGCCTCGAGGAGATGGGCGTCGACATCCTCTTCAACTGGGACCACTTCTTCCCGCTGAACGGCGACCCGGACGGCCTCCACTTCGAGTCGTGGACGATGCTCGCCGCGTGGGCGGAGCAGACCGAGCGGGTCGAATTCGGTGCCCTCGTCAACTGCAACAGCTACCGCAACCCCGACCTGCAGGCCGACATGGCCCGCACGATCGACCACATCTCGGCGAAGGACGGCGTCGGCCGCTTCATCTTCGCCACCGGTTCGGGCTGGTTCGCCCGCGACTACGAGGAGTACGGCTACGACTTCGGCACCGCCGGCTCGCGCCTCGACGACCTCGCCGCAGGACTCGAGCGCATCGAAGCGCGCTGGCAGAAGCTCAACCCGGCCCCGACGCGCGACATCCCGGTCATGATCGGCGGCGCGGGCGAGCAGAAGACGCTGCGCCTGGTCGCACGGCACGCCGACATCTGGCACAGCTACGTGCGCGCGAACGATCTGCCGCACAAGCTCGACGTCATCGAGCGGTGGGCCGAGCGCGAGCAGCGCGACACCTCGAACCTCGTCATCTCGAACGAGCTGCACCAGCGCGACGAGGCCCACGCTGACGGCCTCCACGACGCCGGCGTGCGCCTCTTCACCATCGGCTTCCAGGGCCCCGACTGGGACTTCGACCTCATCCGGTCGTGGCTGCGCTGGCGCGACGCCAAGAACGCCTGACGTTCTGACCCATGGATGCTGCCGCCCGGCGCACTGCGCCGGGCGGCAGCATCCGTCCCTCCCGGCCGCGGCCGAACCGCGAGAGTACAGCGGGTCGCCGAAAGTGCGGTTGGTTCCCTCCCTCTCGGCGACCAGCTGTACTCTCGCTGCCCTGGGCGAGGCTGTACCAGCGTCCGCATCGGGCACGGACTGCAGTGTCCGTCCGTCATGGAACGGGACGCCGAAGACCCCGGCGACTAAAATCGCCGAGGTGACCGCAGCACCGCCCGCACCCCGGTTCGCCCTCGACATCGACGGGGTTCCCAGGCCTGAGCGCTCGCAGCAGCTGCTCGACGGCGTACGCGAGCGGGTGGTCATCGCCGACGGCGCGATGGGCACGATGCTGCAGCGCTACGACCTGTCGATCGACGGCGACTTCCAGGGCCTCGAGGGGTGCAACGAGATCCTCAACGTCTCGCGCCCCGACGTGGTCGGGGAGATCCACGACGCGTACCTCGCGGTGGGCGTCGACGCGGTCGAGACCAACACGTTCGGCGCGAACTGGTCGAACCTCGACGACTACGGCATCGTCGACCGCATCGCCGAGCTCGCCGAGAAGGGTGCCCGCATCGCGCGCGAGCGCGTCGCGGCCGCCGAGGCCGTCGACGGCCGCGTGCGCTGGGTGCTCGGCTCGATGGGGCCGGGCACGAAGCTGCCGAGCCTCGGGCACACCACGTACGACAACCTCAAGCAGACCTTCGCGCTCCAGGCCGAGGGGCTCATCGACGGCGGCGCCGACGCGTTCCTCGTCGAGACCTCGCAGGACCTGCTGCAGACCAAGGCCGCCATCAACGGCTGTCGGCAGGCGATCGTCAGCCGCGGCATCCGTCTGCCGATCTTCGTCGAAGTGACGGTCGAGACCACCGGGACCATGCTCATGGGCTCCGAGATCGGCGCGGCGCTCACGGCCATCGAGCCGCTCGGTGTCGACGCGATCGGGCTCAACTGCGCCACCGGCCCGACCGAGATGAGCGAGCACCTCCGGCACCTGTCGAAGCACGCGACGGTGCCCATCGCGTGCATGCCGAACGCGGGGCTTCCCGTGCTCGGGGCGAACGGCGCGCACTACCCGCTCACCCCGGTCGAGCTCGCGACGGCGCACGAGCAGTTCGTCAGGGAGTTCGGGCTGGGCCTCGTCGGCGGATGCTGCGGCACCACGCCCGAGCACCTCGCCGCCGTCGTCGAGCGCCTGCGTCCGGTCGGCGGCGCCGCGCCGCGTCGCCCCGAGCTCGATCCGGGCGTCGCGTCGCTGTACCAGCACGTGTCGTTCCAGCAGGACGCCTCGTACCTCGCGATCGGCGAGCGCACCAACGCGAACGGCTCGAAGGCGTTCCGCGAGGCGATGCTCGAGGAGCGCTGGGACGACTGCGTCGAGATCGCGCGCGACCAGATCCGCGTGGGCGCGCACCTGCTCGACGTGTGCATCGACTACGTCGGCCGCGACGGCGTCGCCGACATCCGCGAGGTCGTCTCGCGCTTCGCGAGCGCCTCGACCCTGCCGCTCGTGGTCGACTCGACCGAGCCCGCGGTCATCGCCGCCGGGCTCGAGCTCATCGGCGGCCGGCCCGTCGTGAACTCCGTGAACTACGAGGACGGCGACGGCCCCACCTCCCGGTTCGGCCGCATCATGCCGCTCGTCAAGGAGCACGGCACCGCGGTCGTCGCGCTGACGATCGACGAGCACGGCCAGGCCCGCACGGCCGAGGGCAAGGTGCAGATCGCGTCGCGCCTCGTCGACGAGCTCGTCGGAGAGTGGGGGATGCGGGTCAACGACATCATCGTCGACTGCCTGACCTTCCCGATCGCGACGGGTCAGGAGGAGACCCGCCGCGACGCCATCGAGACGATCGAGGCGATCCGGCAGATCACGGCGAAGTACCCCGGCATCAACACGACCCTCGGCGTCTCGAACGTCTCGTTCGGCCTCAACCCGGCCGCCCGCAGCGTGCTGAACTCCGCGTTCATGCACGAAGCGGTCGAGGCCGGTCTCACCTCGGGCATCATCGACGCCGCGAAGATCGTGCCGCTCGCCTCGATCTCGGAGGAGCAGCGCAAGGTCGCGCTCGACCTGGTGTGGGACCGTCGCGAGTACGACGCCGACGGCAACGTCACGTACGACCCGCTGGCACGGATGCTGGACCTCTTCGCGGGCGTCGACACCGCGGCCCTGCGCAACCAGCGCGCGGCCGAGCTCGCGGCGCTGCCGGTGGGGGAGCGGCTCGAACGACGCATCATCGACGGCGAGGGCAAGGGCCTCGAAGCCGACCTCGACCTCGCTCGCGAGGGCGGGCTGGCGCCGCTGCAGATCATCAACGACCACCTGCTCGAGGGCATGAAGATCGTCGGCGAGCGGTTCGGCGCCGGCGAGATGCAGCTGCCGTTCGTGCTGCAGTCGGCCGAGGTGATGAAGAACGCGGTCGCCCTCCTCGAACCGCACATGGAGAAGTCGGATGCCTCGGGCAAGGGCCGCATCATCCTGGCGACCGTCCGCGGCGACGTGCACGACATCGGCAAGAACCTCGTCGACATCATCCTGACCAACAACGGGTACGACGTGATCAACCTCGGCATCAAGCAGCCGATCGCCGACATCATCGCGGCGGCCGAGGAGCACGGCGCCGACGTCATCGGCATGTCGGGCCTGCTCGTGAAGTCAACGGTCGTGATGAAGGAGAACCTCGAAGAGCTCACGTCGCGCGGCCTCGGCAAGAAGTGGCCGGTGATCCTGGGTGGTGCGGCGCTGACGCGCGCGTACGTCGAGGACGACCTCGCCTCGCTGTTCGACGGCGAGGTGCGCTACGCCCGCGACGCGTTCGAGGGGCTCGCGCTCATGGATCCGCTCGTGAAGATCGCGCGCGGTGCCGACCCGGGGTCGGTCGGACTGCCGGCGCTGAAGAAGCGGCGCCACGCGGCGGGTTCCAAGCTCACGCTGACCGAACCCGAGGCGATGCCGTCGCGCTCGGACGTCGCATCCGACAATCCCGTCCCCGCCCCGCCGTTCTGGGGAACGCGCATCGTCCGTGGCCTCGCGCTGCACGACTACGCCGCCTTCCTCGACGAGCGCGCGACGTTCATGGGCCAGTGGGGCCTCAAGCCCGGCCGCGGCGAGGACGGCGCCACCTACGAGCAGCTCGTCGAGGCCGAAGGCCGGCCGCGGCTGCGGTACTGGCTCGATCGCATCCTCGGCGAGGGCATGCTCGACGCGTCGGTCGCGTACGGCTTCTTCCCGGTCGTGTCGGAGGGCAACGACGTCGTCGTGCTGCACCACGGCGACGACCCCTCGGGCGCGCTCGGAGCCGCCGGCCTCCTCGCCCCCGACGGCGGGTCGGACGGCACGCTCGTCACCGACCGCCTGCGCTTCCACTTCCCGCGTCAGCGCCGCGACCGCCACCTGTGTCTGGCCGACTTCGTGCGCTCGCGCGAGTCGGGCCAGGTCGACGTGATGCCGGTGCAGCTCGTCACGGCAGGCGCGAACATCGACTCGGTCACCGCGAAGCTCTTCGCCGAGGACAAGTACCGCGACTACTACGAGCTCAACGGGCTCGTGATGCAGCTGACCGAGGCGCTCGCCGAGTACTGGCACGCCCGCATCCGCTCGGAACTCGGGTTCTCGCACGAGGACCCGACCGACACCGCGGGCCTCTTCAAGCTCGAGTACCGCGGCGCCCGCTTCTCCCTCGGCTACCCCGCGTGCCCCGACATGGAGGACCGCCGCAAGGTCGTCGAGCTCCTCCGCCCCGAGCGCATGGGCGTCGAGCTCAGCGAGGAGCTGCAGCTCCACCCCGAGCAGTCCACCGACGCGTTCGTCTTCCACCACCCCGAGGCGAAGTACTTCTCCGTCTGAGGGATGCCGCGGTCCGCAGCATCCGTGAAGGTCCTCGCTGTGGTCGCAACCCGACGTGCAGAGCGGCCACTTCGGACACTTCGGGCGACGGACCGCTGCCGACGTGGCAGGTCTTGCCGCTTCGGCGGGTGCACAGCGGCGATTGCTGCCACCACAGTCACGCCGGCCGCGCGTGGAGGCTCAGTCCGGCGTGATCCGGAAGTCGACGTTGGCGGGCACGCCGCCGTCGAGCCACGACGCGGGCGAGGCCGTCATGAACGACATCACCCCGAGCACGGCGGCCAGGAGCGGCACCACCCACAGGGCGGTGGCGGCGATCCGGAGGATGCGCGAGATCTGGGCGGTCGTGGTGGCCTTCGCGGCGCGGCTCACAGCGATCACGAAGACGAACGCCATCACGAGCCACGTCAGGGGGGAGGGACGCAGCGTCGCGGTGTAGCAGATCTGGTCGCCGCCCGACGCGGGGTCGAGGCATCCGCCGCTCGAGGCGAGGGCGAGCACGCCGTACAGAACCGCCCACAGGAGTCCGCGCTGGGCGAGCGAGACGATCTCGGGCACGTACGCACCGATGAGGTTCGTCGGCGGCGCTGCGGTCGCAGTGGTCACGTGGGCTCCTCCCGGCACGTGACCTTCACGATAGGGCAGAGGCGCGCTCTCGCGGGGCGGGCACGGGCTGCGTCCGTGTCGCGAGCGGCTTGGTGCGGCGGAGGGCCGCGAGGATCGGGCGACCGACGACGACCAGCCCGATGACGGTGGTGATCGCGCGGAGGGTGTCCCAGCTGAGGGTCGAGGTGACCAGCGAGTACAGCAGGAAGCTCGAGAGGTTCACGTCGAGCGGCGCGCTGCCGTCGTACGAGATGCCGGTGCCGTAGCCGACGGCGAACGGCCAGAACCAAAGGTTCATCAGCAGGCCGAACGCGTACGAGGCGACGACGCCGTAGACGCTGAGCATCGCGATCTCGGCCCCGCGGGAGATCCGCCGGGGGAGCAGCCCCGCGATCGCGCCCACCCACGCGCACGCGAACATCTGGAACGGGGTCCATGGGCCGAAGGTGCCCGTGATGAGGGTGGAGAGGGCGATCGTCGCCATGCCGAGCAGCATGCCGAACCGCGCGCCGTAGGCACGCCCCGCCAGGATCAGCAGGATGAACACCGCCTCGACACCGCCGACGCCCGTGCCCGCGATGCGCACGGCCGCGCCGATCGCGGCGAGCGTGCCGAGGAGCGCCAGCATGTGCGCCGACCGCACGCTCCCGTCGAGGGTGGCCACCACCACGAGCGCGGCGAGCGGCACGAGCGCGAGCGCCGCGATCGGCACCGCCGCGTAGGCCTGCTCCGGCACGGCGGTCGCGACCAGCGGCCAGCAGAACGCCCCGAGCGCGACGAGATTCGCTGCGGCGAGGGCCGCGACCGGCAGTGCCTTCAGCCGACGCCGCCTCCGGGCAGTGTTCCGAGTCCGCAATTCAGGACGGTTCGCGGAGCCGGAATGGACGGGTCCCGATTCCTGCGGGTCTTTCGAGGGCCGCAGGGATCGGTCCTGAGTTACGGACGGGGAGGCGGTGGGCGCGAGGTCATCCACGCGAGGGGACTCCCGGAGGTCTCGGCCGCGTGAGGACGGCCGGTGCGGCCGTTCCGGCGTTCGCAATTCAGGACGGTTCGAGCGGCTGGCCTGTGCGCCCGCGGAGTTCCGTGCCTCGCGCGCGGCGGCTGCGCGTTCATCCTGAGTTACGAACGGGGCGTCGGTGAGAACACCGGCGTTCATCGTCAGCGCGCGGTCGGCCCGGGCGGCGAACTCGGGCTCGTGCGTGGCCACCAGCACCGCTGTGCCCGTGGCGGCGAGCGAGTCCAGCGCGGCCCAGACCAGGTCGCGGGCCGCGGGGTCGAGGCCTCGCGTGGGCTCGTCCACCAGGAGCACGCGCGGCGCGCCCGCGAGCTGGATCGCCAGCGCGAGGCAGCGCCGCTCACCCGCGGAGAGGTCGCGCGGATGCCGCGACATCCGCGCCGCGAAGGCCGGACCGTCCGGGTCGAGACCGAGGAACCCGGCGAACCGGATCGCAGCCGCAGGCTCCGCACGCCCCGCCCGGCGGTCAGCGCGGCGGCACTCGGCCGCGACGGTGTCCGAGACGAAGAGGTCGTCCGAGGCATCCGGAACCAGCGCCACTCGACCGGCGGACTCGATGTCGGTCCCCCGTGCGGGAAGGGCGAGCGCCGCGAGCAGGCTCGACTTGCCGGCGCCGTTCGGTCCCACGAGCGCGACGATCTCGCCGGCGCGCAGCTCGACGTCGGCACCGGCCACGGCCACCGCATCCCCGTGCCGCACCGTGATCTCGCGCGCGTGCAGCACGGGCGTCCCGGGTTCGGGGCGCATCCCGTGCGTCCGGGGCGCATCCCGTGCGCCCCGAACGTTCGCCGTGCGCCCCGAACCCGGCTCATCGGGCTCGACCGCCGCGATCGCACCGTCGTCGATCCGCAGCACGGTGTCGGCGATCCCGGCGAGTGCGTGGACGCGGTGCTCCGCCACGACGACGCACATCCCCGCCTCGTGCGCCAGGGAATCCAGGAGCCCGGCGATCCGCACCCGCGCGGCGGCGTCGAGATCGGCGAGCGGCTCATCGACCAGCAGCAGGATGGGGTGCTCGACGATCGCCGCGGCGATCGCCACCAGCGTCGCCTCGCCCGCCGAGAGCCCGCGCGTGGGGCGGTCGAGCAGCGCCGTCGCGCCGACCCGGTCGGCGATCTCGGCCACGCGCGCGGTCACGAGAACGGGGGCGACGCCGCGCAGCTCGAGCGAGAGGCCGATCTCGTCGCGCACGCGCTCGGTGGCGAACGCGTCACGCGGATGCTGCAGCACCACGCCCACCCGCTGCGCGAGGTCGCGCGGCGGCACGGTCGCGCGTTCGTGGCCGACGACCTGCAGCGACCCCGCGATCCAGCCGCCGTCCGTGTGCGTGTGGAGGCCCGCGACCGCCCGCAGCAGCGTCGACTTGCCCGACCCTGTCGGCCCCGCGACGAGGGTGAGCGTCCCCGCCGGGAGCGCGAGCGAGGACGGAAGACGGATGCCTCGTCTCGCTGCGCCGTCGCCGAACCCGATCTCCACGCCCTCGGCCTGGACCGGTGCGAGGCAGTCCCCGTCCAGCCCGCGTCCCGCGAAGCCGCGGAGCTCGAGGGCGGCGGCGACGGCCCCGGCACGCTCGAGCGTTCGTTCCAGCAGGGGAAGCAGCATCCGTGCCCCGCCGCGCTCGCCGCGGAGGCGCTGCGCGAACCGCACAGCCCGGGCGCCGTCGGCGAGCGAGGGGAGGGTGGCCGCAGCGATCGCGAGCGCCCGTGCGACGCCCCGCAGCGGGCCGCGCCGGGACGCCCGCGCGAACACGCGGTGCAGGTCGACGAGTGCATTCACCACCCCGAACGCGAGGATCGTGAGGGCGATCGGCAGGGCGCTGGCGGCGGCATCCCACAGTCCATCGACCGTGACCGGGCCCAGCAGCACCACATGCGCGAACGGCGACGGCAGTCGCACCGCCGGAAGGTCCAGCAGGACGAAGCCGTCGCCGTCGGCGCCGTGGAAGAGGATGCGGTAGACGACCCGGGCCGCCACGAACCCTGCGGCGAGGATCGCCGCGGCTCGCAGGGGACCGGGTCGGAACGTCATGTCAGGATGTCGGCGCTGCCGGCTCTCCGTTCAGCGTGAAGAGCAGCCCGAGCGACTCGCCCGGCTCGAGCTCGAGGGTGGCGATGCCTTCCTGGGCGAAGCCCCACTCACCACCTGCGGGCTTGACCCACAGCCCCCAGAACGCGTACTCGGGGGCCATCGACGTGCAGGTCTCGAAGTACTCCGAGCCGTCGGGCGCGGTGATCGCCTGGTCCTCGGCGGGCACGCCGTTGACACGGCACACGACCTGGTCGCCGTACTCCTCGGTGCCCTCGGTCGTGACGTTCACGAGTGTGAGCGCGTCGGCGGCGGCGAGCGTCTCGTCGGTCTCGATGCACCACGACTTGCTGTCGCCGTCCTCGAGCGCCGAGGCGTCGACGGCCACGGTGATGCCGGCGTCATCGGCGCACGCCTCGTCGCTGACCTGCACGGCCTGCGTGTCGGAGGCCGTCGGCGCCGCCTCGGGGGCGTCGGACGAGCAGGCGGCGAGGGCGAAGAGCAGGGCAGCGGATGCCGCGGCGGCGGCCACGGCGCGAAGAGTCGAAGTCACCGATCCAGGCTAGGCCCCGGCTGCCGGTGTCCGGTTGCACATGACGCCCGCGCGGAGCCCCCCGTAGGCTGGCCGGGTGAGCGTTTCGGAACTCTTCGACGACAGCGAGTGGCAGCAGGCGCCCGGCCGGCCCGAGGGCGGCTACACCGACATCACGGCCCATGTCTCGAAGGACGGCCGCATCGCGCGCATCGCGTTCGATCGGCCGGAGGTGCGCAACGCCTTCCGTCCGCACACCGTCGACGAGCTCTACCGCGCGCTCGACATCGCCCGCCAGGACCCCCGCGTGGGTGTCGTGCTTCTCACCGGCAACGGGCCGAGCCCGAAGGACGGCGGCTGGGCGTTCTGCTCGGGCGGCGACCAGCGCATCCGCGGGCGCGACGGCTACAAGTACTCCGAGGACGAGACGGCCGTCCCGGCCGAGGCCCAGGCCCGTGCTGGACGACTGCACATCCTCGAGGTGCAGCGGCTGATCCGGTTCATGCCCAAGGTCGTGATCGCCGTGATCCCCGGGTGGGCCGCCGGCGGCGGGCACTCGCTGCACGTCGTGTGCGACCTGTCGATCGCCTCGGCCGAGCACGGCCGGTTCAAGCAGACGGACGCCGACGTGGGCTCGTTCGACGCCGGGTACGGCTCGGCGTACTTCGCCCGGCAGATCGGGCAGAAGTTCGCACGCGAGGTCTTCTTCCTCGCCGAGGAGTACTCCGCACAGCGCGCCTACGAGATGGGCGCGGTCAACCGGGTCGTGCCGCATGCCGACCTCGAGCGCGAGGCCGTGTCGATGGCCCGCACGATCCTCACCAAGTCGCCGACCGCGATCCGCATGCTGAAGTTCGCGTTCAACGCGGTCGACGACGGCATGGTCGGTCAGCAGGTGTTCGCGGGGGAGGCCACGCGCCTGGCCTACGGCACCGACGAGGCCGTCGAGGGCCGGGACTCGTTCCTCGAGAAGCGCGACCCCGACTGGTCGCCCTACCCCTGGCACTTCTGATCCGGCGCCCGCGATGAAGCTCGTCCCCGTCATCGGCGATGACCCCCGCGAGATCCTGCGGGGCCTCCGCGGTGCGCTGCACGGCGCAGGACCGGCGCTCGGCCTCGGCCTCGTCAGCGGCCTCCCCGCAGAAGTCCGGGCGGGGACCGCGGTGGTCGTGACGACGTCCGGGTCCACCGGCATCCCGAAGAGCGTGGTCCTCAGCCGCGACGCGCTCACCGCGAGCGCCCTCTCGACCGCCGACCGCATCGGCGACGGCGCGTGGCTGCTGGCGCTGCCGGCGAGCTACGTCGCGGGACTGCAGGTGCTCGTGCGCTCCCTCGTCGCCGATCGTGAGCCTGCGATCCTCACGGGGGCCTTCACTCCGCAGGCGTTCTCGGCGACCGCGCTCATGATGGTGTCGACCGAGCGCGGCGAGCGGGTGCCGAGCTACACCTCGCTGGTGCCCGCGCAGCTGTCGAAGCTGCTCGACGCGGCCGAGCACGACCCCTCGGTCCTCGCGGCGCTGCGGTCCTTCGAGACGATCCTGGTCGGAGGCCAGGCGCTCCCCGCGGCGACCCTCGAGCGCGCCGAGGCCGCGGGCGCGCGCATCGTGCGCACCTACGGCTCCACCGAGACGAGCGGGGGCTGCGTGTACGACGGCGTGGCCCTGGGCAACGTGCGCCTGCGCATCGAGCGCGGCGAAGTGCAGGTCTCCGGCCCGACACTGGCCGACGGCTACCTCGGCAACGACGAACTGACGGATGCTGCGTTCCTCCGCGACCGCGACGGATCCCGGTGGTACCGCACCGGCGACGCGGGACTCCTCGAGGACGGGGTCCTGCGCGTGCGCGGCCGCATCGACAACGTCATCGTGTCGGGCGGCATCAACGTCTCGCTCGACCGCGTCGAGCGGATCGTGAGGGGGATCCCCGGCCTTGCTCTCGCCGTCGTCGTGGGGATTCCCGACGAGCGATGGGGCGAGGCATCCGTCGTCGTCGCCTCCCGGGGCGAGGCGCTGCGGCGCAGCGAAGCGGTGCAGCTCGAGGAGGCGCGCGCCGCCGTCCAGGCCGAGGTCGGCGCACACGCCCGCCCGTCACGGCTCGTGCTGGTCGACGAACTCGCGACGCTGCCCTCAGGAAAACCCGACCGCGAGGCGATCCGCCGCGCCGTGATGGCCCTGCACTGACGCGCGCTTCGACAAGCTCAGCGACCGGAGTGCGGCTCAGCGAGCGGGTGCGGCTCAGCCCGGCGGGTACGGGCCGGTGTCGACGACGCAGAAGCGGTTGCCCTCGGTGTCTTCGAGGACGACCCAGTCGGCGTCGTCGGGGTAGTCGTGCCAGTCGACCTCGCGGGCGCCGAGCCCGAGCAGGCGCGCCACCTCGGCCGCCTGGTCCTCGGCGTACAGGTCGAGGTGGATGCGCGGCGGGTAGTGCTGCGGGTACCCGGTGACCGACAGTGCGAGGCTCGCCCCGGGCGCCGACCAGTCGGCCTTGCCCGGCGGATCGAGGATGACCCAGTCGCCGGAGGGCTCGTTGCGGTTGACGTAGCCGAGGGCCGCGCGCCAGAAGTCGCCGGCGCGTGAGATGTCCTCCACGGTGAGGACGATGGATCCGATGCTCAGCATGGGCTTCATCCTCGCCCCGGGCGCCGACATCCGTCAGGGGGGTTGACGGATGCGTGTGCCGCATCGGCTCGGCCCCTAAGATGTGCATTCGTGGCAGGAACCCCGAGCAAGAAGCGAACCACCGCCGGACGCAAGAAGCAGCCGCCCCGCGGAAACCCGCAGAAGGCGCACATCTCGCGCGACCCCGCGCACGTCGAGAAGCCCACGGCGCGCGACTGGATCGGCGCGGCGCGCCTGCGCACCCTGCCCCTGGCGATCACGCCCATCCTCGTCGGCACGGGCGCCGCGATCCTCGTGGTGGACGTCTTCCACTGGGTGATCGCGCTCTTCTGCCTCATCGTGTCGGTGTCGCTGCAGATCGGCGTCAACTACGCCAACGACTACAGCGACGGCATCCGGGGCACCGACGACTTCCGGGTCGGCCCCGCCCGTCTCACGGCCGGCCGCAAGGTGAAGCCGCGCACCGTGCTCATCGTCGCGCTGGCGTTCTTCGCGATCGCGGCGATCGCCGGACTCGCGATCACGATCCGCACCCAGCAGTGGTGGCTGATCGCCGCCGGCGCCGTGTGCATCCTCGCTGCGTGGTTCTACACCGGCGGCAAGCGGCCGTACGGCTACTACGGCCTCGGCGAGCTCTTCGTCTTCGTGTTCTTCGGTCTCGTCGCGACGCTCGGCACGACCTGGGTGCAGGCCTTCGCCCTCCCGCAGGAGGCGTGGTTCGGCGCCGTCGGCGTCGGCCTCATCGCCTGCGCGGTGCTGCTGGCGAACAACCTGCGCGACATCGACCAGGACCGTGCCGCGCACAAGCGGACGCTCACGGTGCTCATCGGCCGCACGGCGACGCGCTGGCTGTTCACCGTGTTCCTGCTGGCGGCGTTCGCCATCGCCGCGTTCCTGGCGTGGATCGGCTACCCGATCGCCTGGCTCGCGCTGCTCGCGCTGCTGGCCGGCGCGCCGGCGATCCTCATCGTGTGGACCTACCGCGACCCTCGCGAGCTCGTCGTCGCCCTGGGCCTCACGTCGCTGACGTCGGTCGCCTACGGCGCCTTCCTCATGTGGGCCTTCATCGGCTGACGGATGCTGCGCCCCGGCGTCAGGCGCGGGGTCCGGGCGCGTCGCCGTCGGGCGTGGACGGAGCGGCGGCGTCGGCCGCAGCATCCTCCGCCTCTTCGTCGCTGGCGGCGGCGCGCGCCTGGGCGCGGCGCTCGGCGAGGCCGGAGGTGACGTCGTCCAGGGGCTTGCGGAGGAAGAGCACCGAGAGGCTCAGGCCGATGAGGGCGGCGAAGATGGCGGCGAGCCAGTAGTACTCGCGCATGATCGGGAACAGCATCAGGATGCCGAACGGCACGAGGAACGCCAGCAGCCGCAGCACCGAGTAGACGATGGCAGAGCGCGCTTTCACCCATCCATCCTACGTTCCGTCGCGGAGGCCGCTTCTGCGACGGTTGCGTCACGGAGCGCCCGCGAACGCCCACTCGGGGCCCCGCCCGCCTAGGATGGGAAGATGCCTCGGGTGCTGTTGATTCTGGCCCTGGTGGCGACCGCGTTCTGGGTCTTCACCATCGTCGATTGCGCCGTCCAGCCCCCGACCCGCCACCGCGGCGTGAGCAAGCCGATCTGGATCCTCATCGTCGTGCTGCTGCCCGTGCTGGGCGGCCTCCTCTGGCTCATCGTCGGCCGCGGGCGCGCATCGTCCGTCGCCGCACGCAGGGCCCCCGATGACGACCCCGAGTTCCTCGGGCGCATCGGCACGATCTCCGACCAGGACGAGCGCATCCGCCGCCTCGAGGAGGAGCTCGCGCAGCTCGACGCCGAGGGCGACGACCCCCGCTTCAACCCTCCGGGCGGTCCCGCAGCGTCCGACGACACCGCCGTACCCGGCAGTGCCGCGGCCGCGGGCGGCACCGCGACGCCGGGTACCCCGCCGCAGCCGAAGCCGCCGATCCGTCCCGCGGACGGCGACGACGACGCCCGCGGTCAGCGCGGGGCCCTCGGCTGACGTGACCGACTCCGACAGCGCCGGGGGCGCGCTCGATTCCGCGCCCGCGACCGACGCCGCCGCCGCGCTGCTGTGCCGGCTCGTCGAGCTCGGTGTTCGCCACGTCGTGCTGAGCCCGGGCTCGCGCTCGCAGGCGCTCGCCCTGGTCGCCGCCGAGCTCGAACGGCGTGGCGCCCTCCGCCTCCACGTCCGCATCGACGAGCGTGTCGCGGGCTTCACGGCGCTCGGCATCGGACGCGAGACGCGGATGCCGGCCGCCGTGGTCTGCACGTCGGGCACCGCGGTCGCGAACCTGCTGCCCGCCGCGCTCGAGGCCCATCACGCCGGCGTGCCGCTGCTGCTGCTCACGGCCGACCGGCCCCCGGAGCTGCGCGGGGTCGGTGCGAACCAGACGACGCGCCAGCCGGGGATGTTCGCGCCCACGGTGCGGCTCGAGGCCGACGTGCCGGTTCCCGAGGCGCTCGATCCCGACGGCACCCACGAGCAGAGCGCGATGCTCCGCCTTCTCGCCGAGGACGCGGTCGCCGCGGCGCTGGGCGCGGGCACGCGGTCGCCGGGTCCCGTGCACCTGAACCTGCCGTACCGCGAGCCGCTGTCGGGCGCTCTGCCCGCGTGGATGGGCGTGCCCGCCGCCGAGCTCGAGACCGCCGTCGTCGACGACCCCGACGGACCCCCGGTGGCGGTCGATGCCGAGGACGAGGCATCCGGCGCGCTGTACCAGGGCGGTGGTGGCATCGGCGAGGCCGACCTGCCGGCCGAGCCGGAGGACGCGCCGCTCGTGCTCGAGCGCGGTCCCCGCACCATCGTGCTCGCGGGTGCCGACGCCGGCCCCGACGCGGAGGAGCTCGCCCACGTCGGCGCGTGGCCGCTCGTCGCCGAGATCGTGAGCGGTGCGCGCTTCGGGCGTCAGCTCGTCCACGGCTATCGCGCACTGCTCAGCGACCCGCAGCTCGGCGGCCGCATCGAGCGCGTCGTCGTGCTGGGTCACCCGACCCTCAGCCGGGAGGCGGCCGCGCTGCTCTCCGACCCCGAGATCGAGGTCGTCGCGGTGCGGGGTCCGGGCGAGCCGCTCAACCTCAACGGCGCCACCCTGGCCGCCGACCGCATCGCCGTCGCCACGGGCGACCCCGATCGCGAATGGCTCGGCGAGTGGATGCACGCGTCGCGCGCCGCATCCATCGATCTCACCCCGCCGGCTCCCGATGCCGACGGTCTCTCGTCGGCGGTGCCGGGGGAGAGGCTCGGAGCGATCGCGGCGGAGCTCGGCGTGATCCGCGCGCCCGTCGACCGTGCTGCGCTCGCCGACGCCGTCTGGCGGGCGACGTGGCCCCATGACCGCCTCGTGTTCGGATCGTCGCGCCTGGTGCGCGTCGCCGACCAGGTGCTCGGGGGCAAGAAGGTGCCGGTGCACGCCAATCGCGGGCTGGCCGGCATCGACGGAACGATCGCCACCGCGACCGGCATCGCCCTCGCGAGCCAGGCGGCGGGCGGAGCCGGGGTCACTCGCGTGATCCTCGGCGACCTCGCGCTGCTGCACGACGCCGGCGCAATGCTCCTGCCTCCCCAGGAGGACGAGCCGCGGCTCCAGCTCATCGTCGGCAACGACGGCGGCGGCACGATCTTCGACGGGCTCGAGGTGGCCGCCGTCGCGGGCGCCGACGTGATGGACCGCGTGCTCCTCACGCCGCACACCGTACGGCTCGAGCAGCTCGCGCTCGCGTACGGCTGGGAGTACCGCCGCGTCACGACGCGGGCGGCTCTCGACCAGGTGCTCACGTCGCCGGTCGGCGGTCGTCAGCTCATCGAGGTCCCGCTCGAGCGCTGAGCCCGCGGCATCCGCCATGATGGCTCCATGATCGCCTCGAGTCAGAAGCACTGGAGCGGCGACGTCGCCGATCTCCTCCGTGTCCGCGAGGGCTTCGTCCTCGCCGACGTCGACACCCGCTCGACCCCGGGATACGAGAAGGACAAGGCTCACGCGGCGGACGACCTCCAGTCCGGCGCCGCCGAGCTCGACGAGTATCAGGAGCGTCTGTACGCGCGCAGCCGCGTCGATGAGACCATCCCCACGCCCCCTCCAGGCGCCGCTGGCGCGTCGCCCGGAGCCTCCGGGCGCGTGGGCCCAGCCTCCGTGCTGCTGGTGCTGCAGGCGATGGACTCGGCCGGCAAGGGCGGCATCATCCGTCACGTCGTGGGCTCCGTCGACCCGCAGGGCATCGTGCTCGCGGCGTTCAAGAAGCCCACCGACGAGGAGCTGAAGCACGACTTCCTGTGGCGGATCAAACAGCGGCTTCCCGACTCGGGCATGATCGGCGTCTTCGACCGCTCGCACTACGAGGACGTGCTCATCGGCCGGGTCAGGCGCCTCGCCCCCGAGCAGGAGATCGAGCGTCGCTACGCGGCGATCAACGACTTCGAGCGTCAACTCACCGACTCCGGCACGAGGGTCGTCAAGGTGATGCTCCACATCTCGCCGGATGAGCAGAAGAAGCGCCTCATGCGCCGCCTCAACCGTCTCGACAAGCACTGGAAGTACAACCCGACCGACGTGGACGAGCGCGAGCTGTGGCCGCAGTACATGGCGGCGTACCAGACGGTGTTCGAGCGCACGTCGACCGAGCACGCGCCCTGGTTCGTCGTACCCGCAGACCACAAGTGGTACGGGCGGCTCGCCGTCCAGAACCTGCTGTTGGAGGCGCTCGAGGACATCGACCCGCAGTGGCCGAAGGCGACGTTCGACGTCGAAGCCGAGAAGCTGCGCCTCGCGGCCACCTGACCCGCCGCTCGCACCGAGCGCCTCCCCGCCGATCGCCGGCGGGGAGGCGCTCGTCGTGGAGACGGCGGGTATTCGAACTCGCAAAGTAGTTGATACTCAAGAGTACTTGACGTGATACAGTACTTGACATGACACAAGACGACGCGTTCGCGGCCGACCTGCTGCGCGGCCACACCGACACGATCGTGCTCGGTGTGCTGCGGCGCGGCGACGCGTACGGCTTCGAGATCTACAAGGCGATCCGCGATGCGACCGGCGGCGATCACGAGATCAAAGAGGCGACGCTGTACGCCACCTACCGCCGGCTCGAGAAGGACGGGCTCGTCGAGTCGTACTGGGGCGACGAGTCCCAGGGCGGCCGTCGCAAGTACTACCGCATCACCGACGCCGGCCGCGCGGTCTTCCGCGGCAACGTCGCGGCCTGGACCGCGACCCGGCGCATCATCGACTCACTGCTCGACGTGAAGGAGAGCCAGCAATGAACACCGACATCCATCGCCTCCTCGACGAGGCGTTCCAGGGCATCGAGATGACGCCCGACGCCCAGGACCTGAAGGAGGAGGTGCGCGCGAACCTCGTCGCCCGAACCGACGAACTCGAGGCGGCGGGTGTGCCGCCGACCGAGGCGGCGCGGCGCGCGATCGCCGAGCTCGGCGACGTCCGCGCCCTTCTCGACGAGACGGTGGATGCTGCGCCCCGCCCGCGCGCGGACGGCTATGCCGCCCTGCAGCAGCGTCATCGCGTGCGTCCGAAGCCGGGCTTCGTGGTCCGCGCCGTGGTGTGGTCCATCGCCGCGGTGATCGGCATCACGCTCGGCATCCTCGGGGCGGCAGGCGTGTGGCCGATCCCGCTCGGCGCGCAGATCGGCGCCTTCGGCTTCGCGGCCACCGCTCTCGGTCTCCTCGTCGGCGACTCGCTCTCGCAGGAGACGACGACCAACCACCCGATGCCGCAGAACCGCGCTGCCGGGTACTTCCTCGCCACGCTGCTCGGCGCCTATGGGCTCGGCTTCGTCGCGCTCGTCGCCTTCGGTTCGATGCCGGTGTGGGGCGTCGTGTTCGCCGCGCTCGGCATCATCGCCTCGATCATCCTGTTCGCGTTCCTCGGAGCGAGCCAGACGAACCGCCACAAGGCATGGACACGTCAGGCGCACACGAGCGAACCGCCGAACCGGTTCGAGCGCGAGCCCGAGACCGCCGCACGCTTCGGCATCTACAGCGCCGTCATCTGGCTGGTGACCTTCGCCGTCATCGCGGTGCTCGTCTTCACCGTCGGCTGGTGGTGGGCGCCGGTCGCCTTCGTCGGCGGGTTCGCGGTCATGATGCTCGTCCTCGCACGGATGCTCTTCGGCCCCGAGAAGAAGTCCTGAAACGTCGGGCGGCGCGGCGCTCGTGCACCGGCCGCGCGTGCTCTTCCTGGACGAGCCCACCACGGGACTGGACCCCGAGGCACGCGCCACGATG
>NZ_JBHJWS010000001.1:1582337-1828879 GCF_042266945.1 Microbacterium sp. NPDC056057
ATTTTTGTGGGGCGGCCTCTTCTTTTTTTTTAACGCCCGCTTGTTTGTGGCGCGCCCGCGCTGGTTCGTTGCGCCCCCCCCATACCACCTCCTCCACGGGGGGGGGGGGGGCGCCCCCCCCCGACCCCTCAACAACCCACTCGCAGGAAGGGATGCTTCGCCATGCCCGAAAACTCCATCGCCGACGATCGCGCGATCGTCGCCACCGACCTCGTCAAGGTCTATCCGGGTCGCGGCCGGAAGCCAGGGGTCCGAGCCCTCGACGGCCTCGGATTCTCGGTCCCCGCCGGCCGTGTGTTCGGCCTCCTCGGCCCGAACGGCGCCGGCAAGTCCACGACGACCAAGATCCTCACGACGCTGTCCCGTCCGACGAGCGGCACCGCCTTCGTCGCAGGATACGACGTCACCACCGACCCGGCGTCGGTCCGCTCCGCCATCGGCTATGTGTCCCAGGGGGCGAGCACGGATCCGCTCCTCACCGCCCGCGAGAACCTCGAGATCGCCGCACGACTGCGCGGCGTCGCGCCGGGTGAGGCCCGCGGCCGCGCGGCGCGTCTGCTCGACGAGTTCGGGCTGGCCGAGGCATCCCGTCGTCCGGTCGGAACCTTCTCCGGCGGAATGCGCCGGCGTCTCGACGTCGCCGCGGCGCTCGTGCACCGGCCGCGCGTGCTCTTCCTGGACGAGCCCACCACGGGACTGGACCCCGAGGCACGCGCCACGATGTGGGCGGAGATCCGCCGACTGTCCGGCGAGGAGGCGCTCACCGTGGTGCTGACGACCCACTACATGGAGGAGGCCGACCGCCTCGCCGACGAGCTCCTGCTCGTCAACCGGGGTCGTGCGGTCGTGCAGGGTACGCCCGACGAACTCAAGGCGGCGCTGCACGGCGACTCGCTGCGGGTGTCGCTCGTGGAGCCCGACCCCGCCGCCGTGCGGGCGGCGATGAGCCGTGTGCCGGGCCTGCGCGACATCGTGATCGAGGCCTCCGGTGTCGACGGCGTCCTCGCGGCGCGCACCGACGACGCCTCGGCGGCGGTCGGGGCGGTCATCGGAGCATTGGATGCCGCGGGCATCCGCTTCGGCCAGGTCGCGGCCTCCCATCCCACCCTCGACGACGTGTACCTGCACTTCGTCGGCCACACCTTCGGCGACGCGGCAGCGGACGCCCTCACGGAAGGAGTCGCAGCATGACGACGCTCGTTCTCACCGGCACCGCGCCTCGCGCGGGCTGGTTCACGCAGGCCGGCCAGGTGCTGCGCCGCTGGCTGATCGCGACCCTCCGCCAGGTGTGGGGGCCGGTCATGTCGCTGATCCAGCCGGTCATCTGGATCGTGCTGTTCGGGCAGGTCTTCCAGTCGCTCGGTGCGCTGCCGCAGTTCGGCGGCGCCGGCTACATCGACTACCTCGTGCCCGGCATCCTCATGATGACGGTCCTCTACTCGGGGGCGTGGGCCGGCACCGGCTACATCGACGACATCAATTCGGGCGTCATGGACCAGTACCTCACCTCGCCGGTGTCGCGGTCGGCGATCATCACCGGGCAGCTGACGCAGCAGCTGATCATCAACCTCGCGCAGTCGCTCGTCGTGCTCGGGATCGGCTGGCTCGCCGGTGCGCGTTACCCCGGCGGGGTCGGCGGCATGCTCGCCGCCCTCGGCATCGCGACGGTGCTCGCGACGATCTTCTGCTGTGCCTCGACGGCGGTGGCGCTCATCTCGCGGAGCCAGATCGCGCTGATCAGCCTGTCGCAGCTCATCGTGCTGCCGGCCACGTTCCTGTCGACCACGATGATGCCGGCCGATCTGATGCCCGAGTGGGTGCAGGACGTCTCGCGCTGGAACCCCATGACGTGGGCCGTCGAGCTCGGCCGCGGCGGCCTCAGCGGCGACTACCCCGCGAACGGCTGGTGGCAGCTCGGCGGCCTCGCGGCGCTCGCGGCACTGGCCTTCGTCTGGGCCGTGCGGTCGATCCGCGCCTACCAGCGCTCGGTGTGACGTGACGCCTCCGTTCTCCGGGTTGGGGCGCGGGAGGTGCGTTCGGGGCGCGCCCGATCCGCCCCGAACGTGCGCAGCGCGCCCCGAACCGGGCTGACGTCGCCCGGCGGGCCGCCCCTCAGGCGAGCGCGTCGACGATCGGGCGGAACTTGACCCTGGTCTCGAGCAGCTCCTTGTCGGGGTTGCTCTGGGCGACGATCCCGGCGCCCGCGTGGGCGACGACCGGGATCGTCGCGCTGTACTCGGCGACGTTGCGGGGCGGCTCCCCACCGATCTGCGCGCAGCGCAGGGCGATGGCCCACTCCCCGTTGCCGTCGCCGTCGATCCAGCCGACCGGCCCGGCGTAGCGGCCGCGGTCGAACGGCTCGAGCCGGCGGATCAGTTCGAGCGCAGCGTCGGTCGGCGTGCCGGCCACAGCTGCGGTGGGGTGGAGTTCAGCCACCAGGTCGAGGGCCGAGGCGTGGTCGGCCAGGTCGCCCGCGACGTCGGTCGCGAGGTGCCAGAGGTTCGGCAGCTTGAGCGTGAACGGCTCGGGATCGGCCCGCAGATGACGCACGTGCGGCCCCAGCTTCGCGAGCACGCTCTGCACGGCGAAGCGGTGCTCGTCGAGGTCCTTCGCGCTGTGCGCGAGGGAGGTGGATGCCTCGGTGTCATCGTGCGCATCGGTCCCGCGCGGGATCGTCCCGGCGAGCACGCGTGCGGTCACCACGCCGCGCGAGGCGGTGACGAGGGTCTCCGGGCTCGCCCCGATGAGACCGTCGACGGCGAAGGTCCAGGTGTCGGGGTAGTCGTCGGCGAGGGCGCGCACCAGGCGGCGCACGTCGGCACCGGCGGGGATCGTGCCGACGAGATCACGCGCGAGCACGACCTTCTCGAGTTCTCCGCGCACGATCGCGTCGACGGCCTCGCGGACCGCGGCCTGGTAGCCGGCGGGGTTGAGGGTGCCGGGGCCGAGCGTGGCCGACCAGTACGGGCCGTACGGCGCGGGCTCGACGACGGCGTCGCCGATGTCGGCGGCGACGCGTCGGATGCGCGTCACCCACGAGCGTCCGCGGTGGCGGCCGATGACGGCCTGCGGGATCACGAGCCGGCTCGTGGCCGACGACCTCTCGTCGAAGACGAGCGTGCCGAACGCGACCAGCCCCGTTCCGGGGAGGCCGAGGGGATCATCGATCTCCGCCGTCGTGGCGGTCTGACGCCACGTCTCTGCCGCCGACGGCAGCGCCGCCGGGTCGACGCCGGGAGCGGAGTGGGGTCCGCGCTCGTAACCGCCCAGCTGGCCGATGCCGACGATGCCGTCGCCGCGTCTCAGCCAGGCGAGAGGGTCGCCGGGAGAGGCGTAGGCGAGGAGGTCGTCGACGTGCTCGATCTCGCGGGTCTCGACCACCAGCTCAGGCGGGCGGTGCGAAGGTGTCACGACTCCAGCCTAGACTCGCCGATCCGGGGCCGACGCCGGTCGCCGCCGCCCTTGTGTGCGCCGCAGCGCCGGGTGAGGATGGCCGCGTGAGCGTGCGCTATCTGATCACCGTCGACCCCGATGCCGACCAGGGCGCGGTCGAGGCGGGCCTTCGCGACGCCGGCGCCGAGTCGGTTTCGCCGCCCGCGCCGGAGCTGCCCGATGTGTTCATCGCCACGGTCGACGAGTCGGTCGCCGACTATGCCGATCGCGCGCAGACGGTGGCCGGGGTGAGGGTCGCCGAGCCGGACGCGTGGGTCGGCTTCGGGGGAGAAGGCGGCGCCGAGATGCGCGACATCGGCCTCATGCCCGTCGAAGAGCCGCTCGAGGAGCCGCCGGCGGACGACAGGCGCTGAGTCACCGAACCCGCAGCGGCGGGTGCGCGACGCTCGCCAGGGGACCGGCGCAGCGAAGCAGTGTCAAGACGACGCCCGCAGTGCCGTCGAGGACCGCCGGCGACCGGCCGCCCCGCACGCCGTGGCTCCACGTCGTGCTCCCGTCGGCATCGATCCCGGCGGCGATGACGGATGCCTCGTACCGTGCCGCGCGCAGGTGCTCCTCGCGGGACGTCGCATCGGTGGACCACGCCGCTTCGGTGCCGGCCACGTGCAGCTCGACGATGCCGGAGCGGCCGTGGCACAGGGTGGCGTCGTCGCCCTCATCGTCGGGGAACTCGCGCCGGGCGCGCTCGATCGAGCGGAGCGCGCGCAGGTAGGTCGCTTCGCTCTCGAGGGCATCGTCCCGGTCGATGCGCGAGCGGAGAGCCGCCGCGATGCCGATCCCCGGAGCCCCGTGGCACCACGCCAGCCCGATCGCCGGCTCATCGACGCGCAGGTCGTACCAGCCGCCGTCCTCGGCGCCGTAGCCCGCGTCCTCCCACGTCCACGCGGCATCGGCGAGCGCTCGGTCCGCGCCGACGACGCCGGCGGCATGCGCGGCGAGCAGCGCCAGCCCGATGCCCGACGAGCCGTGCGCCAGGCCGGTGACCGCGCGGTCGCCGTCGGCCATCGGCCAGCGTGCGCCGCAGATGTCGACGACGGCGCGAGCGCGCAGGTCGCGCACGAGGCGTTCGGCGGCCGCCGCCCGGTGCTGCTCGGCGCTCGCCGGCAGTGCAGCCGCGAGCACGGCGAGCAGATGGCCCGCTGAGCCGTCGAGAAGGTCGGCGTACCCGGGCAGCCGCGAGTCATCCGTGGTCGCGAGGGCCGCGACGGCGCCGGCGGAGAGCCGTCGGCCCGCTTTCGCGAGGTCGGGTCGGCCGAGCAGGTCCGCGATCCGCTCCGCGGCGATCGCGATCCCCAGGTCTCCGCTCTGCCAGCCGAGCTGTCGGCGCTGCGCGGTTCCGCGGGCGTCGAGGACGTCGGCGATCGCCGCCTGCGCGAGCAGGGCCAGTGATGCGTCGCGCGCGTGCCGTGCGGCCGCGGCGAGGGCGAGGGCGATGCCCGCCCGCCCCGTGAGGAAGCCGTCGTCGACGGGCCCGGTCTTCAGGACCGATCCGTCCGGGCTCGCGGCGAGGTCGATCTCGTCGCCGTTCCATTGCGGCGCCCCGCGGTCGTCCACGACGACGTCGGCGGCGAGCCGGCGGGCCAGCGTGATCGCCGCGACGCCGAGTTCGGCGGGCGACCGCGCCGCCGTCGACCCGATCGAGGCCAGGGCGACCGTCGTCATGATCGTGCCTTCCAGGGGCGTGTCACATCGAGGCCGACCGCGCCGGCGGCCTCGCGCAGACGGTGGGGCGCAGCATCCGTGTGCGCGGTCAGCGCCGCGATCGCGGCGACCTGAGCCGTTCGCAGCTGACCGAAGCTGGTGCCGTCGGCGGGATCCTCCGACATCCCGATGCCCCGGGCGATGCGTCGCGTCGTCGGCGGGATCGACGCATCGACGTAGGGCGCGAGGACCCGGGCCTGGCGCCGAAGCGCCGCGGCCACCCGCGCCCGGATGACCCGAGGCGTGTAGACGACGAGTGCGTCGGGGCGGCCGTAGCCGGCGGGTCCGGGCAGGCACTTGAGCGAGAAGGCGCTCCCGGCGTCCGAGAAGGCGCCCATCAGCGGAGGCAGCAGGGCCGCGGAGTCCTCCGGCGAGCGGGAGTGCGTGTACCAGCGGTCGAGGGGCCCGTCAGGGACACCCTCACCGGAGTGCGCCCACCACCACCCCGACGCACGGTCCCACCCCGACGACCCGCGGGTGATGGTCACGAGGTCGCCCGGCGCCGGGCGGCAGCCGGGCCGCGAGGACGAGACGATGCGGTCCGTCGCGATGCGGACGTGGCCCGGTGAGGCGGAGGAGGGAGGCCGGGATGCCACGACCGTGACCGTGCCGTCGCCCACCGCGAGCACGATCCATGCGTCGGACGTCCCTGCCGCACGGCGGCGCATCGCCTCGAACAGGCCGACGCGGGGGATCGCGGGCGGGGCGACGAGCGTGCCCTCCGGTGGGGTGGTCGCGCCGCCGGACTCGGCGGTCCACCAGTTCGCGTACAGCCACTCCGCGAGCGGACTCTCGATCTCGACTCCGGTCGGAGCATCCGCGCGCAGTGCGCGTGCGTCATCCGAGCCCTCGATGAGCGCGAGCGCACGGCTCAGTTCGCGCAGGCTCGCCTCGGCGGCGCGCTCGCCGCGGGCGACGGCCGCCTCGGCCGCGGCTGCGGAGGTCATCGTGCGAGGCATGAGCGCAGCTCCTCCGTGAGAACGGCGAGGTGATCGTGGCGTGCGACCGCGAGGGCCGCGAGCCCGCGGGCCCGCTCCTCGTCGCCGCCTTCGCTCCGCTCGGCGACCTCGAGGGCGAACTGCGCGAGGCGCAGCACAGCGGCCAGCGCGACGCGCTCCGCGAAGAGTCCCGTGGCGCGCGACGAGATCCGCGCGGCTTCGCCGTAACCGCGCACGAGCTCACGGCCCGGCGACGGCAGCCCGAGCGCGGCCGACCTGTCGTGCAGCAGATGCTCGGCGACGAGGCATCCGAGGTCCCATGCCGGATCGCCCGCCCCCGCGAGCTCCCAGTCGACGATGACGGGGGAGGGGCCAGGTGCGACGGCGATGTTGTCCCACTTGAGGTCGTGGTGCACGAGCGCGCGCCCGGCAGGTGTGCGCAGGCGCGCGGCCGCGGCCATCAGGGCCGGCTGCGCGCGAAGGAAGCCGATGAGGTCGCGCGTCGTCGCGGCGAGGCCGAGCGCGTCGGCGTGTTCGCCCGCGCGCAGCACGTGGAGCACGAGCGGCGGGCGCGCCGGCGGCAGCGGCAGTCCGGCGGTGGCGCGATGCACGGCGCCCACGCGGGCACCGAGGAGACGGAAGAAGGCGTCCTCGTCGCCGATCGTGTCGGAGATCAGGGCGAGCGACGCCGGGTGCCCGGCACCGAGGTCCGCCACGACGAGGATGCCGTGCTCCTCGTCGACGGCCGCGGGCGACGGGATCGCGTCCTGCAGGGGGAGGCACCAGCGCGCCATGCGCTGCACGAACAGCTCCGCGCCGAGTCCTTCCTGGGCGGCGTCGGTCGACCCGTCGGCGGGCGGCGTGAACGCACCCGACTTGACGACCACGCGGCGCTCGTCCGGGAGGTGCACGGCCCACACCCCGTGGGCGCGGGAGAGGTCGACGGGCTCGGCGCGCAGCTGTTCGGTGGGACCGAGGAGCCCCACCGCGCGCAGAGCGGTGACGGACGGATGCGGGGTGGTGCCCGCATCCGTCCGCACCATGGTCGTGTCGGCGATCACTCGTCGAACAGCCCCTCGCCGTAGGCGTCGCCGCCGCCGGACTGGAGCTCCTCGATCGCGGCGGCATAGCCGGCGGCGAAGCCGGCCTCGTAGTCGCCCTCGATGCCGAACGGGTCGGCGCCGCCCGGCTGGGGTCCGGGTCCCGGGCCCGTCACGGTCGTCGGGACCTTGGTCACCGTCGTCGTCACGGGGCACGCGATGTGGATCGACTTGATCTTCTTGCACTGCAGCGGAAGGACGGTCTTGATCGTCCCGCACTCCGGGAGGGTGATCGTCCTGGGCACGCAGGCCACCACCGGCGTCCGCAGCTTGACCGTGATCGTCGGCTTGATGACGATCGGGCCCCGCGCCTTCAGCACCGCCGCACTGGCATCGAGGAGTCCCCAGCCGTACCTGTCGTTCGGCACGGGATCGCTCGCGACGTCGCGCAGCGGCTTCGCCGTCGAGCGGAGGATGTCGCCGATCTCGGTCGCCGTCAGGCTCGGCTTGACCGCCTTCACGAGTGCCGCGACACCTGCCACGTGCGGCGAGGCCATCGACGTGCCGGCCATCGTGGCGAGGCCGCCGGCGAGGTACGTCGACAGGATGCCGACGCCCGGCGCCGAGATGTCGATGTGCGGTCCGGTCTGCGAGAACGCCGCGCGGGACTCGTTCGACTGGATCGCGGCGACCGCGATCACGTCCGGGTAGGCCGCGGGGAAGCTCGGCGAAGAGCTGCCGTCGTTGCCCATCGCGGCCACGACGACCACGCCCTTGCTCACCGCGTACGCCACCGCGCTCGCCTCGACCGAGGTCGAGGACGGGCTGCCGAGGCTCATGTTGATGACATGGGCGCCGTTGTCGGCCGCGTACCGGATGGCCGCGGCGACGTCGGCCGACGAGCCCGTGCCGCTCACGCGACCGTCGCTGATGCGCACGACGCGGGTGAGCGCCTTGATCGGCATGATCCGTGTCTGCCACCCGACGCCCGCGACGCCGACGGCGTTGTTGGACACGGCGGCGATGGTGCCCGCGACGTGCGTGCCGTGGCCGACCTCGTCCTCGGGGATCGCGTCGCGCCCCGCGAAGTCGCCCTCGAAGCGCCACCCCGGGTTCGGCGTCGGGTTCGGACCCAGATCGACCATGTCGAACCCCGGGACCAGCAGCGGCGCCAGCTCGGGGTGGTCGAGGTCGACGCCCGAGTCGATGACCGCCACGACGACGCTCGCGGATCCCTTCGTGACGTCCCACGCGTCGGGGGCGTTGATCTTCGTCAGCCCCCACTGCGCGCCGAACTGCGGGTCGTCGGGGATGACGCTGGCCTCGCGCCACCGGTTCGGCTCGGCGACCTCGACCTCGTCGAGGGCGTCGAGCTCGGCCGCCGCCTTGTCGGGGGCGACCTTCGTGTCGATGCGGACGCGGAACGAGCGACCGAGGATCGATTCCTCGGGCTCGGGCACGCCGTCGAGGGCCATCACGGAGCGCGCGATGCCCTGCGACGGTGGGGCGAGACGGGTGATGTCGTAGGCGCCGAGGCGCGCGAGCACGGCGTCGACGCCCGACACCCCGAGCGAATCGGCCATCGAGACGCCGCGACCGCCGGGGTGGATGGGCACGGACGCCGTCATCGCATCGGCGGCGTCGGACTTGAGCGTGACGATGACCTCGCCGGGAATGACGTCGTCGCCGTCGATGTAGAGCGGAGCGGAGGCACCCAGTTCCGCCCGAGGAGCGGACGTGCGCTTTCGCGACGAGCCGCCGGATGTTGCAGCCATTTTCGGACTTCTCTCCTGAAGGGCCGCGAGGTTGCGGCCACCGTGGAGGAGGGAGGGCGGGAAGAGGCTGATACAGCCCTACACTGGGGCGGGTGCCGACCCCGATGCACCTCTCAGGCCACCCGGATTCCGACCGCCCCGAGCCCGGAGCCCCGCTCCAGTTCCGCTGGCGCAAGTGGGACGGCGGCCCCCACTGGGTCAACGACTGCATCTACCTGGGCAGGGACCGGTGGGGCGACTGGGTCGGTCAGCCCTCGGGATGGCGCAACGTCCGTCCCGGGCTCGAGTTCCTCGCCGACGGGCCCAACGTCACCCTCATCCCGCCGAGCGGTGACTACGCGATGACCGTGCACGGGGCGCCACGGCGCGTGCGCATCTACATCGACGTCGCGTGGGACATCCGCTGGGAGGGCCACGAACCCCAGGGGATCGACATGGATCTCGACGTCGTGAAGGCGATCGACGGGCGCGGTCTGTTCATCGACGACCGCGACGAGTGGGACGAGCACCGCGTCGCGTACGGCTATCCGCTCGACCTCGTCGACAGGCTCGAGGCGCTCGCCGTGGACCTCGAGGGCCGCGTCGCCGCGGCGGAGGCGCCGTTCGATGATGCGACGCCCGATGCCTGGCTCGCTCGTCTCTCGTCCTACGACGCGGTCGCCCCGCCCGCGCCCGTCTTCTTCACCACCGCGGGCGACGGCGGCCCCGGCGCAGGCGGAACCGCCGCCTAGACTCGAAGCCGTGGCATCCCACCCCTCCGATCACGAGCCGAACCGCGCCGACCTCCACAAGGACCCGTCGCGTGTGAGCGGCATGTTCGACCAGGTCGCGGCCGGCTACGACCGCACCAACACCGTGCTGAGCATGGGCAACGACCGGTTCTGGCGCGCCGCGACGACGCGCGCGGTGAACCCGCGCGCCGGGGAGCGCATCCTCGACCTCGCCGCGGGCACGGGCGCCTCGAGCGTCGCGCTCGCCGGCCGCGGCGCCACGGTGGTCGCGGCGGACTTCTCGCCCGGCATGATCGCCGAGGGGCGCCGCCGGCACAGCGGCATCCGGAATCTGTCCTTCGTGCAGGCCGACGCGACCGACCTGCCCTTCGGCGACGACGAGTTCGACGCCGTCACCATGTCGTTCGGCCTGCGCAACGTGAACGAGCCGAGGAAGGCGCTGAGCGAGCTGCTGCGCGTCACGAAGCCCGGCGGGCGCCTCGTCGTCTGCGAGTTCTCGCACCCGCCGTCGAAGGCGTTCAACGGCCTGTACCGCTTCTACAACGACCGTGTGCTGCCGGTCGTCGCGAAGACCGTCAGCTCGAACGCCGAGGCGTACGACTACCTGAACGAGTCGATCCGCGACTGGCCCGACCAGCGCACGCTGTCGGCGTGGATCCGCCAGGCCGGATGGACCGACGTCGCGCACCGCAACCTCTCGATGGGCATCGTCGCGCTGCACCGCGCGACGAAACCCCAGGTCTAGCAGCGGCCATCGCTGGGCGGACCGCGACGAAACGCGCCCCCGGTAGGCTGGGCGTGTGACACCGACAGCGCCGGGCTCGCATATCGCGGGCAAGCTGGGCCTCACCGACCGCATCTTCGCGGGCGCGCGATCGCGCGGCCTGCTCAAGACCGTCGAGGCGGGGCTCAAGCGCGTCGACAGCGCCCTCGAGCGCGAGCTGCGCGTGGCCGACACGCTCGCCGACGCGACGAGCCGCTACCTCTACGACGCCGGCGGCAAGCGCATCCGTCCCATGCTGGCGCTGTTGACCGCCCAGCTCGGCGACGGCGCCACCGACGAGGTGATCGACGCCGCGACCGCTCTCGAGATGACGCATCTCGGATCCCTGTACCACGACGACGTGATGGATGCTGCCGACAAGCGTCGCGGAGTCCCCAGCGCGCACGCCGTGTGGGGCAACAACGTCGCGATCCTCACCGGCGACCTGCTGTTCTCGCGCGCGAGCCAGATCATGGCGCGCCACGGCGAGGACGCCATCCGTCTGCAGGCCGACACGTTCGAGCGGCTCGTGCTCGGGCAGATGCACGAGACGGTCGGCCCTTCCGACGAGGACGACCGCGTCGCGTTCTACCTCCAGGTGCTCTCCGACAAGACCGGTTCGCTCATCGCGGCCGCGGCCCAGTCCGGCGTCATCTTCTCGAACGGCCCGAAGGAGTTCGAGCAGCCGATGGTGACGTTCGGCGAGAAGGCCGGCGTCGCGTTCCAGCTGCTCGACGACGTGATCGACCTGTCGGCCGACCCCGACGAGACCGGCAAGGTGCCCGGCACCGACCTGCGGGCCGGCGTGCCGACCATGCCGTACCTCGTGCTCGGACAGCGGACCGATGCCGCCTCCGCCGACCTGCGCGAGCGCATCGACGAGGGCGTGGCGCGCATCGCCGACGGCGCCGACCCCGCCATCCTCGACGAGCCGCTCGCGCAGCTGCGCGACCACGAGGCCACCCAGGCGACCCTCGACCTCGCGAACGCGTGGTCGACCGAGGCGATCGAGGCGCTCGCGCCGCTGCCCGACGGCGCGGTGCGCGAGGCCCTGACCCGGTTCGCCCAGGCCGTCGCCGACCGCTCCAGTTAGACGTACCCGCTCCGTCTCGCCCGCGACCTCCGGTCGCCCCGCGAACGAGGAACGAGCGAGACGAAACGCCCGAAAGGACCACCATGACCAAGCTCCGACTGGCGATCGTCGGCGCAGGACCGGCAGGCATCTACGCCGCCGACATCCTCCTGAAGGCCGAGCGCAAGTTCGACGTGTCGATCGACCTCTTCGAGCAGCTGCCCGCTCCGTACGGGCTGGTCCGCTACGGCGTCGCCCCCGACCACCCCCGCATCAAGGGCATCATCACGGCCCTGCGCGAGGTGCTCGACCGCGGCGACATCCGCATCTTCGGCAACGTCCGCTTCGGCGAGGACATCACCCTCGACGACCTCAAGCACCACTACAACGCCGTCATCTTCGCCACCGGCGCCATCCGCGACACCGACCTCGACATCCCGGGCATCGACGCGACCGCATCCTACGGCGCCGCCGACTTCGTGAGCTGGTTCGACGGGCACCCGGATGTGCCGCGCGAGTGGCCGCTGGATGCGGCATCCGTCGCGGTGCTCGGCAACGGCAACGTTGCGCTCGACGTCGCGCGCATGCTCGCCAAGCACGCCGAGGACCTGCTGCCGACCGAGATCCCCGACAATGTGCACCAGGGCCTCGTCGCCTCGAACGTCACCGATGTGCACGTCTTCGGCCGTCGCGGTCCGGCGAACGTGAAGTTCACGCCGCTCGAGCTCCGCGAGCTCGGCGAGCTGCGTGACGTCGACATGGTCGTCTACGACGAGGACTTCGACTACGACGACGCGGCCCGCGCCGCCATCGCGAGCAACAAGCAGGTCATGGTCATCGACCGTGTGCTGCAGTCGTGGCGCAAGCGCGACTCGGTCAACAACGCCGGCGGCACGGCGTCGCGCCGCCTGCACCTGCACTTCTACGCCAAGCCGATCGAAGTGAAGACGGATGCCGAGGGCCGCGTGTCCGCCCTCGTCTACGAGCGCACCCGTACCGACGGGGAAGGCGGCGTCGTCGGCACCGGCGAGCTGCGCGAGGTGCCGATCCAGGCGCTGTACCGCGCCGTCGGATACTTCGGATCGCCGCTGCCGGGCGTGCCGTTCGACAAGCGCCACGGCGTCATCCCGAACCGCGAGGGCCAGGTGCTGAGCAAGGACTCGAACCAGCGCGTCAACGGCGTGTACGCGACCGGCTGGATCAAGCGCGGCCCCGTGGGCCTCATCGGGCACACCAAGTCCGACGCGATGGAGACGGTCCGTCACCTCATCAACGACCAGGGCACGTGGTGGCAGCCCGCCGACCCGTCGGAGGCAGCCATTCCGGCGCTCCTCGCCGAGCGCGGCGTGGCCTGGACCGACCTCGACGGCTGGCACCGCCTCGACGAGCACGAGATGGCGCTCGGCGCACCCCACGAGCGGGCGCGCATCAAGGTCGTGCCCCGCGACGAGATGGTGGCGATCTCCCGGGCCGAGTGACCGCTCGCCTCTAGGCTGAGGGGCATGGCCGGGCCATCCCTCATGTGGGTCCCCGACATCCTCGGGAAGCCGTTCGAGCAGCTGACGCTGCCGCTCGGCGTGGACGGCGCGCACGGGCCGCTGGTCGCGACGCTGGTGCGCAGCATCCCGAATCCGTTCCTGACGCTGTTCGCGCCGCTGCGCGACGTCGACGTGCTCTACGTGCACGGCTGGTCGGACTACTTCTTCCAGCGCGACCTCGCGCGTTTCTGGACGGCACGCGGTGCGCGCTTCTACGCGCTCGACCTGCGCCGCTACGGGCGGAGCCTCCGGGACGGGCAGGCGCCCGGGTACGTCGACTCCCTCGATGACTACGACGTCGACATCGCGGCAGCGCTGCACGCGATGGGACACGCCGTGGACACAGCCGGACAACCGCCGCCGACGAAACCGGACACGCGCGGCGGAGGGCGCAAGCTCGTCCTGATGGGGCACTCGACCGGCGGCCTCACCCTCACCCTCTGGGCGGCTCGGCACCCCGGTCGCGCGCACGCGGTCGTGCTGAACAGCCCGTGGCTCGAGCTCCAGCTGGGCACCCTGGGTCGTCAGGCACTTGCACCGCTGGTGGACATGCGGGCGAGGCTCGACCCACGCGGCACGCAGCCCGCGGTCGACTTCGGGTTCTACACGCGCGCGCAGGACGAGATCGGCACCCTGCCGCACGACGAGCACCGCGCCGTCTGGCGGCCCGACCGGGGATTTCCGACGGCGCCGGGGTGGCTGTCGGCCGTGATGCAGGGGCACCGCCGCATCGCGACCGGCGTCGACGTCGCGTGCCCGGCGCTGGTGCTGCTGTCGGTCGGCTCGACGACGCCGCTGTCGTGGAAGGAGTCGATGACGTCGACGGACTCCGTGCTCGTCGTCGACGACATCGCCCGCGCCGCGACCCGCATCGGCGGGCTCGTCACGATCGCCCGCGTCGAGGGTGCGATCCACGACGTCTTCCTCTCCCGCCCCGCTCCTCGTGCGGTCGCGTACGATGCTCTCGACCGCTGGGTTCGCGCGTACGTCGTACCGGACGAAAATGTCCCCCGAAAAGGGGACAGCGCTCTTGTGGACAGTCGGGTTAAGCTGTAGGGGAGATGTCCCCAGCATCTCAGGGAAGGCCCTCCCCAAGAATCCTTCCCATCCGTCGTCACGCGCCGCTAACCGGGGGGTTGGTTGTGCGAGAGCAGACGACGACAGGCCCCGGGTGTCCCCAGCACCCGGGGCCTTTATCGTTCCTGAGCCGGTCGGTCACTCCGCACGGCGGGCGAGCACGCGCACGAGGAGCACGTAGGTCGTGAGCGAGAGCACGTATCCGAGCAGGTACACGACGAGCTCCTGCGCGAGGAAGCGGCTGTAGTCGAGCGTTCCGTCGGTGACCGCCGGCGAGTTCTGGCTCAGCAGGTACGCGGCCGTCTGACCCGCGGCGAGGATGGCCAGCAGCGCCAGCACGGCGAGGAGCGCGAGCCAGATGCGGCTGCGCCACACCCGTCCCGCCGCGGCCATCGCCGTCGACGACGTCCAGTCCGGCACCTCGGGGTCGAGCCACCCGTTCACCCGAGGGATCAGGATGACCGCTGCGATGAACGCGGCATTGAGGATCGCGGTGCCGACACCGGCGGCTGAGCCCCCGTCGATGTCGCTGCGGACGAGCGAGGGGATGAGGAGGACGACCAGCACCGGCAGCGTCGCGACGACGGCCGACAACACGGCCCGGAGGAAGCGCATGGCCCGAGTGTAGGGTCAGTTTCCATCGCGATTGAGGAGCAACGAGCATGCCCGTCACCCCCACGTCGGCCGACGCCATGACGACTCTCCGTCGACGCACGAGCGAGAAGTGGGGCGTCTACTCCGACGACGTGCTGCCGATGTTCGTCGCCGAGATGGACTTCCCGCTGGCGCCGGCGATCAGGAAGGCGCTGCACGAGGCGATCGACCTGGGCGACACCGGCTACGTGAATCCTCTGGATCCCGGCGCCCGCGAGGCGTTCCGCGACTACGCCGCAGCCGCGTGGGGATGGGAGCCGGACATCGATCGGATGGGCATCACGACCGATGTCAGCGTCGTCATCGTGGAATCGCTCCGCCGGCTGATCGAACCGGGCGAGGGGGTCGTGATCACGCCCCCGATCTATCCGCCGTTCTACGACCTCATCCCCGAAGCCGGCGGAGCCGTCGTCGAGGTGCCGCTGAGCGACGACGGATCTTCGTACGCGCTCGACCTCGACGGGATCGATCGTGCGCTGGCAGCGGGCGCGAAGGGCGTGCTGCTGTGCAGCCCGCACAACCCCGTCGGACTGGTCCACGACCGGGTGACTCTCGAGGAGCTCTCCCGGGTCGTCGCCCGCCACGACGGATTCGTCGTCTCGGACGAGATCCACGCTCCGCTCACCCATCACGGGGTGGAGTTCACGCCGTACCTCACCGTCTCGGAGGAGGCGCGCGCCCACGGCATCGCCGCCGAGTCGGGAAGCAAGGCCTTCAACCTCGCCGGGCTCAAGACCGCGCTGTTCGTGTCCGCGTCGGACCGCATGACCGACCTCATCCGCTCGCTGCCGGAGGAGGTCACCTTCCGGGCAGGGCAGTTCGGGCTGATCGCGACGCGGGAAGGGTTCGCTCACAGCCGCGAGTGGCTCGACGGCACGATCGCCGCGGTGCAGGGCAACGCCGACCTCCTCCAGTCCGAACTCGACGCGCATCTGCCCGCGGTACGACTGCGTCGTCCCTCGGCGAGCTACCTCGCGTGGCTGAACATGTCCGCACTGGGCTGGGGAGACGACCCCGCCGTCATCGCCGAACAGCACGCGCGTGTGGCGCTGTCGAGCGGACCGAGATTCGGCCGGCAGGGCGCGGGGTACGCACGCATGAACCTCGCCTGCTCGCCCGACACGATCACCGAGGCGGTGAGGCGCCTCGCGAGCGTGACCATCTGAAGCGGGGCCCCGGCCCGGTCAGGGGCTCGCGTCAGCGGTAGTTGACGAACTGGAGGTCGACCTCGAGGTCGGCGGCCTTGAGCAGGCGCTGCACCTCCTGCAGGTCGTCGCGCGACTTCGACTGCACGCGCAGCTCGTCGCCCTGGATCTGCGACTTGACGCCCTTGGGCCCCTCATCGCGGATGATCTTCGAGATCTTCTTCGCGTTCTCCGACGAGATGCCGTCCTTGATCGTCGAGACGATGCGGTATTCCTTGCCGCTGGCGAAGGGCTCGCCCGACTCGAGGCTCTTCAGCGAGATGCCGCGCTTGATGAGCTTCGACTGGAAGACGTCGAGGACGGCCTTCGCGCGGTCCTCGGTGCTGGCCTTGATGAGCACGGACTCACCGCTCCACTCGACGGAGGCCCCGGTGCCCTTGAAGTCGTAGCGCTGCTCGATCTCTTTGCGGGCCTGGTTGAGGGCGTTCTCCGCCTCCTGGTGGTCGACCTTGCTGACGATGTCGAACGAAGAATCTGCCATGGCGGGCAGTCTATCGGCGGCCGCCGTGCGGTGCGGGAGGACGGATGCTGCTGCAAGCGGTTCCAGCCGTACGCAGGTGTGCAAGCGATTCCAAGCAGGCGCCGAAAGTCACGGCGAGGTATCGATCCGATCCCGATGTTGCCATATGTCGTCTGCTGAGTTACAAATGTAAGCGCTTGCATTTCCGCAGGCGAGAGTCGAACCCGCACCGTCGCGACCGACAGTGCGGCCGGACTCACTCAGTACTCCAGAGAGGCACTGCACCGATGAAGGTGAACAAGAAGAGCTGGCTCGCGCTCGGCGGTCTCGCCGTCGCGTCGATCGTCCTCGCGGGTTGCGCGGGCAGCGGTGACGACACCGGTTCGACCGACGAGGGCGACGCCACGTCGACGCTGACCGTCTGGGTCGACTCCGAGCGCGTGGACGCGCTGAAGGGCGCCGCCGACGCGTACAGCGAGAAGACCGGTGTCAAGGTCGACCTCGTCGGCAAGGACGTCGGCAAGATCAAGGACGACTTCATCCAGCAGGCGCCGACGGGCAAGGGCCCCGACGTGGTCATGGGTGCGCACGACTGGTTGGGCGAGCTCTCGACCAACGGCGTCGTGGCGCCGATCGAGCTCGGCGACACCGCCGGCGACTACCTCCCGGTCGCGCTCCAGGCCTCGAACTACGACGGCACCACCTACATGCTCCCGTACGCGGTCGAGAACATCGCGATCCTCCGCAACGCCGACATCGTCCCCGAGCCGGCGACGAGCTTCGACGACATGATCGCCAAGGGCCAGGCCGCCGGCCTCACCACGCCCTTCGTGGTCGAGCAGGGCGTCGAGGGCAACCCGTACCACCTGTACCCGTTCCAGACGGCGTTCGGCGCTCCGGTGTTCGGCACCGACGCCGAGGGCAACTACGACCCGACCGACCTGCAGATGGGCAGCGAGGGCGGCTTCCAGTTCGCCAGCTGGCTCGGCGCCCAGGGCGCCGCGGGCAACTTCAACACCGACATCGACGGTGACATCGCCAAGACCAAGTTCCTCGAGGGCGAGTCGGCCTTCTGGCTCACCGGCCCGTGGAACGTCGGCACGGCCACCGACGCCGGCATCAACGTCGCGATCGACCCGATCCCGAGCCCGACCGGCGCCCCGGCCCAGCCGTTCGCCGGTGTGAAGGGCTTCTTCGTGAGCTCGGAGTCCGACAACAAGGTCGCCGCGAACGACTTCCTCGTCAACTACATCGGCACCGAGGACGTCCAGCTCGAGCTGTTCAAGGCCGGCAACATCCTGCCCGCGCTCACCGCCGCTGCCGACACGGCTGCGTCCGACCCGATCATCGCCGGCTTCCAGGCCGTCGGCGCCGACGCGGTGCCGATGCCCGCGATCCCGGCCATGGGTTCGGTCTGGCAGTACTGGGGCATCGCCGAGGCCGCCATCATCAACGGCGAGGACCCGACGACGACGTGGCAGAAGCTCGTCGACGACGTGAGCGCCGCCATCAAGTAACACCCTGCGGTCGAAAGACCGCGACAGGCGACCGGGACGGATGCCGCGGCATCCGTCCCGGTCCCGATCTTGAGGACGATCGATGACCGACACTGTTCAGGCCGACACGGCCGAGAAGACGCCGACGCCGACGCCGCGTCAGCGCAGCGCCGCGCGGATCGCCGATGCCGCCGGCGGCAAGCTGCGCTGGGTGGCGCTGAAGATCGCGCTGCTCGCCATCGTCGACGCCCTCGCGCTCTACGCCGTCTTCGTGCTCTTCCTCCACAACGAGTGGCTGGTGCTGACCCTCGTCACGGCCGTCACGATCCTCGTCAACTGGATCTACTTCTCGCGCCGCACCATCCCCGCGAAATACCTGACGCCGGGCATCATCCTGCTCGTCGTGTTCCAGATCTTCACGCTGGTCTACACCGGCTACATCGGCTTCACGAACTACGGCACCGGCCACAACGGCTCGAAGGACCAGGCGGTCGCCTCGCTCATGCGGTCCTCGCTGGTCCGCGTCGAGGATTCGCCGACCTACGACGTCACGGTCGTCGAGCGCGTCGGCGAGCTCGGCCTGCTGGTCACCGATCCGACCGACGGCGAGGCATCCCTCGGCACCAACCAGAAGCCGCTCGAACCGGTCGACGCGACGATGGAGGGCGGTAAGGCCGTCGCCGTGGACGGCTGGACGACCCTCACGTTCGCCGATGTGCTTGCGCGCAGCAACGACGTCGAGCAGCTCGCCGTTCCCTACAGCTCCGATCCCAACGACGGCGCGATCCGTACGCAGGACGGCCAGAAGGGCTACCTCTACACGTCGACGCTCGTCTACGACGCCGATGCCGACACGATGACCGACACCGCCACCGGCACGGTGTACTCCGACACGGGAGAGGGCGCGTTCACCTCCGAGTCGGGCGAGCAGCTCATGCCCGGCTGGCAGGTGTTCGTCGGCTTCGACAACTTCGTCCGGGCGATCACCGACGCGTCCATCCGCGGGCCGCTCATCTCGGTCACCCTGTGGACGTTCGTCTTCGCCATCGTCTCGGTCGCCTCGACGTTCTTCCTCGGGCTGCTGCTGGCCATGCTGTTCCAGAACAAGCGCATGCGCTTCAAGAACGGGTACCGGATCATGCTGATCCTGCCGTACGCGTTCCCGGCGTTCCTCGGTGCGCTGGTGTGGGCGGGCATGATGAACAAGAGCTTCGGCTTCATCAACCAGGTTCTGCTCGGCGGCGCCGAGATCCCGTGGCTCACCGATCCGGTGATGGCGAAGGTCTCGGTGCTCCTCGTCAACTTGTGGCTGGGCTTCCCGTACATGTTCCTCGTGTGCATGGGGGCGCTCCAGGGCATCCCCGAAGAGGTCAACGAGGCCGGCGTGATGGACGGCGCCAGCCCCTGGCAGATCTTCCGCCGCATCAAGCTGCCGCTGCTTCTGGTGACGGTCGCGCCGATCCTCATCGCGTCGTTCGCGTTCAACTTCAACAACTTCAACCTCATCTACATGCTCACCGGCGGCGGGCCGAGATTCGAGGACGCCACGATACCCGTGGGCCATACCGACCTGCTGATCTCGATGGTCTACAAGGTCGCCTTCACCGGGCAGAACCGCGACTACGGGCTCGCCTCGGCGTTCACGATCCTCATCTTCATCGTCGTGGCCGTCATCGCGATCATCAGTTTCCGCAAGACCAAGGCCCTCGAGGAGCTGAACTGACATGTCTGAGTCCCAGGACCGTCTCGCTCACCCCGACAAGACCGTCGCCCAGAACGCGACCCTCGCCGTCTTCGCCGGCGGCACCGCCGAGCAGTTCGAGACCTCTGTCGGCGGCATGGCGCCGTCGCCGAAGGCCGTGAAGCCTGCTCGCCGTCGCCCCTTCGGAAAGTGGTTCCGCGACACCGGCTGGCGCCACGTCGTCGCGATCATCGGCTCGATCTTCGCGATCTTCCCGCTCGTGTACGTGCTGTCGTCTTCGCTGAACGGCAACGGAACGCTGACCGGAAGCAACCAGCTGTTCTCGTCGATCAGCCTCGACGCCTACGTCCGCATCCTCACGAACCCGCAGGTGCCGTACGGCCAGTGGTTCGTGAACACGATGATCGTGGCGCTGATCACCGGATTCTCGATGGTGTTCATCGGTGCGCTCGCCGCCTACGCGTTCTCGCGCATGCGCTTCAGCGGACGCCGCGTCGGGCTCATCACGATCGTCGTGGTGCAGATGTTCCCGCAGATGCTCGCCGTGGTCGCGATCTTCCTCATGTTCAGCGCGATCAGCGACTGGTTCCCCGCGATCGGGCTGAACACGCTGAGCGGTCTGATCCTGATCTATCTCGGCGGCGCGCTGGGCGTGAACACGTATCTCATGTACGGGTTCTTCAACACGATCCCGCGTGAACTCGACGAGGCGGCGAAGATCGACGGTGCGGGACACGCGCGCATCTTCTTCACGATCATCCTGCGCCTGGTCGCGCCGATCCTCGCCGTCGTCGGCCTGCTGTCGTTCATCGGCCTCATCAACGAGTACATGATCGCGAGCGTGCTGCTCATCGATCCCGACAAGCAGACGCTCATCGTCGGACTCACGAAGCTCGTCTCCAACCCGCGCTACGCGGACTGGTCGGCGTTCGCGGCCGGTGCCGTGATGGCGGCGATCCCCGTGGTCATCGTCTTCCTGCTGCTGCAGAAGTACATCGTCGGCGGCCTCACCGCCGGCGCCACGAAGGGCTGATCGCGCACACCTGATCCGAGAGCGGATGCTGCGCCGGCTGCGTGCTGTCGCAGCATCCGCTCTGCGATGATCGAGGCGAGCACCGCCACCGCCCGCCTGACGAAAGGCCGAGCCATGACGACCCTCCTCCCTCACCACGACGGCTCGCCCCTGTACGTGTCCGACCTCGCGCCGCAGCTCGGCGACGTGGTCACCGTTCGGCTCCGGGTGCCGGAGGGCTACGGCCCCCTCGCGGCGGTGCGCACGAGGTCCAATCCCGATCACGAGCCCGAATGGACGGATGCTGCGCCCCTCGGCTCCGCCGACGGCTGGGAGTGGTGGGAGGCCCCCGTCACCGTGCGCAACCCGCGTCACGGGTACCGCTGGGTGCTCGTGCACAGTGCCGACGGTGGTGGTGACGGGCGGGTGGAGTGGCTGAACCAGACCGGGCTGCACGCCATCGAGACGCTCGACGCCGAGGACTTCGCGCTCGTCGCGTACCCGGCGCCGCCCGCGTGGCTGACCGACTCCGTGATGTACCAGGTGTTCCCCGACCGCTTCGCGCGGTCGGCGCAGGCAGACGCGCACCCGACCCCGGACTGGGCGATCCCGGCGACCTGGGACGACCCTGTCGACCCCGTCGTGCCGGCGCGCTCGCAGCAGTTCTACGGTGGCGACCTCGAGGGCGTCATCGAGAAGCTCGACCACCTGGTGTCGCTCGGCGTGAACCTGCTCTATCTCACGCCGATCTTTCCGGCGGCGTCCAACCACCGCTACGACGCGTCGAGCTTCGACCGCGTCGACCCGCTGCTCGGCGGCGATGAGGCGTACGTCCGGCTGATCGAGGCGGCTCATGCCCGCGGCATCCGTGTCATCGGCGATCTCACGAGCAACCACTCGGGCGATCGGCACGAGTGGTTCCAGGCCGCCCTCGGCCACCCCGGCGCCCCCGAGGAGGAGTTCTACTACTTCACGGATGCTGCGAACACCGAGTACGCGTCATGGCTCGGCGTGCCGACACTGCCCAAGTTCAACTGGGCGTCGCAGGAGCTGCGCGACCGGTTCATCGAGGGACCCGACTCCGTCGTCGCGAAGTGGCTGAAGCCGCCGTACTCGGCAGACGGCTGGCGCATCGACGTCGCCAACATGACCGGGCGCCTCGGCTCCGTCGACCTCAACGCCGAGGTGCGTCAGCTGCTGCGGCGCACGATGATCGAGATCAACCCCGACACGATCCTGCTGGGGGAGTCGACCAACGACGCCGCGAGCGACCTGCAGGGCGACGGCTGGCACGGCGCCATGACGTACCCGTCGTTCACGCGGCCGGTGTGGGGGTGGCTCTCCGAGCCGACCCACGCGCCGTACCTCACGTACGACGGCCGCGAGGCGACCGAGCCGTGGTTCTTCACGCAGCCGATCGGCGGCATCCCGCGGTACACCGCACGGCAGTTCGTCGACGCCGTGGTGCGCTTCACCGCGGGCATCCCGTGGCGCGTGCGGCTCGGCAACATGCAGCCGCTCGACACGCACGACACCGGGCGCTTCGCCACCAACGCGGCTCCCGGAACGGTGCCGGTCGCGGCAGGCCTCATGATGACGCTCCCAGGTCTGCCCGTGATCTTCGCGGGCGACGAGTTCGGCCTCGTCGGGGTCGACGGCGAGGCGAGCCGTACGCCGATCCCGTGGGGCACCGAGGGGGAGCCCGACGTCGCCGAACGGCTCGCGCTCTACCGCGAGCTCGTCGCGCTGCGGCATGCGCACCCTGTCCTGTCGACCGGGGGACTGCGCTGGGTGCACGTCGACGACGATTCCGTCGTGTTCGTGCGGGAGGCCGCCGACGAGACGCTGCTCGTCGCGGCGGCGAAGGGCGACGCGGATGCCGAGATCCCGGCGGGCGCCCTCCCGGGCGCCGCTGCGGCCGAGCCGCTCGTCGGCGACGCGACCCTCGCGGTGGCCGACGACGGGGCGGTGCTGCTGTCGGCCGACGGGCCCGCGTTCGCGGTGTGGCGGCTCGCAGGCGTCCCGGTGCCCGCACCCGAGCCTGAGGCGGCGACGGCGGACGAGGTTTCGCGCGGCGTGGCCTCGGCCGACGAGACCACTCCCGCGGAGCAGGTCGAGTCCGCCTGACGACGCCCGCGCGGGCTGTGGACAACCGTGACACGCAGTCGCATCGTTTGACACACTGAGTCCCATGTCAGCGTTGACCACCATCGGCCTGCCCGTGGCCCTCGGAATCATCATGTTCGGGCTCGGCCTGAGCCTCACCCTCGGCGACTTCGCCCGCGTCCTCAAGCAGCCGAAGGCGGTGATCGTCGCCCTCGTGTGCCAGCTCGTGCTGCTGCCCCTGATCTGCTTCGGGCTGGTGCTCGCGTTCCAGCTGCCGCCGATCCTCGCGGTCGGCATGATGATGCTCGCGGCGTCGCCGGGCGGCACCACCGCCAACCTCTACAGCCACCTGTTCCGGGGCGACGTGGCCCTGAACATCTCGCTCACGGCCGTGAACTCGGTGATCGCCGTGTTCACGCTCCCGCTCATCACCAACCTCGCGATCCTCTACTTCAACCCGTTCGACGACCAGCTGGGTCTGCAGTGGGCGAAGACGATCGAAGTCTTCGCGATCGTGCTGCTGCCGGTGGCGCTCGGCATGATCGTGCGCCGCTTCTGGCCGCGCTTCGCGAAGGCGATGGACAAACCGGTCCGCATCGCGTCGGTGATCATCCTCGTCGTCGTGATCGCCGGCGCCGTCGCGCAGAACTGGGCGCTGCTGCTCGAGAACTTCGGCCGCCTCTCACTCATCACCATCGTGTTCTGCCTCATCAGCCTCACGATCGGCTACTTCGCGCCCCGCCTGGTGAAGGTCGGCAAGCGCCAGTCGATCGCGTCGTCATTCGAGATCGGCATCCACAACGCGACCCTCGCGATCGTCATCGCGCAGACCGTCCTCGGTTCGGTCGAGCTGTCGCTGCCGGCAGCCGTGTACGGCGTGCTGATGTTCTTCATCGCGTTCGGGTTCGGCTTCCTGATCCGCGACCGATCGGGCGCCGCCGAGCAGTCCGAGCCCGACCCGGTCGACGACGCCGCGACCCCGGCTGCGACGGCCTGACGACAGGGAGGACGGATGCTGCCGCCTCCGCGTGCGCGAACACGCGGGGTGGCGGCATCCGTCGTCCTTCGTAGACTGGGCGGGCGAGGAGGTGCCATGCGCCCACTGACCGAAGATGAGTTGCGTTCCGCGTTCGTGAACGCCTCCGCCGACGAGCTGCGTCTCGTCACCCTGCCTCACGACTTCGTGCTCACCGACTGGGATCACCTCGACTTCCTGGCGTGGCGCGACCCGCGTACGCGGGGTCGGGGCTACCTGGTCGCCGAGATCGACGGCGAACCCGCCGCGATCGTGCTGCGCGGCGCCGAGGGCTCGTCGCACGCCCGCGCGGCGCTGTGCAACCTGTGCCACACGATGCAGCCCGCGGACCAGGTCACCATGTACACGGCGCGCAAGGCCGGCGAGGCCGGTGTGCACGGCGACAGCGTGGGCACGTACATCTGCGCAGACCTGTCGTGCCACGAGAACGTGCGCCTCGCGCCGCCGCTCGCGCCCAACGAGGTGCGGGCGAGCGTCGACATGAAGATCGACGGCACCCGCCGGCGCACCGAGGCGTTCGTCGGCCGGGTGCTCGAGACGGCCGGAGTGCGGCGATGACGGTCGTGGTGGTGGGCGACGCGCTCATCGACGAGCTGCGAGACGACCACGGCGTGCGGGAGTTCGTCGGGGGAGCTGCGCTCAATGTCGCGGTCGGCCTCGCGCGGCTCGGCGTTCCGGCGACCCTCGTCGCGATGCTGGGCGACGACGAGCCGGCGTCGCGCGTCAGGCGCTACCTCGCGGACTTCGGCGTAGAGCTGCTTGCGACGCCGTCGCTCCTGGGCACCGCACGCGCCGTGAGCACGCGCTCCGGCGCCGGCGAGCCCGTGTACGAATTCAACGAGGCGTCGAAGCGCCGGCGGATCCGCTTCGGCGACGCCGAGCGCCAGGCCTTCGCGGACGCCGACCTCGTCGTCGTGAGCTGCTTCGCCTTCGACGACGCCGAGCAGGCCGCGGAGCTGGCCGACGCGATCGCCGGGGCGGAGGCATCCGTCGCGGTCGATCCCAACCCCCGCACCGGCATGATGCACGACAAGGACGAGTTCGTGCGCGGCTTCGAGTCCCTCGCGGCCGGGGCCGCCCTCGTGAAGGTCGGCGAGGACGACGCCGCGCTGCTGTATGAGGAGCGGCTCGACGCCCTGCGCGCCCGCCTGATCGATCTCGGCGCCCGCGCGGTGCTGGCCACCGAAGGCGCAGCCGGCGCCACGATCGAGGCCGGCGAGGTCGTGGTGACGCGGCCGATCTCGAACCTGCCCGGCCGCATCGTCGACACGATGGGCGCGGGCGACGCCGCCTTCGCGGCCACCGTCGCCGCACTCGTCACGGGGACGCCGGAGAGTGCCGACGACTGGGACACGGTGCTGGTCTCGGCGATGGACGCGGCGGCCGCGACATGCCGTTTCGAGGGGGCGCTGCTGCGCACGCCGAGCGCGCTCGAGAGCCTCGACATCGACCACATCGGCACCTAGACCGGGCCGATTTCAGACCTCGGGCATCTACGCGTAATATGGTGGATCGCGCCTCCGGTCGTCTGGAAAAGTCGGACGGGTGCGCACCTGGCGAGTTACCCAAGCGGCCAAAGGGATCTGATTGTAACTCAGCTGTCATCGACTTCGGGGGTTCGAATCCCTCACTCGCCACCACCACCACACGAAGCGCCCCGCACCGCGGGGCGCTTCGTCGTTCCGGGCGGCTAGCCTGAGGCGATGATCTGGACCGCCACCGGCACCCTCACCGCGGAGGCCGCCACGCGGCATCCCGAGCTCGTCAGCCCCGCCGTCGTGAACGGCCTCGCGCAGCTCGATCCCGCCGTCGCGGCGACGGTGGGTGTCGCCGAGATCGACGCCGCGCTCGCCGACACGGCCGCGTTCTGCGAGCGGTACGGCGTCGCGCCGGAAGCGTCGGCCAACTGCGTCGTCGTGAAGGGCAAGCGCGGCGGCGACGTCCGGTTCGCCGCGTGCATGGTGCTCGCGACGACGCGCGCCGACGTCAACGGTGTCGTGCGCCGGCGCCTGGACGTGCGCAGCGCCTCGTTCGCACCGATGGACGAAGCCGTCGCGCTCACCGGCATGGAGTACGGCGGCATCACCCCGATCGGCCTCCCCGGCGACTGGCCGATCCTCGTCGATGCCGCCGTCGCTGCGGCGCCGGAGGTCGTGATCGGCGGGGGCGTGCGCGGCAGCAAGCTGTTCCTCCCCGGCAGCGCCTTGCTCGCCCTCCCCGGCGCCGAGCTCGTCGAGGATCTCGGACGCGCCGTGGGCTGAGGCATCCGTTCGGATCCGGGTTCGCGACCCCGCCCGCGATCGCCCGCACGCGCCGCCGGGCGGCATGTCAGGATGGGCGGTGCAGGCACTCCGCCCCGCCACGAGAGGATCGCCATGACCGCGCCCGACCCGCATGCGACGCCCGCTCCGAGAGCGCAGGACGGGCGGACGGATGCCTCGCCCTCGCCGCTGCTGCGGATCGCGATCTGGGTCGCGATCGGCGCCCTCATCGCCGCCGCGCTGGTCTGTGTCGTCTGGGTGCTCATCGGAGGGCAGAACGGCCTCATCGGACGCGCGTTCCTGACGATCCTGCTGCTCGTCGCGTTCGCCGGGGTCGCCATCCTCGACGCCCACCTCGCGCCGCAGCGTCCGGCCTGGTTCGCGCTCGCGAGCATGGCCTCCTGGATCATCGCGCTCCTGCTCGGCGCCATCATGATCTGGATGCCGGAGCGCTACTTCTGGATCGGGTTCTCGAAGTTCGTCCAGTTCCTGCTGATCGTGCTGATCCTGCAGCTCGTCCTGCTGCACGTGCGCCTCTACATGAAGGCGCTCCAGCGTCACGACACGCCGTTCACCCGCACCGTCGCCATCATCACGATCGCGCTCGTGGTCGGCCTCGCGGCCCTGCTGATCATTCCGCTGGCGTTCGGCGAGTGGCTCATCCTCGCCGACCTCTACTGGCGCATCGTGGTCGCCGTGGCGATCCTCGCGGCGGTCGGCACGGCGCTTCTGCCGCTCGTGAACGTGCTGCTCGCGCCGAGGAAGCCCCGCGCCCACGTCGCGTACCCGGTCCTCGCGGCCCCGGTCGGCCCCGCCGCCATCGCCGCGCCGGTCGGTGCCCCGGCTTCGCACGAACTCCTCCCGTGGCCGACGTACGTCGACGGCGCCACGCCGTTGCCGATGCTGCCTGACGGCTCGCCGGACTGGAACGCGTACTACACGGGGTACCCGTCGCCGGGCGCGCACGTCTTCACCCGGATCGAGCCGGCTCCGTCCGCGCAGTTGCCCGCCCCGCAGATTCCTGCACCCACCGAGCCCGCCGCGCCGCAGTCGCCCGTGACGGCGCCCGGGTACGAGGGCTACCCGCCGCCCCCGCCGCTGCCGCCGCGCCCCTGAGCGACGGACCCGCTGCGGGTCACAGCATCCGACTCCTCCTCGCTCCACAGGTCAACCGGGGTTCTGCCGGAGGTTCGCGCCGATTCTGTCCCTGTGGAACCGCGGTTGACCTGTCGAAGCCAGGTGCGACGCGCTGGCCTCGACCTCGCCATCGCAGGATCAGTGCCGGAGCAGCTCCAGCGCGGCCATGGCGGCGTTGTGTCCGCCGAGGCCGCTGACGGCGCCGCCACGGCGCGCACCTGAACCGCACATCAACACAGTCGGATGCTGCGTCGCCACGCCCCAGCGCTCGGCAGGGGTGTCGAGCGGCTCGTCGTCTCCCGCCCACGGCCACGAGAGCGGCCCGTGGAAGATGTCGCCGCCCACCATGCCGAGCGAATGCTCCAGGTCGGCGGTGGTCCGCGCCTCGACGCACAACGTGCCGTCGGGAGCCTCGTAGAGACAATCGGCGATGGGCTCGGCGAGCACCGCGTCGAGCGAGCGCTGGGCCGCTTCGAGGAGCGCCGCGCGCGCAGCATCCGTGTCCCGTCCGTCCACGAGGCGGTGCGGCACCTGGAGGCCGAAGAGCGTCAGGGTGTGTGCGCCCGATGCGCGCAGGTCGGGACCGAGGATGGTCGGGTCGGTGAGGGAGTGGCAGTAGATCTCGGCCGGCAGGGGATCAGGGATGCTGCCGCCCACCGCCGCCCGGTACGCGTCGTCGAGCTGGGTCATGGTCTCGTTGACGTGGAAGGTGCCGGCGAACGCCGCCTCGGGAGCGACGCTGCCGTCGCGGAGACGGGGGAGCCGCTTCAGCAGCATGTTGACCTTCAGCTGCGCGCCCTCGGGCGCCGGCGCGTCGGCGGGAGGGGCGTCCGCGCCGCCGGCAACGAGCAGTCGCGAGAGAACCGCCGGTCCGACGCCGCTCAGCACCAGCCGAGCGTGCACGACGCCACCGCCCGCGAGCGCGATCTCGCCGTCCGGCGTCACGGCGGTCGCCTCGGTCTCGGTACGCAGCTCGGCCCCGGCCTCGGTCGCGGCGCGCGACAGTTCGGCCGTCACACGGCCCATGCCGCCGACGGGCACGTCCCAGTGCCCGGTCCCGCCGCCGATCACGTGGTAGAGGAAGCAGCGGTTCTGGCGGAGGCTCTCGTCGTCGGCGGAGGCGAAGGTGCCGATGAGACCGTCGGTGAGCGCGATGCCGCGGGCGATGTCGGTGTCGAACGACGACCGGATCACGTCGCCCAGGGGGCGCTCGAAGAGGTCGGACCAGAGCCGGTCGTCGCCGAGCTCCGCCCGCACCTCTCCGTGGCGACGGAGCGGCTGCGTCATCGAGGGGAAGAGGAGCCGCGCGACGGGCTCGATCCGGTCGGAGAACGCACCGAAACGCGTCGCCTCACCGCTGCTCCCGGTGACGCGGGCGAAGGAGCCCGCGGTGGCCGCGGCATCCGCGGTATCGATCAGGATGCCCCGCGACGGAGCCGCCGGATCGGGCGTATACGAGGAGTAGCGGCGGCGCAGCAGGCGGATGTCGAGCCCCAGGTCGTCGATGATGCCCTGCGGAAGCAGGCTGACGAGATAGGAGTAGCGCGAGAGCCGTGCGTCGACGCCCGCCCACGGCCGCTCCGACACCGCGGCGCCGCCCACGTGGTCGAGCCGCTCGAGGACGACGACCGAGCGTCCGGCTCGGGCCAGGTAGGCGGCGGCGACCAGGGCGTTGTGACCGCCGCCGACGATGGCGACGTCGAAGCGGGAGGAACGGGCGGCAGCGACCATGGGCTCCACGCTACCCAGGCGCGTGCTCGGGCAGCGCGCCGCTTCGTTACCGTGGAGGCATGAGCCTGGAGCACGACCTCGAATCCCTTGCCATCGACATCGCCCGCGAAGCCGGGGATCTGGCCCGGACGCGGCGCGAAGCGGGCGTCGCGATCGCGGCGACCAAGACCGCGCTCGCCGACATCGTGACGGAGGCCGACCGCGAGGTCGAGGCGCTCATCCGCGCCCGGCTGTCGGCCGCGCGCCCCGACGACGGGTTCCTCGGTGAGGAGACCGGCGGCGACCGCGGCGCGAGCGGCGTGACGTGGGTCGTCGACCCGATCGACGGCACCGTGAACTACGCCTACGGCATCCCGTCGTACGCCGTGAGCATCGCCGCCGTCCAGGGCGAGCCCACCCCCGGCGAGTGGGAGGCGCTGGCCGGCGTCGTCTACACCCCGGTGCTCGGCGAGATGTTCCACGCCGCCCGCGGCGAGGGAGCGTGGCTGGGTGTGAACCGGCTCGCCGTCAACCCGGAGGTCGGAGGAGCCGGCGCCCTCCTCGCGACCGGGTTCGGCTACGACCCCGCGACCCGGCCCGGAGACATCGAGCTCATCGGCCGCGTCATGCCCGCCGTGCCCGCGCGCGATCTGCGTCGCGGAGGGTCGGCCGCGAGCGATCTGGCCTTCGTGGCCGCCGGGCGCCTGGACGGGTACTTCGAACGCGGGCTCGCCCCGTGGGACTTCGCGGCGGGGTCGCTGCTCGTGACCGAGGCGGGTGGCCGATTCGGCCGCGCGAAGCCCGACGGCGGTCCGCGCGCCCCCCTCATCGTCGCCGCGACTCCGGCGATCTTCGACCGCCTGGCGGAGGCCGCGGGACTCGCGTGAAGACGCGGTTCTCATCGAATCCTCACCAAACGCGCGTCATGAAATCCGAGCCGCACATGGCATTCCCAGGACGCCCGGGGTAGGGTTTACCCGATCGTTACCTTCGCCACCCGAACGGCGGAGGGGTCCTTTTGCCCGAAGACCGCCTTGTCGCGAACACCCCCCCTCGCGGCACGACCTGAGAGCCTACTTCCGCTTTGCCTTTCGACGCCCCCCAGGCCGGATCTGCGCCCACGCGACGCTCCAGCCGACCCTCCGCAGCGCCTGCTCAGGCGACGCCGGAGGCAGCCGGGGCAGGCCGTGCGACCGTACGGCGGCAGGCGGCGAGCACCGCTCCCGAGCGTCCCGCGGTCGTGTGGGGTCGTCCGGTCGAGTCGAAGCGAACGGATGCTGCCGCCACCCCCGCGGTGAAGCCCGAGGCGACGTCGTACGTCGCGTCGACTCCTGAGGTCGCGGCTCCGGTGACTCCGGTCGCTTCCGCCCCGGTGGCTCCGGCTCCGGTGGCGACGCCGGTCGAGCCCGTGGCCCCGGCACCGTCGTCTGTCGAGCTTCCGGCGGCGTCCGGCCCCGTGATCGAGCCCGTCGCGCCGCGCGCCCGTGCCCGTTCGTCGGTCGCTGCTGCCGCCGCGCCCGCCGCCGAGCAGGTGAGCCGACGCTCGCGTCGCTCCCACACGACCGAGCAGCCCGTGACCGTCGTGCCGCCGATCGCCCCTGTCGCTCCCGCCGAGCCCGAGCGTCCGGCCGCGGCGTTCGAGGCCGGACTGCCGGCCCGCGAAGAGCCGGCACCGCTGCTCGACACCGTTCTTGCTCCTGCCGAGCCGTTCGAGCTTCTGGAGCCCGTCGCGATCGCCGAGTCGCCGGCCTCCTCCACCGCTGTTCCGGCGCCCGCCCAGAGTGCGACGCCGACCGAGGGTGCCTCCACGTGGATGGCCGACTCCTTCGCGAGGCTTCTCGCCGCCGAAGCCGCTGAGACGGTGGCCACGACGGCGCCCGAGGTCGAGGCGGCGGCACCGCAGCCGACCGCAGCGCCCGCCGTGTCGCCGGCACCTGCCCCGAGGCAGGCCGAGCCCGAATCGACGGCCGCACCGCGGGCCGCCGCGCCGTCGCAGACGGCGACCACGACCCAGCCGGAGCCGGTCGCCTCCTCCGGCGCCTCGCACACCGCCGAGCCGCAGACGCCCCGCGGGCGCAGCGAGCGCCCTCGCACCGAGCGCATCGAGCCTCTGACCGGCCCGATCCCCACTCCGGCAGCATCCGGAGTCGACGAGTTCGAAGCCGCATCCCGCCTGTTCGCCTTCACCGGCGAGACACCCGTTCAGCAGGCCGCGGCCGTTGCGGAGCCCGAGGCCGAGGCGACGCCTCACGCGGCGCCGCGCCGTGCGCAGACCCGTCGTGGCTCGGCCTTCAAGCGCGTCGCCACCGCGTCGTTCTCGGTCGGCGTCTTCGGCATCGTCGGGCTGATGGCCGTCGGCATGACGACCCCGGCCGAGGCGGTCGCCGCGGTCAACGGCACAGAGTCCTCGCTGTCGGTGCTCGCCGTCGGCGACGACTCGGCGCCGCTCATGGACGAGGCCGAGATCCAGGCGTACGTGGCTCCTGGCGATGCGCAGAGCGACACCCTCCAGCGCACCGAGAACTACGCGACGACCACCACGGCGCAGCTCGCGTCGGAGGCGGGGATCAAGAACTTCTCGAACCTCTTCCACAACAACCCGAACTCGAACATCCAGTGGCCCTTCGCGGTCGGTGTGACGATGTCGTACGGGTTCGGCATGCGCTCCGGCCGCATGCACGAGGGCATCGACTTCACGCCAGGCAACGGCGCTCCCGTGCAGGCGATCGCCGACGGCACCGTCCGCGTCGCCTCGGAGGCGGGCGGCGCCTACGGCGTGCACGTCATCATCGACCACATCGTCGACGGGCAGATGGTCTCGAGCCACTACGCGCACATGCAGTACGGCTCGCTGCAGGTCACCCCCGGCCAGCACGTCACCGTCGGCACGGTCATCGGCCGCACCGGCAATACGGGCCGCTCGTACGGCGCCCACACGCACTTCGAGATCCTCAAGAACGGCACCACCGCCATCGACCCGTGGCCGTGGCTGCAGGAGTACACCGACGGGACCCACACGGTGGGTTGAGTGGTTCGGAAGGGTGCCACGCCTCTGGTATCCTCTTCTAGTTGCCTGCTTGCAGGCAGCACGCCCCGATAGCTCAGTGGCAGAGCACTTCCATGGTAAGGAAGGGGTCGTCAGTTCAATCCTGACTCGGGGCTCGCAGCATCCATTTCGTGACCGTTGGATGCGTATGGCAGGGTAGCTCAGTTGGTGAGAGCGCACGACTCATAATCGTGAGGTCGCGGGTTCAAGCCCCGCTCCTGCTACAGATCAAATCCTCGGCTCAGCCGGGGATTTTTTCGTTGGGATGGGATGGCGGGCGGGGCCGGTGCGGGCGCTCCGGGTCGTTCGTGCCGTCTCGATCGCCCGGGCGACGAACTTGGGACTGGGAGTCTGCTCTGTACAGGAGCGGGCGCGACACCGTAGGTTCTCATCAGCCGATCGCGGCCGCATCGCTCTCACCAGACAGGCCACACCCGATGAAGACGATCGATTCCTCGCCCGTTGCCCGCTCGCGCTCCCGGCGGCGTCTCGCCGCGGCGGGTGCGGCCGTGGCAGTGACCGCCGCACTGCTCGCGATGCCGATGAGCGCGTCCGCCGCGGACCCCGTCGACATCACGCTGGTGTCGATCAACGACTTCCACGGCCGCATCGACACCAACACCGTGAAGTGGGCGGGGACGATCGAGCAGATCATCGCGTCGTCGACGAGCGGGAATGTGGCGATCACGGGTGCCGGAGACCTCGTGGGCGCGTCGCTCTTCGCGTCGGCGGTGGCCGACGATCAGCCGACGATCGACGTCATGAATGCGATCGGGCTGGACGCGAGCGCCGTCGGAAACCATGAGTTCGACAAGGGCTGGCCGGATCTGCGCGACCGCATCATCGGCGCCCCTGGTGCGCGCAACGCGGAGTGGGACTACCTCGGCGCGAACGTCTACGACTCCACGTCCGGCGCGCCCCTGCTTCCGGAGTACTCGGTGCTCACCTTCGACGGCGTCCGGGTGGGCGTGATCGGAGCGGTGACCGAGGAGACGCCCACCCTCGTCTCGCCCGCGGGCATGGTGGGCGTCACGATCGGCGACCCGGTCGAGGCGGTCAACCGCGTCGCCGGCGAGTTGAGCGACGGCGACGAATCGAACGGCGAAGCGGAAGTGCTCGTCGCGACCTTCCATGAGGGCGCTCCGAGCGGCGTCTCCACGCTCGAGCAGAACATCGCCGCCAGCGCCGCCTTCGCCGACATCGTCAATGGGGTCTCCGCCGAGGTCGACGTGCTCCTCAACGGGCACACCCACCAGGCCTACGTCTACAGTGCACCGGTGCCCGGTGTGCCGGGTGCGACACGTCCGGTGCTGCAGACGGGCAGCTACGGGGACTTCGTCGGCAAGGTGGATCTGCAGGTCGATCCTGACACCGGCGGTGTCACGATTCTCAGCGCGGTCAACGTGCCGCGCACGACCATGGCCGACGCCGATCTGATCGCGGCCTACCCGGGCCTGGTGGAGGTCAACCAAATCGTGGTCGACGCACTCGCGAATGCGGCGGAGGTCGGCAACCAGCCGGTCGGTCTGGTGAGCGGTGACATCACGACCGCCTACGCGAACGGCGCGTTCGGTGCCGACGGCTACCAAGCGGTCCGCAACAACGCGAACCGCGACCAGCGCAACCTGGAGTCCTCGCTGGGCGCACTCGTCTCCAACGTGCTGCGCGACACCCTGGACCCGCTCGGCGTCGACCTGCCCACAGACGCCGCGACGATCGGCGTCGTCAACCCGGGCGGACTGCGCGCGGAACTCTTCTACCCCGCGTCCGCCGCAGAGGGCAATGGGGTGGTGACCTACGCCGAGGCCAACAGCGTGCTCCCGTTCGTGAACAATCTGTGGACCACCCACCTCACAGGTGCGCAGGTGAAGACGATGCTCGAACAGCAGTGGCAGCGCGATGCCGCAAACCAGGTCCCCACTCGCGCCTACCTGCAGCTCAGCCTGTCGGACAACGTCGACTACACCTTCGACCCGGCGCTGCCTGAGGGCGCGCGCATCACATCGATCACCGTGTCGGGCCAGCCGATCGACCTGGCCGCGACCTACAAGATCGCGACGTTCTCGTTCCTGGTGGCGGGAGGAGACAACTTCCGGGTGTTCACGCAGGGCACGTCGCCCGCGGACTCGGGACTCGTCGACCGGGACGCATGGATCGCGTACCTCCAGGCACGAGCAGCTGCTCCCGGGATCGCGCCCGATCACATCCGCACCTCCGCGGCCGTGTCGCCCCTGCCGACCGCGCTGAATCACGGCGAGCTCCTGTCGACGACGCTGTCGTACCTCGATCTCACGAGCCTCGGCGCGCCGGCGTCCTCGAGCGTCGCGGTCGCCGTCGGGGGAGTGCCGCTCGGTTCTGTGCCGGCGATCTTCTCCCCGGCAGCGAATGGCAACGCGGCACCCGCGAACGGCCAGAGCGGGACGGCTGCCGTCTCACTGACCGTGCCGCCGACCGTCCCGGTGGGCGATCAGGTCCTGACCTTCACCGTGCAGCCGTCCGGCAAGGTGATCAGCGTCCCGGTGGTCGTCAGCGGACCGCTCGTCGCCGACGCCGGGGGCCCGTACTCGATCGACGAGGGTGACGAGCTCACGCTCGATGCGTCGGGGTCCACGGCGGGGGCCACCTACGAGTGGGACATCGACGGCGACGACGTCTTCGCCGACGCGTCGGGGGTCGCCCCGACCCTGACATGGGCACAGCTCGAGGCGCTTGGCGTCGATGACGGCCCCGCTGCGCACACCGTCACGCTCCGCGTGTCGTTCGGCGACGATTCCGCGACCGAGACCGCGCTGCTGAGCGTCGCCAACACCGCGCCGGAGTCGGTCCTCACCGGTGCGCTCACCGCCACCGCAGGCAAGCTCTTCACGATCAAGGTCGGCGCCGACGACCCGTCGTCCGCCGACATGGAGGCGCTCTTCACGTACACCGTCGACTGGGGCGACGGGTCGCCGGTCGAAACCGTGGTCGGCCCCGCGGATCCGCCGGTGTCGCACACCTACACGAAGGCGGGCTCGTTCGCCGCGTCCTTCACGGCGACCGACAAAGACGGCGGCACCGGGTCTCCGACGAGCGTGACCGTCGTCGCGGCCCCGCCGGCGGCACAGCCGCCGTCGGGCGGCGCGCTTCCGGCCACGGGAGCGGAGTCGCCCACGCCGTGGGTCATGCTCGGCGGCGCGTTCATCGCTGTCGGTGCCGGCCTCGTCGTCGCCCGCGCCATCGCCAGGAGGAACCGGTCACGTGTCTGACCGCGCCGCGCCATCGTCTGCGCCGCGGGGGAGCGGAGTCAGGAGATGACGAGTCTCACGAACTCCGCCACCCCGTCCCCGTCGTTGACGTAGCTGTACGACGCATCCGTCGGATAGGTGGCGTGGCCGCCCGCCTCCAGGGCGATGTCACCGTCGGCGCGCCGGATGATCAGGCGGCCGCCGGTGACCAGCACCATCTCGTGCCAGCCGGCGGGGTCGGGCTCCGCGTCGTACCGATCTCCTGGTTCCAATGCCCAGGTCCACAGCTGCGCCTCCATGGTCGCGGGCGCCGCACCGCACAGGACCGCGATGCTGGCGGGCCCGGCTCCGCGCCACATGACCTCGTCGATGCGGGTGGATGGTGAGGAGGGTTCGGCCACCAGTCGACTGAAGGTGGTGCCGAGAGCCTCTGCGAGGCGATCGACGGCCGACAGACTGACGTTGGCTTCCCCTGCCTCGAGGTTGATGACGGTGCGTCGGCTCAGCCCCGAGGCTTCGGCGAGGGCCGCCTGGCTCATCGCCGCCCGGGCCCGCGCGGCGCGGACGTTCTCGCCCACGTGGCGGAGGACGGCCGATTCTCGCTCGATTTGCGTGTGCACAATTCTGCACACTAACATGTGCAGAATGTTGCACAGTCGATGGTCGGTATCCCTCAGCAGACAGGAGTGGGCACTCGTCGGCATCACCGCGCTGTGGGGGTCGACCTTCCTCATCGTCCACATCGCCATGCAGCACAGCGGTCCCTGGTTCTTCGTGGGGCTGCGCTTCCTGGTCGCCGCCGTCGCCGCGGCGGTCGTCTTCCGGTCCACGCTGCGCGGGATCCGGGCGATCGATGTCTGGGCAGGCGTCGCGATCGGCACGACGATCTACCTCGGATACGGGCTTCAATCGGCCGGCCTCCAGACGATCAACAGCAGCACGTCTGCGTTCATCACTGCCTTCTACGTGCCGCTGGTTCCCCTTCTTCAGTGGCTGGTGTGGCGCAAAGCCCCGGGCAGGATGACCCTGATCGGCGTCGGGCTGGCTTTCGTCGGGCTCCTCCTGGTGGCAGGGCCAGGCGCATACGGGACCGGTCTCGGCACGGGCGAGCTCCTCACGATCATCAGCACGCTGGCGATCGCGGGCGAGGTCGTGCTGATCAGCTTCTTCGCGCGGCGGGTCGACCTCGGCCGGGTCACGATCGTGCAGCTGGCGGTCGCAGGGCTGCTCGCCCTGCTGACGATGCCGGTCGTGGGAGAGGCCGTGCCGGCGTTCTCCTGGGGATGGCTGATCCCCGCGGTCGGTCTCGGCGTCGCGAGCTGCGTCATCCAGCTGACCATGAACTGGGCGCAGAAGTCGGTCTCGCCCACGCGCGCCACGATCATCTACGCGGGGGAGCCGGTGTGGGCGGGCGTCGTCGGCAGGCTGGCCGGCGAGCGCATGGCCCCCATCGCGCTGGTGGGCGCTGCCCTCATCGTGATCGGGATGGTGGTGAGCGAGCTCAAACCCGCCCGGACGCCCTCATCGGACGTCGTCTCCCCATCTGATTCCGGTGAAGCGGATGCTGCGGAAGAGGCGACGGCGCGACCCTGAGGTCGTGCCGGTTCACGCTATCTATGTGGTGCGTCGACGACTGCCGCAGTGTGGACTTGGGGGAACATTCTGCAGCTCGTTCGCGAAGGGGGGAGACCGGCGTTGGATGGACCTGAGCTTCTCCGGCGGTTCTGCATCGGCGATCGCGCGCTCGCGGACGATTCGGGCGAGCTCTGGGCGAGATGCGTGGACGACCGCACGAGAGAGCTCATCAGGGTCGGCGCGCTGATCGCGATGTCGGCACCCCACGTGTCGCTGCAGACGGCGATCGACGATGCCCTCTCCGCGGGCGTCGCCGACGACGAGATCATCGCCGTGATGGACGGCCTGGTCAGCATCGTCGGACTGCCGCGAGCGGTTGCTGCGGCCCCGCGCATCGCCTTCGCCCTGGGGTACAGCGAGGACTTCCTCGGCGACCAGGAGTGAGGCGGCGGCGTGCCTACCCGCCGAGCAGGCCGATGGCGACCGCGCGTTCGACAGCGGCGCCGCGGGTCGTCACGGAGAGCTTGCGGTAGACCGAGCTGAGCTGGGAGCTGACGGTGTTGCGCGAGACGTACAGCCGCTGCCCGATCTCGGCGATCGTGAGGTGCGTCTGCAGGTACGGCAGGAGGCGGAGTTCGGCCGGCGTCAGCGGTACCGTTCCTCCGCGGTGAGGCTCCGCGGACAGTCCGGCCCGGAACTCCTCGATCTGGGCCGCGACGACTCCCACGTCGGGCCTCTTCCGCAGCAGGTGGTCGCACTCCGCAAGGAGGTGGAACGCCGCGGAGCGGTCGCCGAGAGCGACGTGCGCCTTGGCGAGCTGCAGGCGCACGCGCAGTGAGACGAACGGGAGCAAGTGGGTGCACCCCACCCTCGCCCGCATGCCGCGAGCGAGGAGTCGCTCGCCGCGCTCACGGTCGCCGAGGTGCACGGCGACCCGAGCGGCGACGGCCAGGGCGAACGCGGTGGTGGGGTAACCCTCCAGGTGGTTCGCGTCGATCGCGTCGGCGCCCCGCTGGGCGTGGGCGGCGGCGGCCGTCCACAGGCCGCCGTCGATCGCGATCAGCGCCAGCTCGGGCTCGCTCAGGATGACGGTGTCCGGCGCGTTGACGACGGTCGCGACCTCGATCGCGTCCGCGAACGCCTCACCCGCGGTGTCAGAGTCTCCCCGAAGGATCGCCGCCGATCCCCAGAGGTGCAGCGCCTGGGCTCGCCAAGGGCTCGTGAGCGGCTCGTGCTCGATCGCGTAGGCGGCGTCGACGGCGACCTGCTCGTGCCCGTGCCGGCACATCGCGGCGCGCACCATGGACCGTGCGGATTCGAACAGCACGCGATCGTCCTCGGGGAACAGGCCTGCGTCGACCCGGTCGAGCAGCGCCGACCACTTCTCGCCCTCCACAACCTCGCCGAGGAGCACCGCAGCCCACGTCCTGAAGACCACGAGGGTGGGGTTGGCCAGGAGCATGGCGGGACCGAGCTGGTCGAACCAGCGCCGCACCGTCGTGATCTGGCCCTGCTCGTACATCGTGAGTGCGACCTCGGTGATCAGCGCGGCCGCGCGGCCGAAGTCCCCTGCTCGGAGCAGGTGCTCGACGGCCGACGCCTGGGCCCCCTGCTCCTCGTGCCATTGCGCCGCGCGCAGGTGCAGTGCTGAAGCCGCGTCGGCGCCTTCGGACCGCTCGAGCTCCCCGAGGAGGTACTCGCGGAACAGGGCGTGGAACCGGAACCAGCTCCGGGTCCTGTCCATCGGGACGAGGAACAGGTTCGCCGCTTCCAGGTCGCCGAGTCGGCGCCGTGCATCTCCGATCTGCAGCACGGCGTTGCACGCTTCCGGTGAGATCTGGTCGAGGACGGCACTGCGACGAAGGAAGAGCTGCGTCGGCTCGGGAAGGCGCTCGATGCACTCCCGGTAGAGGTAATCCGCGACGTAGCGTTCATCGCCCGTGACGCGTGTGGCGTCGCCGCCCGCTCGTGCGACGAGCGCGCACAGGTACAGTCCCGTCGGCCACCCTTCGCACTTCGCGACGATGCCGGCGAGGTCCGTCTCGGCGATGTGGGCGGCCCCTGCCGCGTCGAACACCGTCCGGGCGTCGGCGGCGTCCAGAATCAGATCGTCGGACGACACCTCCCAGACGACTCCTTGCGCGCGCAGTCGCGCGAGAACGGGCGGCTCCTGGCGGCCCGCGAGGACGACCTGGGAGCCGGCCGGCACCCTCGCGAGGAGGACCTCCAGCGCGTCCTGGCAGGCCGGCGACGCGACCAGATGCAGGTCGTCGATGAAGAGGACGAAATCGTTCGGTGCGGAGGAGAGCACGGCGGCGAGGAGGGGCGCCGATCGTCCGAGTGCCCCGGAGCCCACGCCCCGCATCTCGTCGACGACGTCCTCGGCGATGGATGAGAAGCTCGAGCACGCGGACGCGACGACGGGCAGGAGGGTCGCGGGTTCGTCGTCGGTGCGCTCCAGCGACACCCAGGCGACCTTTCGCGTCTCGGTGACGGCCCACTCCGCGAGCATCGTGGACTTGCCGTATCCGGCAGGAGCGGCGACCGAGACGATACGGGCGGCGCTTGTTCGGGCGCGCTCGATCTGACGACGTCTGCTGACAGCATTGGTCCGCCAGGGTGGAACCCGGGTCTTGCTCTCGAGCAGCACCGCCTGCAGATCGCGTCCCCCCAGGACCGCGTCTCGGAGCGTGTCCGGCACGGTCCGCATCCTATTGCGCGGTTTCCATCGACCACAAACCCACCCCGGTAGCTTCTCCGTCGACCAGATCCTGCGATGCGCAGGACGTCGGCCCATGCGATAGAGCGCTGGCCACGTCGCCGAGACCGATACGGTCGTAGTCGGCTGCCGGCACCCACTGCGGCCGGAGACTCGAGGAGGAACGATGACGTCCACGCCGCCCGTGGGAGGACTGCCCGAGCTGGAATGGACCCACGGCGGGTCCCTGGCGCGGTACGACGAACAGACGCGCACCCTCGAGCTGACCTGCGCCGCGGGCGTCGACTGGACGAACGATGCGACCGGCGCACCGCCGCAGCACGAGGCATCCAGTCTCTCTTTCGTCGCCCCGGCGTCGCCGTTCACGCTGCAGGCGCGCGTCGAGGTGGTCGGCCAACGCACGACATTCGACGCCGGCGCGCTGACGATCTGGCGCGACAGCGACCACTGGGCGAAGCTCTGCTTCGAGTTCTCACCGCAGGGCGAGGCGATGGTCGTCAGCGTGGTCACGCGCGGCTTGTCGGATGACGTGAACTCCGCGGTCGTCACGGACCGCGCGGTGTGGCTGCGGATCGCCTCGCTGGGCGGGGATGCGTGGGCGTTCCACGCCTCTCAGGACGGCGTCCGGTGGGACTTCGTCCGGCTGTTCTCTCTCGCCGACGGCGCCGCGCCAGTTCGGGTCGGCTTCATGGCCCAGGCGCCGCTCGGGGACGCCTGCACCGCGGTGTTCGACGAGATCGATCTGCGCACGACCCTCGTCTCGGATCTCCGCGACGGATCGTAGACGGATGCTGCGCCTATGAGTGGGCGCGAGTGCCGCCGCGTCGCGCGGCCAGGTACTCCGCGGGCATGCCGGGCCCGATGCGGATCGCGACCTCTTCCGCCGGCACGGCGCCGCACGCGTCGCACGTCGCCGTGGCGTGGATCGCGCTGTCGCACACCGAGTGGCGGTAGAGGATCGGCGGATCGATCGGCGACGCCCACTCGTCGCCCCACTCCGTGAGGGCGATGAGGGAGACGGCCAGCGCCCGGCCCTTCGGCGTGAGTACGTAGTCGGCGGCGCCGTCCCGCAGCATGATGCCGGCGGCTACGAACGACTCCAGTCGCGAGGTGAGGACGTTCGTCGCGATGCCCAGATTGTGTTGAAAGTCGCTGAATCGCGTCACGCGCGCGAACAGGGCGTCGCGGATGATGAGCAGGCTCCAGCGTTCTCCGACCATCTCGAGAGAGCGCGCGATCGAGCACACCTGCGTGTCGTACGTCTTGCCGAGCATGGGTCGAATCTATCACTTGCGTGATGCAAGTAGCAGCGCTAGGGTCGCTTGCATCACGCAAGTCATCGATCCGACCGGGTCGCGAGCAAAGGAGCGGGAAGCATGACCGCGAGCTTCACCACGACGATCACCGTCAACGCCTCGGCGCAGGACGCGTTCGACGCGATCAACGACGTCTCGGGCTGGTGGGGCCGGACCACCGGTTCGACCACGGAGGTGGGCGGCGAGTTCGTCTACGTGGTCCCGGGCCTGCACTACAGCGGATTCCGGGTCACCGAGCTGGAGCCCGGCCGCCGCGTGGTGTGGCTGGTCACCGGCAGCCACCTCGACTTCGTGGCCGACAAGCAGGAGTGGAACGGCACGACCGTCCGGTTCGACATCCTCGAGAGCGAGGGCCGTACCCGCGTCGTCTTCACCCACGACGGGCTCACGGCCGACGACGACTGCTACGACATCTGCACCAACGCGTGGGGGATGTTCGTGAACGGCAGTCTCAAGGCGCGCATCGAGACGGGCGAAGGTGCGCCGTATGTCTTCGGCGGCGACGAGGAGCTGACCGCGGAAGACCACGATGAACTGCACAGTCAGGTCGCGGCCGCCCGCGGGCGTGTCGGTGGTGCCGCCTAGAGTGCGCCCATGCCGGAGCGGGTGGAACTGTGGTGGGCGAGGCGCCAGTTCTCGAAGGGTGTCGACGTGCCGTATCCGGTGGGAACCTACCGAATGCAGTGGGCGGCCTATCCCGCGCTCATCCGGCAGTATCACCCCGATCTGAACGCCGGCATCACCCTCACCCAGGTGCCGCCTGCCGCAGATGTGCTGTTGCTGTGGCAGTGCGAGGCGGGGCACACGTTCGCCGCGACTCCGTCGGAGCAGCGCGAGCGGCCCGGCCGCGAGAGGCGCCGGTCGGCCTGGTGTCCGGACTGCTCCGCGCTGGCCAGCCCGCCTCGCATCGTCGCCCGGGCGCCCGGCGCGGAACGCGCATCGCGTCGCAAGCCTCCGCGCACGCTGTGCGCCAAGACGCCGGATCTTCCGGTGGGGGAGCCGTTCGTGAGCGTGTGCGCGCCGAAGCCGGCGTCGGCGGTCGAAGCGCGGATGCGTGCGGATGTCTTCGCAATGCTGGCCGTCACGCCGGGCTTCACCGCGATCCGGACGCCGCGGCCCTTCTTCGATCACCTCGAGGTGTGGCCCGACATCCTCCTGCCGGAGCTCCGGATCGCGCTCGAGTACGACACCGTCGGCAAGCACGGGCTCGAGCACGTCGGCAAGCGGGAGGAGGCCGACCGGCGCAAGGACCGGGCCGTGCGCGCCGCGGGGTGGGAGATGGTCCGCGTGCGCACCGGCAAGCTGGAGCCGCTCGGTCCGCACGACATCGTGATGTCGGCGTGGACCACGCGAAGCGGGCCGGTCCTCCTCGATGCGCTGCGCGGCATCCGAGGTGAGCTCTTCGTCGATGCCTACCTGAAGTGAGTCCGCGCGTGCGGCGCGCGGGTGTCGGAGGTCGTCGTTACGGTGGTGGGCGGAGGGGACATGAAGACGAAGAGACTCGCCCGCGCCGCATCGCGTCTGCCGCGCCGGGGCCACGTTCTGGTGACCGTGTCGGTGGTCGACGAGAACGGGTTCACGTCCCAGTACGAGACCGTCGAGGTGCCCGTCGGGGCCCTGCGCGACGGCGTCGCCGCGATCCATCTCGCCGCGGTGGATGCTGCGGCTGAGGCCGACAGCCGCAGCGCGTAGCCCGAACGCATCCACTGTTGCGCAGGTGCTTCTCGCGTCCTAGAATCGAACATAGATTCGATGAAGGAGGAGCATCATGCGGATGGTGGCACGTGAGGATGTTCAGGTGTGGTGCGAGCATGGGCGGCCGGTGCGGCTCGTCGTCGACCATGAGCGGTGGCGCATCATCGACACTCCGACCCGCAGCGACGGCGGCCGGCTCTTCCAGAGCTGGCGGTTCACGGCGCGCAGCGACGTCGACCACCGCACGCGCGTGATGGACGTCGAAGAGGTCGACGGTCACTGGATGCTCGTGGCCGCATGGGAGTGAGCACAGCCACCCCGCGGCGCGTCAGGCTGCCGAAAGCGCGAAGATCCGGCGAACTTCACTCATCGGCCTGAGTCAACCCCCTTGAAACCTGAATCGTGCGTCAGGTAACGTCCCGCAGGGCGGTTCCCCCCGAGCCGCCACCGCGCTCTACAAGGAGGTACCAGCGCATGGCATCACCCCAGACAACCCAGGTCTCGATGAAGCAATCGAGTCTGCGCCGCGTCGTCACAGCATCGATGGCGGGCACCGTCGTCGAGTGGTACGAGTTCTTCCTCTACGCCACGGCGGCGACGCTCGTGTTCAACAAGATCATGTTCCCGCCGTCGGACGACCCGTATGCGCCGATCATCGCGGCGTTCGTCACGTACGCCGTCGGGTTCATCGCACGGCCGCTCGGCGGGATCGTGTTCGGGCACTTCGGCGACAAGTACGGGCGCAAGAAGCTGCTCCAGTTCGCGATCATCCTCGTCGGCGTCGCGACGTTCCTGATGGGATGCCTCCCGACGTTCGACATGATCGGCTACTGGGCGCCCGCTCTCCTGGTCGCACTGCGTTTCGCGCAGGGCTTCGCGGTAGGCGGCGAATGGGGCGGCGCGGTCCTGCTCGTCGCGGAGCACTCGCCCGACAAGACGCGCGGGTTCTGGGCGTCGTGGCCGCAGGCCGCCGTGCCGATCGGAAACCTGGTGGCGACCGTCGTCCTGCTGGTGCTCAGCCGTACGCTCACCGAGGAGCAGTTCCTCGCATGGGGCTGGCGCATCGGCTTCTGGCTGTCGGTCGTCATCGTCGCCATCGGCTACTACGTCCGCACCCGCGTCACCGACGCGCCGATCTTCCTCGAGGTGCAGAAGGAGGTCGAGCAGTCCAAGGCGCTGCGCTTCGGTGTGCTCGAGGTCGTCAAGCGCTACCCGCGCGGCGTGCTCACGGCGATGGGCCTCCGCTTCGCGGAGAACATCATGTACTACCTCGTCGTGACCTTCTCGATCACGTACCTGGCGGTGGCGCTCAAGGTCGACACGGCTGAGATCCTCGGTCTCCTGGTCATCGCGCACATCGTGCACATGATCGTCATCCCGCTCATCGGCGGGCTGACCGACAGGATCGGCCGCAAGCCCGTCTACCTCATCGGCACGCTCGGCGCGGCGGCTTGGGGTTTCGTCGCGTTCCCGATGTTCGACACACGCAACCCGGTGATCATCGTCGCCGCGATCTGCCTCGGCCTGTTCATCCACGCCTTCATGTACGCGCCGCAGCCCGCGATCATGTCGGAGATGTTCCCGACGCGCATGCGGTACTCCGGCGTCTCGCTGGGCTACCAGGTGACGTCGATCGTCGCCGGCTCGCTGGCGCCGATCATCGCGACCGCGCTCCTGGCCAGCACCGGCTCGTACATCCCGGTCGCCGTCTATCTCGCGATCGCCGCCGCGATCACGCTCATCGCGGTCATCTCGATGCGCGAGACGAAGGGGGCGTCGCTGCACGAACTCGACCGTCTCGACGAGGAGAAGCTCGCCGCCGAGAAGGAGTCGGTCGGCGCGTGAAACCCACCCGGACCGCCTCGCCACGCTGTGGCGGGGCGGTCCGCCGTTCCCGCCGGCGGGGCGGCGAGTCGTGCGTCGCTACGCGCCCTGCGGGCTGCGGCGCATGCCCGGCACGGTCTGCGGGCGCAGCACCATCGCGGTCGTGATCCCGAGGAGCACGATGCCGATCGACTCGACGATCACGGTCTGGGGCACGAGGGTGAAGTCCCAGGTCTCGTGGATGCCGAACAGTCCCACGGTGAGGGCGAGGAAGAGGGCCCCGAGCGTGGCGATGAGGAACAGCAGGCTCAGCACGGTCACGAGCTGCAGGAGCCGACCGCGCAGGAGCAGCATCCCCGCCGCCAGGACGAGCCCGGCCACGGCGTTCAGGATGAACATCACCCCCAGCAGGCCTCCGACGCCGTTCAGAGCAAGATAGAGATGGATGCCGCCCGTGGCGAGGAGGGCGATCGCGCTGAGGATGCGCATGGTCCAGAGCGCCCGCCCGCTGGTTTCGGTCATGGTCCTACCTGCTCTCTTCCGGAGGCGAGGTCGACGCCTTCTCGAGGGAAACGAGCGGGGCGCCGGCGAGGTTCAAACGCACGAGCCAGAGCACATCGCGTCCGAAGGACTCGAGGATCAGCAGCAGCGCCGCGACCGCGACGAGGATGTTCAGCGCGGGCGGCAGCAGTTGCGACGCGACGAGGGCGAGAGCGACGCCGCACGCGGCCGTGACGACCTTTCGCCAGTACCGCGGCGGCAGCGTGTGGTTCATCCACGGCAGCGCGAACCCCGCGACCACGAACGCGTACCTGAGCAGGCCGATCGTGAGCACCCACCAGCCCACGTATCGCACGTCGTACACGCACAGCACCAGCAGCAGGAACGCGTCGACCTCCATGTCGAAGCGCGCACCCAGTTCGCTCTCGCTGCGGGTGCGGCGCGCCACGTAGCCGTCGACGCCGTCGAGGGCGAGCGCCACGGCGACGAGCGCGACGAGCAGAGCCGTCGGCACCGCGCCCGCGAAGGAGGCCACCACCAGGGCGGTCACGAGTCCCACGAGCATGGACCGCGTCGCGGTGACCGCGTTCGCCGGGCCGAAGCGCTCGACCCCACCTCGACGGATACCCCTCATCAGGAGCGCCGTCGACACGATGAGATATCCGACGCCCGCGGCCCACGCCGCCGCGGGCAGCCGAACAGTCGTCCCGATCGCCGCCAAGCCGGCGATTCCGGCCGCGACCCACCACCAGGGCACCCACTGAACTTTTCCCATGCGCGCTCCGTGTACTCCTCATGGCGGTCACGGGGAACACGACACAGGGACCCGCTGAGGTTCACCGCGAGTTTCCGGATGCCGCGACCGCCTGGTGGACGGTCGGCGCCGGGCGGGGGGAGTTCCGACGCGAGCCGCTGCCCGACGTGGTCGACGGCGAGGCGTCGGTGCGCACCCTCTTCACCGGCGTCAGCCGCGGCACGGAGGCCCTCGTCGCCCGGGGCGAGGTACCCGCGTCGGAGCACGAGCGCATGCGCGCCCCCTTCCAGGCGGGCGACTTCCCCTTTCCGGTGAAGTACGGGTACCTCAACGTCGGAACTGTCGAACACGGGCCCGCCTCACTTCGAGGCCGTACCGTGTTCTCGCTGTTCCCGCACCAGTCGCACTTCGTGGTTCCCGCGGAGGCGCTCCATCCGGTGCCGGACGCCGTCCCACCGCGCCGGGCGGTGCTCGCCGGCGCGGTGGAGACCGCGGTCAACGTGCTGTGGGATGCCGCCCCCCTCGTCGGCGACCGGGTGGTCGTCGTCGGCGCGGGCATGATCGGGTGCGCGATCGCTCGCGTGGCGCGCAGCATCCCGGGTTCCGAGGTCACCCTCGTCGACGTCGACCCGGCGCGCGCGGCGACCGCCGCGGCGCTCGACGTCGGCTTCGCGCTCGCGACGGAGGAGATCCCACCCGCCGATGTCGTGATCGAGGCGAGCGGCGCCGGCGCCGGCCTGCAGCTGGCGCTCGGCCTCGCGCCCACCGACGGCGAGGTGATCGTCGCCAGCTGGTTCGGCAGCCGCCCGGTCTCGTTGGAGCTCGGTGCCGACTTCCACTCCCGCCGCATCGCCCTCCGGCCGAGTCAGGTCGGTGAGGTCGCCGCACGCCGGAGAGGTTCCCGCACGACGCGCAACCGCCTTGCGCTGGCGCTGGGACTTCTGGAGGATCCTGTGTTCGACGAGCTTCTGGCGGGCGCCTCGACGTGGCGGCAGCTGCCCGAGGTCACCGCCGCGCTCGCCGACGGCACCGCCGGCGAGCTGTGCCACACGATCGATTGGACTGCCGAATGAGCTTCAGCGTCACCGTCCGCGACCACATCATGATCGCGCACAGCCTGCGTGGCGACGTCTTCGGCCCCGCGCAGCAGCTGCACGGCGCGACCTTCCTCGTCGACGCGACGTTCCGCGCCGACGAGCTCGACGCGCACGGCGTCGTCGTCGACATCGGACGCGCGAGCGAGGTGCTCCGCGACATCGTGGGTGCGCTGACCTACCGCAACCTCGACGATGAGCCCGACCTGCAGGGGATGAACACCACGACCGAGCGGCTGTGCCAGATCATCGGCGATCGCCTGACCGCACGAGTGAAGAACGGTGGAGTCGGCGAGGCGAACCTGAGCGGGATCGTCGTGACGCTGCACGAATCGCACGTCGCGTGGGCCTCCTACGAGGTTTCGCTGTGACGGATGCCCCGTCCCTCCGTTTCGTCGTCCCCGCCGGGGTCGACGACCCCCGGCGAGTGAGTGGCGGCAACGTCTACGACCGGCACATCCGAGACGGTCTCCGTCACCGCGGCTGGGACGTCGACGTGCGTGAGGCGGCAGACGCGGGGGGCGCAGCATCCGTGCTCCGTGACGCGCCCGACGGATCGCGGGTCCTGGTCGACGGACTCGTGGCGGGATGGGCGCCGGCCGCGGTGGAGGAGGCGGCGGGGCGGCTGCGACTGACGGTTCTCGCCCACATGGTGACGGCGGCCTTCGCGGACGCCACGGATGCCGCGATCGACGCCGAACGGCGGGCCTTCGCGTCTGCGCACGACGTGATCGTCACGAGTGACTGGACGGCGGACGAACTCGCGCGACGTGGGCTGGCGAACCCGGATCGCACCGTGGTCGCCGTTCCGGGAGCCCGCCCGGCAGAGCCGTCGACGTCGGCCGCCGAGGGTGAGCTGCTGTGCATCGGCGTGATCGCCCCGCACAAGGGGCAGGACACCTTGCTGGCCGCGCTCGCCCGAGTGGCCGCCGGCGACTGGAGCTGCACGATCGTCGGCTCGACCGAGGTCTTCCCTGAGTTCGCAGCGACGATCGCGCGACAGGCGTCCGCCCTCGGTGGCAGAGTGCGGCTCGCCGGGGTGCTCGACGGCCCCGCCCTCGCCGACGAGTACCGGCGTTGCGCACTGCTGATCGCCCCGTCCCGCGTCGAAAGCTCCGGCATGGCGATCGCCGATGCGCGAGCACGGGGGATCCCCGTGCTCGCCGCCGAGACCGGAGGCATCCCCGACGCGCTCGCCGGCGGGGGAGGACTGCTCGTCCGTGCCGGAGACCCGGCCGCCCTCGCCGAGGCGCTGGACGCGTGGCTCTCGGACCCCTCCCTGCGGGCGCGCCTGCGCCGAGAGGCGCTCGCCGCGCGCGCGACCCTGCCGACGTGGCGCGACACCGTGAGCCGCGTGGCGGAGGCACTGGAGGCGGCATGACCACGATCTCGACAGCGACGGCCGGGTGGCTCGCTCTGCGGGCGTCCGCCGACGACGACGCTCGCTCGGTCGACCTCGCCCACGATCTGGCGCGGCTGATCGTGCCCGGCTCGGAGTCTGCGCCGGTCGTGCTGCACGACCTCGGCGCGGGTACCGGTTCGATGACGCGGTGGCTCGCTCCGCGGCTGCCGGGGCCTCAGCGGTGGGTGCTCCGCGACGGCGACGCCGACATCGTGGAGCATCTCGACCTGCGCACCGTCGTCGACGAGGTGGGCCGCCCCATCGCTGCGGACGTGGTCGTCGAGCATCTGGCCTCGCTGCCGATCGACGCCTTTCACCGTGCGGCGGCGGTGACGGCATCCGCTCTCCTCGATGTGCTCACCGCGGCCGAGGCCGCCCATGTCGTCTCCGCCTGCGTCGCCGCGCGTACTCCGGCGCTGTTCAGTCTCTCCGTGACCGGCTCTGCGCGGCTTCGTCCCGCCGAGCGGCCGGACGAGGTCGAGCGCGCCATCGAGTCCGCCTTCAACGACCACCAGCGTCGGGACGCGTCGGGGCGACGGATGCTGGGACCCGACGCGGTGGCCGTGGTCGCGGGCCTCTTCGCCGACGCCGGCTGGAACGTCCGCACAGCGGTGACCCCCTGGCGCCTCGCGCATCGCGACACGGCGCTCATCGGCGAATGGCTGGACGGCTGGATCGGCGCCGCGGTCGAGCAGCGTCCCGAACTCGCGCCCGACGCCGGCGCGTATCGCGAGCGCCGGCTGGCGCAGGCCGCGGTCGGGCGGCTGCGCGTGACCGTCTCCCACCAGGATCTGCTGGCATGGCCGGGCTGAGCAGGATCCCCCCGCGTGTGCGGTCGTGGCTCCGGATCGCGGCGGCGCTGGCCGTCGTCGCCGGCACGATCGCCGTCGTCGGCGTCGGACCGTTCCTGCACGGGCTGGCGTCGATCTCGCCGGCCACGATCCTCGTCGCGGTGGCGCTCGCCGCCGTCGCCACGGCGGCCGCCGCGTGGCGCTGGCGCATCGTCTCGGCGGGCTTCGGGCTGCCGCTCCCGTGGAGCGAGGCCTTCACCTCGTATTACCGGTCCCAGTTCCTGAACACCGTCCTGCCCGGGGGAGTCGTGGGTGACGTCCACCGCGCCTACGTCCACGGACAGCACCACGACCGCGTCGACCTCGCCGCCCGGGCCGTCGCGGCGGAACGCGTGGCCGGGCAGCTCGTCCAGGTCGTGCTCACGCTCGCGATCCTGCTGCCGCTGGGGCTGGCGTCGCCGCTGGCACCGCTCGCGTGGATCAGCGGTGCGATCGTCCTGCTCGCGATCGCCTTCGTGGGAGTGGTCGCCGCGACCCGACGCGGTCGCACCGCCCTGCGGAGGGAGTACCGGATGCTGCGCCCGGTCCTGACGCGGCCGGCCGCGCTGTTCGCGATCGCGGCCGCATCGATCGTCGTGGTCGCGGCGCACGCCACCACCTTCGTGGTCGCGGGGATCGCGGCGGGGGTCCACGCCGGCGCGGACGAGCTCGCCGTCGTGGCGCTGATCGTGCTCGGCGCGGCCGCGATCCCCGTCAACGTCGGCGGCTGGGGGCCGCGCGAGGCTGTCGCCGCCTCGGCATTCGCGCTCGCGGGGCTCGGCGCGGGCGCCGGCGTCGCCGTGTCGACCGCGTTCGGCGTGCTCACCGTTGTCGCCGTCCTGCCGGGCGCGCTCGCGCTGGTCGCCGACCGCTTCCGATCGGTGCCCGCGAGGAGCATCATCGGGAAGAGGAGATCCGCATGAGCGAGCGCCCGTACGTCACCCTCAGCTGCGCGATGTCGATCGACGGATATCTCGACAGTGCGGAGCCCCACCGGCTCGCGATGTCGAACGCCGCCGATCTCGACCGCGTCGACGACGTGCGCGCTCTTCACGACGCGATCATGGTCGGCGCATCGACCGTGCGACGTGACAACCCCCGCCTGCTGGTGCGGGATGCCGCGCGCCGCGCGCGACGGCGGGCTGCGGGGCGTCAGGAGTCCCCGGCGAAGGTGACGGTCACCGCGAGCGGGGACCTGTCGGCCGACGCCGCGTTCTTCACGACGGGCGAGGGGCCCCGCATCGTCTACTGCCCGCGCGAGCGCGCGGCGGAGCTCTCCGCGCGGCTCGGCCATCGTGCAGTCGTGGTGGGGATCGGCGACGAGTGCGTCACGATGGACGCCCTGCTCGACGACCTCGGCGCCCACCACGGGGTACGCAGCCTCATGGTCGAGGGCGGCGGCACGGTGCTGACCCAGTTCCTCGGTGCCGACCTCGTCGATGAGCTGCACCTGGTGGTCGCACCGTTTTTCGTCGGCGAGACCGGAGCTCCGCGGGTGGTCGGACCCGCCGCCTATCCCTGGACGGCCTCGCGTCGCGCGCACCTGGCAGACACGCGTCAGATCGGCGACGTCGTCCTGCTGCGCTACGCGCTGTCCGACCGCTTCGGCATGCTCGATTCAGATCCGCAGCCGACGGGAGCGGGACGCGTCGCCGTCGAACACCCGTGAGCACGATGTCCGGCCCGCAGGTCGCCCCGGTCTGGCGCAGACGGCTCGCGCTCGGCGGCGCGATCGCCGCCCTGGTCGTGCTTCCCCTCATCCCGGGTGCCCTCGCGACCGGGGCGGTCGTCGACCTCGTCCGCATCCCGGTCGAATCGATCGTGGTGCTGCTCGTGCTGGCGCTGATTCCGTGGCGGATGCTGCGCCGCGCCGTCGCGACGGCCTTCGGGGCGTTCGTGGCCGTCGCCGTCCTGCTCGCGAGCATCGATCGCGGGTACGAGGCGGCCCTCGGCATCCATTTCGTTCCGCTCGACTGGCTGCAGCTGGGCGACGCGTACGGCGTCGTCGCGTCGGCGATCGGGCCAGGGCCGGCCAGCGCGGTGTTCACCGCGGCCGTCGCCCTGATCGTCGCCGTGGGGTTCGCCGCGGGCTGGGCTGCGCTCCGCGTCGACGCCGCGCTGCGACGTCGAGGCGATCGCGGGCGCACCGTGCTCGCCGCCGTCACGGCGGCCTGGATCGTGATGGCGGCGGTGGCGCCACCCCTGCGGATCCAGGATCCGGTCGCGGCTGCGGCATCCGCCACGTCCGTCGGCTCTGCGGTATCGCGCACCCTGTCGGCGCTCGAGACCAGGGCCCGGGTCTCGAGCGACGTCGCCGACGATCCGTTCGCCGCGGTTCCGGCGCCGGAGCTGCTGACCGCACTGCAGGGCAAGGACGTGCTGTTCGTGTTCGTCGAGAGCTACGGGCGCGTCGCGCTCGAGGGCGACGGCATCTCGGACGGGGTGAACGGTGTCCTGCGCCGTGGCGACGAGACGCTCCGATCCGACGGGTACGCGACGCGGAGCGCCTGGCTGACGTCGCCCACGTACGGCGGGGTGAGCTGGCTGGCGCACTCGACGCTGCAGACGGGGGTGTGGGTCGACTCCCAGGCGGTGTACGACCTCGTGGTGCGGACCGACCGGCTCACGCTCAGCGCGGCGTTCGGCCGCGCGGGCTGGTACACCGTGAGCGACGTCCCGTCGAACCGGCATCCGTGGGACGTCGGGACGTCGTTCTACCACTACGACACGCTGCTCGACGCGACGAACGTCGGCTACCGCGGCCCTTCGTTCGGATACGCGCGCATCCCCGACCAGTACACGCTCAAGCACTTCGCCGACCAGGTGCTCGCGCCTTCGGACCGGCCCGTCATGGCGGAGCTCGACCTGGTCTCGTCCCACACGCCGTGGGCGCCGCTGCCCGAGCTCGTGCCGTGGGGCGAGGTGGGAGACGGATCGATCTACGACGACCAGCCCGCGCGGAGCCAGCAGGCCGGCGAGGTCTGGAAGGACCCGAAGACGGTTCAGCGCTACTACGGGAAGTCGGTCGAGTACACACTCGGGTCGATGCTGTCCTTCCTCGAGAACGTCGACGATCCGAACCTGGTCGTGGTCATGCTCGGCGACCACCAGCCGGCCGCGATCGTGAGCGGCGAGGGTGCCAGTCGTGACGTGCCGATCAGCATCATCGCGAAGGACCCGGCGGTCTTCGACGCGATCGCCGACTGGAACTGGAGTGCCGGGCTGCGCCCGTCGGACGCGTCGCCGGTGTGGCGGATGGACGCCTTCCGCGACCGCTTCTTCACGGCATACGGCTCTGCCGGGTGACGCCCCTGTCCGCGTGCCCCGCCCGCTGGCAGGATGACGGCATGACGTTCACCCTGCGCGTGCCCGAGCCGCGCGACGCAGCCGAGATCGCCGCGCTCCACGTGGCGACGTGGCGAGAGACGTATACCCATCTCCTGCCCGCCGGCTTCTTCGACGACGAGTTCGTGCACGGGCGACAGAGCATGTGGACCCGCATCCTCGGCAACCCTCGCGACGAATGGCGCGTCTGGGTCGCCGAGAGCGAGGGTCGCATCATCGGCTTCGCGACCTCGGGACCGGGCCTGGAGTTCGACGGGGCGCCGCCGCCCTGCGAGCGCCAGCTGTACATGCTCTACGTCGCGGCCGCGGATCACGGCGGAGGAGCAGGGCAGGCGCTGCTCGACGCGGTGCTCGACGAGGGGCCCGACGTCCTGTGGGTGGCGAAGGAGAACCCCCGCGCGATCGCCTTCTACCGGCGCAACGGGTTCGACTTCGACGGCGCCGAGCAGACCGACCCGATGGTGCCGTCGATCATCGACGTGCGCATGCTGAGGTGACCTGCGGGTACGGGACCTCAGCCTGAGAAGTCCGAGTCGTCGGTCCAGGCGGCGATGTCGACGCCGTGGTTGTCGGGCGAGGTGAGGGTCCACCACTCCGGCGCGTGGGAGTCGTCGGCCATCCGCCCGCCGGCCGCCAGCGCCGCCGCGACGCGCGCCTCGACCTGGTCGCGCGGCACGGAGATGTCGATGTGCGTGCGCCCACGGCCCGGCTTGGGCGGCTCCAGAGGATGGAACCACACGTGCGGGTTGCGGCGCAGCGGGTCGATCGCGTCCTCGCCGCCCAGAGGGTCGTAGCCGAGCGCCGCGCTCCAGAACGGCCGGACGTGGGCATCGGGTCCCTGGGCCACGGCGATGCCGACGACGGTGAGCACCGACGGATCGGCCTCGAGCCCGAGCTCGCGGGCGGCGCGGGACACGGACGCCGCGAGGTCGGCATCCGTCCGGCTCAGCGCTCCGTCGCGACGGCTGAAGGTCTTGACGAAGACGCCCTCGGGGCGGAGGTCGATGTCGGGATAGTGGTCGAGACCCTCGGCGATGGCGGCGACCTCGGCGACGAGGCGCGCGCCGTGGGAGAGCGATTCAGCGCGGAAGAAGGCATGAGCGCCCCAGTACAGGACGCGCCAGTCCGCCACACCCTCGGACGAGTGGAACGCGACCGGGCTGATCGTCTCGAGCTCCGGGGCGATCGTGCCGTCGCCGAGCGGCGGCTGCGCGAGGATGATGCGGGCCAGCTGGTGCGGACGCGTCAGCTGCGGCCAGTGCCCCGTCGGCAGGTCGACGTAGGTCACGTCGCGCAGGCGTGCGAACTCCCGCACCGGCGGTGCGCCCGCGTCGATCCAGCTCTGCAGGTCGGCGACCGTGTACTCGGTCGCGATCGCCGTGACGGGGATGTCGAGGCGGCGGTCGTCGCCGAGGCGCTGGATGCCGGTGACGACGCCGGCGGGCGAGGGGATCGCGTACGTGCGGAACGCGGTCTTGCCGCCGTCGCCGAGGTCGCGCAGATCGGCGTCGTCGAACTCGCTCCACGGCGGCAGCGGGAGCTCGCCGCCCTCCGTCGCGAACCCGTCGAGCAGCGGATCGCCGTCGGCCGTCGGGAAGCCTCCGATGAGGATGAGCCGCGCGACACGGTCGGGGCGGGCGTCGGCCGCCGCATACACGATGCCCGCGCCCGCCGAGTGTCCGACGAGGACGACCCGCTCGCCGGGCGCCTCGTCGATGGCGGCCACGACCGCCGCGACATGGTCGGCGAGGGTGATCGCCGAGCGGTCGGCGTCGGCCGATCCCATGCCGGGGAGGGTCAGCGGCACGGGCCGGTGCCCTTCACGCTCGAGAGCCGGTGCCACCTCGTACCACGCCCACCCGCCCATCCACAGGCCGGCGACCAGGATGATGTCCATTCGTGCTCCTCGCGACTCCAGGGTGATGTCAGTGTCGCGCGCTCCGCCGACATCCGCCACGATTCGGCGCGAAGGGGAATACCACGATTGCGGGGTGGATTGAAGTTGATACCCCTAGGGGGTATAACGGACGTACTTCGACGAGGAGATCACCGTGACCGATCCGCATCGCGACCATGACCACTCGGGGCACGACCACGCGGGACCTGAGCACACCCACCACGATCACGCGGCTCCTCGGGCCATGAGCGCGACCGCCACGACGGAGCCGACCCACGCGGCGCGCGCCGGTCACGCGGGTCACGCGGCGCACGCCGATCACATGGGTCACGGCGGGCACGCCGGCCACGGCGCGGACCACGTCGCGCGCTTCCGCCGGCTGTTCTGGATCAACCTCGCGCTCGCGGTGCCCGTGGTCGCGTTCTCGGGCATGTTCGCGATGGTGCTCGGCTACACGCTGCCCGACGCCCCGTGGGTCCGCTGGATCTCGCCGCTCGGCGGCACCGTCATGTACTTCTGGGGCGGCTGGCCCTTCCTGTCGGGCGCGGTGTCGGAGCTGCGCTCCCGCAAGCCCGGCATGATGCTCCTCATTGGCCTCGCGATCACGGTCGCGTTCTTCGCGTCGTGGGGCGCGAGCCTCGGACTGCTGCACCATGAGCTCGAGTTCTGGTGGGAGCTGGCCCTCCTCGTCGTGATCATGCTGCTCGGCCACTGGATCGAGATGCGCTCCCTCGCCCGGACGACGTCGGCGCTGGACTCCCTCGCAGCGCTCCTCCCCGACGAGGCCGAGCGCGTGGAGGGCGACCGCATCGTCACCGTGGCACCGTCCGAGCTGCGGCTCGGCGACGTCGTGGTGGTGCGACCTGGCGGCAGCGTTCCCGCCGACGGCCGGATCGTCGACGGCGGCGCCGACATGGACGAGTCGATGGTCACGGGCGAGTCCCGGCCCGTCGCCCGCGGCGTCGGCGACCATGTGACCGCCGGCACGGTCGCCACCGACTCGGGACTGCGGGTCGAGGTGACCGCGACCGGCGACGACACCACGCTCGCCGGCATCCAGCGGCTCGTCGCCGAAGCGCAGAGCTCGACGTCGCGCGCACAGCGCCTGGCCGACCGTGCGGCCGGCTGGCTGTTCTGGTTCGCCCTCGGCGCCGCGGCGCTGACCGCGATCGTGTGGACCGCGTTCGGTCTTCCCGACGAGGCGGTCGTGCGCACCATCACCGTGCTCGTCATCGCCTGCCCCCACGCACTCGGCCTGGCGATCCCGCTCGTGGTCTCGATCGCCACGGAACGTGCCGCGCGCGGCGGCGTGCTGATCAAGGACCGCCTGGCGCTCGAGAGCATGCGCACGATCGGCGCGGTGTTGTTCGACAAGACGGGCACCCTCACGAAGGGCGAGCCGACCGTGGTCGACGTCGCGGCGGTCGCCGGCATCGACGCCGACGGCGTGCTCGCGCTCGCCGCGGCGGCCGAGGCCGACAGCGAGCACCCGCTGGCGAAGGCGATCGTGCGCGCCGCACAGGAACGAGGCCTCGCGGTCGACTCCGCCTCCGGCTTCCAGTCGTCGCCGGCGGTCGGTGTGACCGCGACCGTCGACGGGCGAGTCGTGCGGGTGGGCGGCCCGCGCCTCCTCGATGAGATCGGGGGCGCCGACATCGCGGCCGCGGGCGCGTGGCGCGACCAGGGCTCGATCGTGCTGCACGTCGTGCGCGACGGCTGCGTCGTCGGAGGCCTCGCGCTCGCCGACGAGATCCGCCCCGAGTCGCGCGAGGCCGTCGACGCGCTGCACCGGCTGGGCGTCGAGGTCGTCATGATCACGGGCGACGCCGAACCCGTCGCACGGTCCGTCGCCGAGGCGCTCGGCATCCGCCGCGTGTTCGCCGGCGTGCGCCCGCAGGACAAGGAGCGGAAGGTCGCGGAACTGCAGAGCGAGGGCCTCAAGGTCGCGATGGTGGGCGACGGCGTCAACGACGCTCCCGCACTCGCGCGGGCCGACGTCGGCATCGCGATCGGCGCCGGCACCGACGTCGCGATCGGGTCGGCGGGAGTCATCCTGGCGTCGAGCGATCCGCGCTCGGTGCTGTCGGTGATCGAGCTGTCGCGTGCGAGCTACCGCAAGATGACGCAGAACCTCTGGTGGGCCGCGGGCTACAACCTCATCTCGGTCCCGCTCGCGGCCGGCGTCCTCGCCCCGATCGGCTTCGTCCTGCCGATGTCGGTGGGCGCGATCCTGATGTCGCTTTCGACGGTCGTCGTGGCGCTCAACGCGCAGCTGCTGCGCCGCCTCGACCTCACCCCCGAACGGAGCGCCCGCGCCGTCCTCGACCGCTGATTCCGCGAACCGGATGCTGCGCCCCGGCGCCGGGGGGCAACATCCGTCGTCCGTCTCCTGAGAGGTCGCGGGGATAGGGTTTGAGGATGACGACGACTCCTCCCGGCTGGTACGACGACGGTCATGGCGCGATGCGCTGGTGGGACGGCACGCAGTGGACGGAGCACGTCGCTCAGCCCGACCCGGAGGCGTCGCCGGCCCCGACCGAGGCCGAGATCGTCGCCGGGGCCGAGGCGTTAGAGCCGGGCGAACCGGAGCTGTTCGCGACGGAGCCCGCTTCCCCGGCGGCGCCGCCGTACCCGGTGCAGGAAGGGTACGCTCCGGTCGAGGGGTATCCGCAGGGCGTGTACCCCGGAACGCCCGAGGGCATCGTTCCTGCCGGCGGCGGATTCGCCGCGGCCACCGAGCCGCGAAGCACCTCGAAGCTCTGGATCGTGTGGGTGGTGCTCGGCGTGGTGCTGCTCGGCATCGTGATCGCCGCAGCCGTCGTGATCCCGCTGCTGCTCCTCTCGGCGTCGACCGCGAACAGCGCCGGTCAGTCCGATGACGAGCGCGCCGCCGTCGCGACGGTGGGCCTGTACGACGACGCCTGGCAGGAGGGCGACTGCGACTCGTTCGCCGCCGCCACATCGGAGAACTTCCGCGACACCGTCGGGCTGCTGGACTGCGCCACGTTCGAATCCCAGGCGTCCGCGTTCGACGAGAACTTCGACGACTACGAGATCAAGGTCACCGATGTGGAGACCGTCGGCGACCAGGTCGCGGTGACGACGAACGAGACGTACACCGCGCTCATCGACGAAGACGGCCAGCCGACCGACCCCGCGCCCGGCGCCACGGTGTACCACTACACGCTCGTGCAGGCGGACGGCGAGTGGGTCATCGACGACCTGTCGTACGAATGACCCCGCCCGAGACGACGCGCCCTCTCCACGACGCTCGGTTCTTCCTCACCTGCATCGGCATCGGCCTGCTCGCAGGGCTGCTGTCGGGCCTGTTCGGCGTGGGCGGCGGCACGGTCATCGTGCCGTTCCTGGTGCTGTTCCTCCGCTTCGACCAGCGGCTCGCCGCAGGCACATCGCTCGCCGCGATCGTGCCCACCGCGACGGTGGGCGTCATCTCGTACGCCGTGCACGGCTCGGTCGCCTGGATCCCCGCGCTGCTGCTGGCGGCGGGTGCGGTGTTCGGCGCCCAGATCGGCACGTGGCTGCTCCCGCGGCTCTCGCTCACGGTGCTGCGGTGGGCGTTCGTCGGCTTCCTCGCCGCCGTGATCGTCAGCCTCTTCATCGTGATCCCGTCCCGCGATGCCGAGTTCTCCCTCACCTGGCTGAGCGGAGTCCTGCTCGTCGTGCTGGGTGTGGTGACCGGCATCCTGTCGGGGCTGATCGGCGTCGGCGGCGGGATCATCGTGGTTCCGGCGCTCATGGTGCTGTTCGGCACGAGCGACCTCGTGGCCAAGGGCACGTCGCTGCTCATGATGATCCCGACGGCCGTCTCGGGCACGGTCGGCAACATCCGGAGGCGCAACGTCGACCTCGTCGCGGCGGCGATCGTCGGGCTGGCGGCGTGCACCACGACGGCGCTCGGCGCGTGGGCGGCGACGCTCATCGATCCCTTCGTCGGCAACATGCTCTTCGCCGCGTACCTCGTGATCATCGCGGTGCAGATGGGCCTGCGGGCCTGGCGCGGGCGCCCTCGCCCGGAGGCCGGCCCGGCGGGGTCGGGGGATGCTGCTCGGTAGGATGGCCTGGTGCCAGTGAACCCCGAGCTCGTCGGCCGCGACTTCCCGCCGACGACCCCCTACCTCGTGGGTCGCGAGAAGGTGCGCGAGTTCGCGCGCGCCGTCTTCGCCGATGACCCGCAGCACACCGACCTCACCGCCGCGCAGGCGCTCGGCTACGCCGACGTCGTCGCGCCGCCGACCTTCGCGATCGTCGTGACCGACGCGACGCTCCAGCAGCTGCTGGGAGAGCCCGACTCGGGCATCGTCCTCAAGAACGTGCTGCACGCCGAGCAGAAGTTCCGCTACTCCCGGCCGATCGTGGCGGGCGACGAGCTCACCGCGAAGCTGTCGGTCACCGGCCTGCGTGCCATGGGCGCTGCCGCGATGGTGACGAGCGAGTCCGAGATCACGGATGCCGCGGGCGACCACGTCGTCACCACGACGACCGTCCTGCTCGTGGGGGAGGGCGACCAGTGAGCTCGCTTCAGAACCTGACCGTCGGCGACGTCGTCGCCGAGCGGACCGTGCACCTCACGCGCGAGTCGCTCGTGCGCTACGCCGGCGCCTCCGGGGACTTCAACCCCATCCACTACCGCGACGACGTCGCCTCCGCGGTGGGCCTGCCGGGCGTGCTCGCCCACGGCATGCTCACGATGGGCCTCGCCGTCGGCACGATCGAGTCGTGGGTCGGCGACACCGGCCGCATCATCGAGTACGGCGTGCGCTTCACCAAGCCCGTCGTCGTCGACCCCGAGACCGGAGCAGACGTGACCGTCGTGGCGAAGGTCGGCGCGGTCGACGACGAGTCCGCCCGCATCGACCTGACCGTGTCGTTCGAGGGTGCCACCGTGCTCGTCAAGGCGCAGGTGCGCGTCCGGACCGCCTGACGCATGCCCGACGTCACCCCCATCCCGCTCGCGCGGCTCACGACGCTGCGCACCGGCGGTCTGCCTGCGCGCATGATCGACGCCCACACCACCGATGAGCTCGTCGACGCCCTGCGCGACGTCTGGGCCTCCGGCGACGAGTGGCTCGTGCTCGGCGGCGGGTCGAACCTCTTCGTCGGCGACGAGCCTTTCGACGGCACCGTCGTGCGCGTGCTCACGAAGGGCATCGAACGGATGCCGTCACCCCTGCCCGGACGCGTGCGGCTCACGGTGCAGGCGGGCCACGACTGGGACGACCTCGTCGGCTTCGCGGTCGCCGAAGGGCTCGGCGGCATCGAGGCGATGTCGGGGATCCCCGGAACCGTCGGCGCCGCCCCCGTGCAGAACATCGGTGCGTACGGCCAGGAGATCGTGCAGACCCTCAGTGAGGTCGAGCTGCTCGACGAGTCGACCGGCGAGGTGTCGACCGTTCCCGCCGCCGAGCTGGGCCTGGGCTTCCGGACCTCCGTCCTCAAGCACCACTACGGCTCGGTGCCCGCGCGGCGCGCGGTGATCCTCTCGGTGACGCTCGACCTCCCCGACATCGGCCAGGGCGCCCGTCGCATCGCCGGCGATCAGCTCCGTACAGCGCTGCGCCTCGGTCCCGACGACGAGACGACTCTCGCGTGGGTGCGTGAGCGCATCCTAGAGACCCGGCGCACCAAGGGCATGGTGCTCGACGCCGACGACCCCGACACGTACAGCGCCGGGTCGTTCTTCCAGAACGCGGTGGTGTCGGCATCCTTCGCCCGCACGCTCCCCGAGGGGTGCCCTCGCTGGCCGGTGCATCCCGACCTCGACCCGGTGCTCGTCATCCCGCTCGCGAACTTCGACGGCCATGTTCCCGCTCCCACGACGGTCGAGTCCGACGTCAAGGTGAGCGCCGGCTGGCTCATCGAGCACGCCGGCGTGCGCAAGGGCTTCAAGCTGCCGCGCTCACGCGCCGGCCTGTCGACGAAGCACGCCCTGGCGCTCACGAACCGGGGCCATGCGACCGCCGCCGAACTCGCCGAGCTGGCCCGGTTCATCCAGGGCCGCGTGCAGTCCGAGTTCGGCCTGATCCTGCAGCCCGAGCCCGTCCTGGTGAACGTCGAGCTCTGACCCCGGGTCGCCCTCCCCGCCGCGCCATCCCCCCTCGCGCGCTCGCGCGCTCAGCCAAACTCGAGTCGCCAAGACACGCCGAGTGGGTCGTCGCTTCCTCGGCGTGTTCTGGCTACGGGCCACCCGTGCGACCAGGTCCCCGACGGCCGAGTGCGCTCGTGCGCACGGGCGCGCGCGCTCCACCGGCGACTCGCGGCATCGTCGGTCGCCAAGACACTCCGGCTCGTTGATCACCACTCCGGCGTGTTGTGGCGACTCGTCGGCGAAGGCGGACCGTGACGTGAGGAGCGCCAGAGGGGATGAGGGGCGACGGTCAATCGGCGAGATGACGCCGGATGCGCGCGATCACGACGCTCGGGTCGTCGAAGTCGCGCGCGGTCACGACCGTCACGCGATAGCCGAGAGACTCGAGCTCAGCGCGCCGCATCTGGTCCCGGCTCCACCGACCCGGCGTGACATGGTGTTCGCCGTCGTACTCGACCACGACTCGCTCGGCGCGGTACAACATGTCGACACGCGCGATGAAGCGTCCGCGGTGGTAGATCTCGACGTTCGTCTCGGGCATGGGAAGTCCGGCCAGCACGAGTATCGTGCGCAGCTCGGACTCCCGCGGCGACTCCGACCCAGGCGAGCAGAGGGAAAGGGCCTGCGCGCGGGCGCGGGCCCCACTGCCTCGTCCCGCCCGGCTATGCGCCTGCTCGAGCCGCTCCAGCGAGACGACGGGTCGGCGGCGCGAGATGAGATGGTCGGTGACCGCCACGAAGCGAGGCAGGGAGACCGACGTGGCGAGGTCGACCCACGTCCGAGCGGGTGACGTCGCTGGAAGGCCGGTCTTCTCGCACAGGTCGTCGGGGCCGACCTTGAGTGCGCGCCCGGCGACGCCGGCCCGTCGGACCCGGTTGGAGGGAAGCGCAACCCCGATCGTCGGCTGCTCGATGGCTTGCCATTCGAGGGCCAAGGGCAGCGGCATCCCGTGAAGGAATGCGGCCGTCGGTCCGCAGGCGAAGGCGTGCGTCGGAAGTACCGCGAACAGCAGCGCGAGGCGTTCCAGCTCTGAGAGCGAGCGCTGGGCGCGCGCCCCGTGGAAGGGCTTGGCGAGCCGCTTTGCCTGTAGCCGACCGGAAGAGACACCGAGGCCTCTCGCGCGACGCACGGTGAATGCGTTGCCCAGCTCGGGTGGAAGCTCGCGGCTCATGCAGTCAGATTGACGCGCTCGCTGTCCCATATTCGGCCTGCTCCGGGAAGTCCGTGCAGAGCTCTTCCTTCTCCCCGGTTGTGGAGGAGAGCCCCGTCGCGCGCCCGTCCCCAGTCTGGGGCTCGCGAGTCGCCAGAACACGCCGAAGGAAGGGCGGACCGCACGGCGTGTTGTGGCGACTCGCGGGGCGGCGGGCCTGGCTGGCGAGCGCCGGGCCGGGTGGGAGGGGCGGAAGCGGGAGGGGCGGGCGGACATAAAGGGAAGCGGATGCCTCGTGCCCGAGGCATCCGCGTTCCGGAAAAGGGTGTTACGACGCGAAGAGGCGCTGCATGCGCTGCACGCCCTCGAGGAGGGCGTCGTCGCCGAGGGCGTACGAGAGGCGCAGGTAGCCGGAGGGGCCGAAGGCCTCGCCCGGAACCACGGCGACCTCGGCCTTCTCGAGGATGAGGTCGGCCAGCTCGAGGGAGGTCGTCGGCGTGACACCGGCCCACTCGCGACCGAGGAGTCCGCGCACGTCGGGGTAGACGTAGAAGGCGCCGAGCGGCGTCGGCACCTCGACGCCGTCGATCTTCGACAGCTCGGCGACGATCAGCTTGCGGCGGCGGTCGAAGGCCTGACGCATCTGCTCGACCTCGTCCTGCGGGCCGGAGAGCGCCGCCAGCGCCGCGCGCTGCGCGATGTTGTTGACGTTCGAGCACAGGTGCGACTGCAGGTTGCCGGCGATCTTGATGGCGTCCTTCGGGCCGACCATCCACCCCAGGCGCCAGCCGGTCATCGCGTAGGTCTTCGCGACGCCGTTCACGAGGATCGTCTGGCCCGCGGCCTCCGGAACCGCCTCGACGATCGACACGGCGCGCGTGCCTTCGTAGACGAGGTTCTGGTAGATCTCGTCCGAGATGATCCAGATGCCGTGCTCGACGGCCCAGCGGCCGATCGCCTCGGTCTCCTCGAGCGTGTACACCGAGCCGGTCGGGTTCGACGGCGACACGAACACGAGCGCCGTGGTCTTCTCGGTACGGGCGGCCTCGAGCTGCTCGACGGTCACCTTGTAGTCCTGGTCGGCACCGGCGAAGACCTCGACCGGGATGCCGTCGGCCAGGGCGATCGCCTCGGGATACGTCGTCCAGTACGGGGCCGGCAGCAGCACCTCGTCGCCGGGGTTCACGACGGTCTGGAATGCCTGGTACACGGCCTGCTTGCCGCCGTTGGTGACGATGACCTGCGACGGGTCGACCTCGAGGCCCGAGTCGCGCAGGGTCTTCGCGGCGATCGCCTCGCGCAGCACCGGGAGTCCGGCGGCGGGGGTGTAGCGGAAGTTGGCGGGGTTGTGCAGGGCCTCGGCGGCCGCGTCGACGATGAACTGCGGCGTCGCGAAATCGGGCTCGCCCGCCGCGTACGAGATGACCGGACGACCGGCGGCCTGGAGCGCCTTCGCCTTGGCATCGACCTTCAGGGTCGCGGACTCGGCGATGGCGGAGAGCTTGCGGGAGAGCGGAGCGCGTTCTGTCACGGTTCGAGCGTAGTCCGCGCGGCGGGAGGCTTCAGCGCCGATTGCGGACGGGTGGCCTGCTCGTGTGCGGGATGCGCGCGCGATCCGACGGATCGTCCGATGGGTAAGCGCTCTTCCGGATCGGCCCGGCGACGCGGTACCCTGTGCGTCGTGGACGCCTGGATCTGGGGAGCCGTCGTGCTCGCCATCGTGCTCGTCATCGCCGGTGGGATCGCCTGGTGGCTCGCGCGCGGGTGCGTGCTGACCATCATCGGCGCAACGGGCGCCATCCTCGGCGGCCTCGTCGCCCTGATCAGCCTCGTGCTGCTGCTCGACCCCGACGTCGGTCTGCGCGTCGCGTTCATCGTCACGGTCGGCTCGGGGGTGTGGCTGCTCGCGTGGGCTCTGGCGGGAGGCATCCGCGGTCAGCGCATGCTCCGTGCCGAACAGAAGGCGGACGCCGAGGCCCGCGCCGTTCCCGTCCCGGTGATGGTCGCCTCGCGGCACTGATCCGGTTCACACCGCGACTGCACGCGGTGGACTGTGGCATCCACCGAATGGGGGATGCCGTCTCCTGCGGATGACCGCTGGGCGCAGCATCCGTCATCCGCGACGCTGGAAGCATGCAGACACAAGCGGTGCGGGTGCGGAACCTGCGCAAGACGTACGGTGACCGCGCGGTCGTCGACGGGGTGTCGTTCGAGATCGAGCGCGGCGAGACCTTCGCCCTGCTCGGGCCGAACGGCGCCGGCAAGTCGACGACCGTCGAGATCCTCGAGGGGTACCGGCGCCGCACGGGCGGCGACGTCGAGGTGCTCGGCGTCGACCCGGCCACGGGCGGGCTCGACCTCAAGGCCCGGCTCGGCATCGTGCTCCAGTCGACCGGCCAGTCCGGCCTCGTCACCGTCCGCGAGCAGCTGCGGCAGTTCGCAGGCTTCTACCCGGACCCGCGCGATGTCGACGAGGTGATCGCGGCCGTCGGCCTCGAGTCGCAGGCCAAGACGCGCATCTCGAAGCTCTCGGGCGGGCAGCAGCGCCGCGTCGACGTGGCCCTCGGCATCATCGGTCGCCCGGAACTGCTCTTCCTCGACGAGCCCACGACGGGCTTCGACCCGCACGCCCGTCGCGAGTTCTGGGAGCTCATCCGCCGGCTGCAGGCCGAAGGCACGACGATCGTGCTGACCACGCACTACCTCGATGAGGCGGCGCAGCTCGCCGACCGGGTCGCGGTGATCGCGGACGGGCGGCTGCGCGCGATCGGACCCGTCGCGGGGTTCGGCGGCGAGGCCGCCCGCGTTCCGATCGTGCGATGGGTGGAGGACGGGATGCTGCGGCACGAGCGCTCCGAGGACCCCTTCGCGTTCGCGACCGCCCTGGCGGCGCGGCTGGGCGCGGCGCCCGCCGAGCTCGAGATCGTGCGGCCGAGCCTCGAGGACGTCTACCTCGAGATGGTCGGCGACACCACCGCGGATGCCGCCGCGGGTGCGGCCGTCGAGAAGAAGGGAGCGGTGCGATGAGCGCCACCGTCGAGAAGACCCGCGCCGCGGGCGTCCGTCCGCGTCGCACACGCCGCAACGTCCTGAGCGTGGGCGTCTGGCGCACACGGTTCGAGCTGATGCAGTACTTCCGCTCGGGCGACACGCTGTTCTTCACGTTCCTCTTCCCGGTCTTCATGCTGGGGCTGTTCAGCGTCGCGTTCGGCTCGGACGGCGACGTGCAGATCGCCCCCGGCGTGCCGCCGATCTCGATGGCCGAGCTGTATCTCCCCGGCATGATCGCCGCGGGCCTGCTGCTCTCGGGGTTCCAGAATCTGGCCATGGACATCGCGATCGAGCGGTCCGATGGCATGCTCAAGCGCCTCGGCGGCACGCCGCTGTCGCCGGTGAGCTACTTCATCGGCAAGATCGGTCAGGTGCTGGTCACCGGAGTGCTCCAGTCCGCCCTGCTGCTGGTGTTCGCGTCCACCGTGCTCGGGGTCGAGCTGCCCACGGAGCCTGCGCGCTGGGCGACGTTCGCGTGGGTGTTCGTGCTCGGCATCACGACGTCGGCCCTGCTCGGCGTCGCGCTGTCGTCCGTGCCGCGCACCGCGAAGAGTGCGACCGCCGTGGTCGTGCCCATCGCCCTCGCACTGCAGTTCATCTCCGGCGTGTACCTCACGTTCTCGCAGCTGCCGGAGTGGCTGCAGAACGTCGCGGGCCTCTTCCCGCTCAAGTGGATGGCGCAGGGCATGCGTGCGGTGTTCCTGCCCGAGGAGTACGCGACGCTCGAGCAGAACGGCGAGTGGAACCTCGCCGGGGTCGCGATCGCCCTCGGCATCTGGCTGATCGTGGGTCTGGTGCTCTCGCGGATCACCTTCCGCTGGATCCGGCGCGACGCGTAGCCTGCGGGTGGGCCGAGGGGAAGAGGGACGATGCTGACGAAGCGCGGGTGGGACGCGATCGTGTCGATCGTGTCGGCCGTCATCGCGATCGCGCTCGTCTTCCTCTTCCCACCCGCCACCCCGGCCCGCACAGTGATCGCGCTCGCCGCCATCGGCCTTTTCGCCCTCGGCTACGCACTGATCGGCCGCGGCGCGATCGAGCCGCCGCGCGCGGCGTGGCGGTACCCCGCCTTCCTGTCGGTGGCGGCCGTCGCGGCCGGGATCGGCGCCGGTGCGGCACCCTTCATGGCGATGCTCCAGACCCTGGCCTACCCGCTCGTGTGGGTCATCGGCGATTCGCGCAAGCGCGGAATCGGCGGTTCGGCGGTCATCGCCGGCAGCGTCTTCGTCGGGGCGAGCTTCGGCTACGGTGCGAACCTCGATTCCCTGCTCGCCGGCGGGACCACCGCGGTCTTCTCGCTCTCGTTCGCGATCGCCATCGGTCTGTGGATCGCCCGCATCGCCGAGTACGGCGAGGAGCGCGAGCGCCTGCTCGCCGAGCTGACGGCGGCGCAGACCGAGGTCGAGGCGCTCAGCCGCGAGCGCGGCGCCTCCGCCGAGCGCGAGCGCCTGGCCCGCGACATCCACGACACCCTGGCGCAGACCCTCGCAGGGCTGGTGATCTTCGCCGAGCGCGCGGGTCGGCAGTCTCGCGAGGGGCAGACGGATGCTGCGGCCACGACGATCGCGACGGTCGAGCAGGTCGCGCGCGACGCCCTCGCCGAGTCCCGTGCGCTCGTCGCCCGCACGGCGGCCGTTCCCCGCGAGGCGGCCTTCGGCGCCGCGGTCGAGCGCCTCATCGAGCGGTTCCGGGAACACGGTACCGCGCGCATCGCGCTCGACACCGCGGGCGTGGAGGGCGAGCTCGACCGCGAGGCGCAGGTGGTGCTGCTGCGCTGCCTGCAGGAGGCGCTGTCCAACGTGACGAAGCATGCCGCTGCGGCGCAGGTGGCGGTGCGCGTCGAGGTCGCGGCGAACGGCGCCGCCGTGCTCGAGGTGACCGATGACGGACGCGGCTTCGACACCTCGCGGCCCACGAGCGGGTTCGGGCTCGACGGCATGCGCGAGCGCGTGGCGCTCGCAGGCGGCACGTTCGACGTCGCCTCGGCCCCGGGCGACGGCGCGACCCTGACGGTCAGGCTTCCGGCGGTGTCGCAGGCCGAACGGGGCGCCGGAGTGCCCGTGCCGGCGATGCCCGCCACGATAGGGGATACGCCGGCCGAGGCCGTGCGGACGAAGGGAGATCGCCTGTGATCCGGCTGCTGATCGCCGACGACCACCCGGTGGTGCGCGCCGGCCTCGCCGGGCTGCTCTCGGATGAGCCCGGCTTCGAGGTCGTGGCCGAGGCATCCGACGGCGATGAAGCCGTGCGTCTCGCGGGGGCGACCCGTCCCGACGTCGTGCTGATGGATCTGCGCATGCCGCACGTCGACGGTGTCGCCGCCACCGCCCGGATCGCCGGGGGAGAGGCGGGCGACCCGCCGCCGCGCGTGCTGATCCTCACCACCTACGAGTCCGACGACCAGATCCTCGCCGCCATCGAGGCCGGTGCGACGGGGTACCTCCTGAAGGCCGCACCGCAGGCCGAGATCGTCGCCGGCATCCGCTCGGTGGCGGCGGGGCAGTCGGCGCTCTCGCCTCAGGTGGCGGTGCGGCTCGTCGAGCGCATGCGGCGGCCGGAGCCCGAGACGGTGCTGACCGCGAGGGAGCTCGACGTGCTGCGGCTGGTCGCGACGGGCCACAGCAACAAGCAGATCGCGGTCGTCCTGGGCATCGGCGAGTCGACGGTCAAGACACACTTGCTCAAGGTGTTCGAGAAGCTCGGCGTCGCCGACCGCACGCGCGCCGTGACCCTCGCCATGGAGCGCGGACTGCTCGTCCACCGCTGACGACGGGAACGACGGATGCTGCGACCCGGCCGGGTCGCAGCATCCGTCGTTTTCAGGACTCAGCCGAACTGGTTCATCGTGTTGTGCTGACCGCCGGCCTTGAGCGCGGCGTCGCCGGCGAAGTACTCCTTGTGGTTGTCGCCGATGTCGCTCCCCGCCATGTTCTGGTGCTTCACCGTGGCGATGCCCTCGCGGATCTCGCGACGCTGGACGCCCTTCACGTAGGCGAGCATGCCCTCGTCCCCGAAGTAGCCCTTCGCGAGGTCATCGGTCGACAGGGCCGCTGTGTGGTAGGTCGGCAGGGTGATGAGATGGTGGAAGATCCCGGCGCGGGCGGCGCCGTCACGCTGGAACGTGCGGATCTTCTCATCGGCCAGCCGCGCGAGCTCGGTGTCGTCGTACGCGACGTTCATCAGGTCGCCACGGTCGTAGGCCGAGACATCCTCGCCCTGCTCCGCCAGGAGGTCGTACGCCTGCTGCCGGAAGTTGAGCGTCCAGTTGAACGACGGGCTGTTGTTGTAGACGAGCTTCGCGTTCGGGATGACCTCGCGGATCGCGTCGACCATGCCGGCGATCTGCTCCACGTGCGGCTTCTCGGTCTCGATCCACAACAGGTCGGCGCCGTTCTGCAGCGACGTGATGCAGTCGAGCACGACGCGCTCCTCCCCGGTTCCCGGACGGAACTGGTACAGGTTGCTGGCGAGCCGCTTCGGGCGCAGCAGCGTGCCGTCGCGCTTGATGACGACGTCGCCGTTGCCGAGGTCGGCCTCCGAGATCTCCTCCACGTCCAGGAAGGAGTTGTACTGGTCGCCGAGGTCGCCGCTCTGGTGCGTGACGGCGAGCTTCTGCGTGAGCCCGGCGCCGAGCGAGTCGGTGCGGGCCACGATGACGCCGTTCTCGATCCCGAGCTCGAGGAAGGCATAGCGGACCGCGGTGATCTTCGCGATGAAGTCCTCGTGCGGGACCGTGACCTTGCCGTCCTGGTGGCCGCACTGCTTCTCGTCCGACACCTGGTTCTCGATCTGGATGGCGCACGCCCCGGCCTCGATCATCTTCTTCGCCAGCAGGTACGTGGCCTCGGGGTTGCCGAAGCCCGCGTCGATGTCGGCGATGATCGGCACCACGTGGGTCTCGTAGGTGTCGATCTGCGACTGGATGAACTCGACCGCGGTGTCGTCGCCGGCGGCGCGCGCGTCGTCGAGCTGCGTGAACAGCAGATCGAGCTCGCGGGCGTCGGCCTGACGGAGGAACGTGTAGAGCTCCTCGATGAGGGCCGGAACCGCCGTCTTCTCGTGCATCGACTGGTCGGGAAGCGGTCCGAACTCGGAACGGAGCGCGGCGACCATCCACCCCGACAGGTAGAGGTAGCGCTTGTTCGTGGACTTCAGGTGCTTCTTGATCGAGATGAGCTTCTGCTGCCCGATGAAGCCGTGCCAGACGCCGAGCGACTGGGTGTAGACCGACGAGTCCGCGTCGTACTCGGCCATGTCGCGGCGCATGATGTCGGCCGTGTACTGGGCGATCTCGAGTCCCGTGCGGAAGCGGTTCTGCGCCCGCATGCGGGCGGCGGACTCGGGGTCGATGGCATCCCAGCTCGAGCCATGGTGCTGCTTGAGCGCCCGGATCGCTTCGATGTCGTCCTGATAGGCAGTCATGTTCGTTTCCTTGTTGGTCTCGGGGAGCGGGGGATCAGTCGGTCTCGACGAGGTACTTCGCGTAGGCGGGGAGAGTCAGGAACGCCGGGAAGTCCTGGCCGAGCGCGACCTCGCGGAAGATGTCCGCGGCGTCGTCGAACCGGTCGCCCTCGCGGCGATCCGCCTGGGTCAGTACCTGTGTGACGAGCGCCTCGATCGATTCCCGCGTGATCGGCGTGCCGTCCTCGGTGGTGCGGTCCTGGTGGATCCACTGCCACACCTGGCTGCGGCTGATCTCGGCGGTCGCGGCATCCTCCATGAGGTTGTCGATGGCGACGGCGCCGAGGCCGCGCAGCCACGCCTCGATGTAGCGGATGGCCACCGACACATTGCCGTACACGCCCGCCGTGGTGATCGGGCGCCCGATGTGGACGTCGATCAGGTCGGCAGCCGCCACCTCGACCTCGGGACGCTGCCGGTCGAGCTGGTTCGGGCGATCGCCCAGCACGGCGTCGAACTCGGCGCGGGCCACCGGGATGAGGTCGGGGTGCGCGACCCACGTGCCGTCGAAGCCGTCGCCGGCCTCGCGCTTCTTGTCGGCCGCGACCTTCTCGAACGCGCGCTCGGTGACTTCGGGGTCGCGGCGGTTCGGGATGAAGGCGCTCATGCCGCCGATCGCGAAGGCACCCCGCTTGTGGCACGTCTTCACGAGCAGCTCGGTGTACGCCCGCATGAACGGAACGGTCATCGTGACCTCGCTGCGGTCCGGCAGCACGAACCGGGCGCCGCGACCGCGGTAGTTCTTGATGATCGAGAAGATGTAGTCCCAGCGGCCCGCGTTGAGGCCCGCGATGTGGTCGCGCAGCTCGAAGAGGATCTCCTCCATCTCGAATGCGGCCGGCAGCGTCTCGATCAGCACCGTCGCGCGGATGGTGCCGTGGGCGATGCCCACGTACTGCTCGCTGAACGTGAAGACGTCGTCCCACAGCTTCGCCTCTTCGCTCGACTCGAGCTTGGCGATGTAGAAGTAGGGGCCGCGGCCGTTCGCGATCAGCTGCGCGGCGTTGTGGAAGAAGTACAGGCCGAAGTCCACGAGCGAGCCCGACGCGGCCATCGTGCGGCCGGTGCGGTCGGTGAAGCGGATGTGCTGCTCGGGCAGGTGCCATCCACGCGGACGCATCACGATGGTGGGCGTCTCGGTCGCGGTGACCTCGTAGCGCTTGCCTTCGGGGCTCGTGAACGACAGGTCGCCGCGGATCGCGTCGCGCAGGCTCAGCTGGCCCTCGATGACGTTCTTCCAGGTCGGGCTGGTGGCGTCCTCCTGGTCGGCGAGCCACACCTTGGCGCCCGAGTTCAGCGCGTTGATCGTCATCTTCGGGTCGGTCGGGCCCGTGATCTCGACACGGCGGTCCTCGAGGCCGGGGCCGGCCCCGGCGACCTGCCACTCCGCGTCCTCGCGGATGTGGCGCGTGTCGTCGCGGAACTGCGGGTCGTGGCCGTTGCCGATCTCGAAGCGGCGGCGCATACGGTCGGCGAGCCGGTCGTGGCGGCGGGCGCCGAAGCGGTGGTGCAGCTCGGTGAGGAATGCGAGCGCCTCGGGCGTCAGGACCTCGTCGTAGCGGGGTCCGAGGCGGCCGGCGATCTCGATCGAGGGCTCGTGGGTCTGGGTGGGGATGGGGCCGGTGCGCGTACGCATCGGGGTGGCGGTCGCAGGTGTCATGTCCCTGCCTTCCTGTGAAGGTGTGCTCACCTGTCGTGAAGTGCCGGGTCGAGTGGCGTTTCGTGACAGGTGAGCGAGGTATGGAGTTCTTGGGAGGATGCATCGACCGGGCGGTGTCGGCCAGGTCGAGGCATCCGTGATCCGCGTCTGGCTGGATCGGTGGTTCGTCGTGAGACCACTCTGGGGTGAAGTTCGGGGGTGTACCCGACGAATCCGGGTGTGAAGTTTTCCGGTATTTCTGCTTTCGTGACAGAATCGCGGCATGACGACGACGTTGACCTCGGATGTGCGCGGTGAAGTCCCGGACGATGAGGAGGTGGATCCCCTCACCATCGGCCGCCGCATCCGGCAGCTGCGCACCGACCGTGGCATGACGCTCGAAGAGCTCGCTTCCGCGGTCGACCGCGCCCCGAGCCAGCTGTCGATGATCGAGAACGGACGCCGCGAGCCGAAGCTCACGCTGCTGCAGGCGATCGCGCGGGCACTGGGTTCGTCGATCGACGCGATCCTCGAGTCCGAGCCGCTCGACGAGCGCGCGACGCTCGAGATCTCGCTCGAGCGGGCGATGCGCGGCCAGACGTTCCAGGCGCTCGGCATCCCGCCGTTCCGGATCGGCAAGACCGTGCCGACCGAGGCGCTCAAGGCGATGCTGGCGCTGCAGGGCGAGATCGAGCGGTTGCGCGACGAGCGCGCGGCGACTCCTGAAGAGGCGCGACGTGCGAACGTGGCGCTGCGCAAGCTCATGCGCACGCAGAACAACTACTTCGCCGAGCTCGAGCAGCAGGCTCGCGGCATCCTCGATGCGGTCGACCACCCCGGTGGCCCATTGACCCAGCGCACGGCCTCCGACATCGCCGCGCACCTCGGCTTCACCCTGCACTACGTGCCCGACCTGCCGCAGACGACGCGGTCGGTCGCCGACATCAAGAACGGCCGGCTGTACCTGTCGAGCCGTCTCGCCACCAAGGGCGACCCGCGCACGGCGGTGCTGCAGGCGCTGTCGAGCCGCATCCTCGGGCACCGCGAGCCGACCTCGTACGCGGACTTCCTCCGTCAGCGCGTCGAGACGAACTACCTCACCGGCGCCCTGCTCATCCCCGAGGCGCACGCCGTGCCGTTCCTGCAGGAGGCCAAGGGCGACCGCTCGCTCTCGATCGAGGACCTCCGCGACGCGTACTCGGTGTCGTACGAGACGGCCGCGCACCGCTTCACGAACCTCGCGACTGTGCACCTGGGCCTGCCGGTGCACTTCCTGAAGGTGCACGAGTCGGGGGTCATCACGAAGGTCTACGAGAACGACGACGTGAACTTCCCGACCGACCGCCTCGGCGCGATCGAGGGGCAGATGTGCTGCCGCAAGTGGACCTCGCGCGTCGTCTTCGACGTCGACGACCACTTCAACCCCTACTACCAGTACACCGACACCGGCAACGGCACCTACTGGTGCACCGCTCGCGTCGAGCTCTCGAGCGAGGGCGCGCACTCGATCAGCGTCGGCGTGCGCTTCGACGACACCAAGTGGTTCCTCGGCCGCGACACCTCGAACCGCGGGGTCTCGAAGCACTCGGTGGAGGTGTGCTGCCGTCGCGCCCCGGCCGAGCTCGAGGCGTCGTGGCGCGAGCAGTCATGGCCGAACGTGCGCACGCCGCGCACGCTGCTGGCGACGCTGCCGACGGGTTCGTTCCCCGGCGTCGACACGACCGACGTCTACGAGTTCCTCGAGGCCCACGCCCCGCGCTGAGCACCCGTCAGTGGCGGCCCGCGACGACGTCGGCCACGTGCGCGGGCCACGCCGTGCGGTCGGAGGATCCGGATGCCTCGACCCGGTCCGCCATCCGATACGCGGTGTAGATCGCATTCACGGCGGTCCACCGGAGCGGCTCGACCTCCCAGCGCCGCGCGCGGTGGCCGACCCAGGGGAGCCGGGTGAGCTCGGTGTCGCGGTCGAGCACGAGGTCGGCGAGCGTGCGGCCGGCGAGGTTCGTCGCGGTGACGCCGGTGCCGACGTAGCCGCCGGCCCAGCCGAGGCCCGTCGCCCGGTCGTGGACGACGGCCGCCGCCCAGTCGCGCGGGACGCCGAGCACGCCGGCCCAGGCGTGCGCGATGCGCGTCCCCGCGGCATCCGGGAAGAACTCGCGCAGCAGCCGCGTGAGCGAGGCGATCGTGCGCGCCTGCGTCGTGCCGTCGGTGTCGACGCGCGACCCGTAGCGGTAGGGCACGCCTCGCCCGCCGAAGGCGATGCGGTCGTCGGCCGTGCGCTGCGCGTACATGTACACATGGGCGAAGTCGCCGAGCGTCTCGTACCCGTCCCAGCCGGTCGCGTCCCAGAACGAGGCCGGCAGGGGCTCGGTGACGATCATCGACGAGTTCATCGGCAGCCACGTGCGGTGCTCGCCGCGGATGTCGGCGGTGAAGCCCTCGGTGGCGCGCAGCACGTGGGTCGCGCGCACGGTCCCGCGGTCGGTGATCGCCTGGCCGGGCGCGATCTCCCGCACAGGGGTCTCTTCGTAGATCGGCACGCCCAGCCGCTCGACGGCGTCGGCGAGCCCGCGCACGAGCTTTGCGGGGTGCACCCGGGCGCAGTGCGGATGCCACGCGGCGCCGAGCGCTCCGGCGATGCGGATACGGGATGCTGCGGCCGCGGCATCCATCCACTCGATGTCGGTGTGCGGCCAGGCTTGTTCAGCGGCGACGGCCGCCCGGAGGCGCGCGAGCTGGGCCGGCGTGCGGGCGACGCCGTACTCGCCGCCCTTGACGATGTCGGCGTCGATGCCTTCGCGCGCGGCGACGGCGATGACCTCGTCGACGGTGTCGTTGAGCGCGCGCTGCTGCGCGATCGCCGCGTCGCGGCCGTGCGTCTCGGCGTAGCGCTCACGCCCGCCGGTGACGGTATTGGTCAGCCACCCGCCGTTGCGGCCGGACGCCCCGAACCCGGCGAAGCGCTGCTCGAGCACGACGACCCGGAGGTCGGGCTGCGCGCGCTTCAGGTAGTACGCGGCCCAGAGGCCGGTGTAGCCGCCGCCCACGATCGCGACATCGACGTCGAGGTCGCCGGCCAGGGGAGCGCGCGGGGTCGGCGTGCCGCCGAGGCTCCGCCACCACCACGACACGTCGCCGTTGGGCACGTCGGCACTGTCTCGGGCGATGGTCGACACGGGCCACAGGCTATCGCCGCACCCTGTCCCCGGCGTCGGGCGGGATCCGTCGATTCGTCCGATCCTCATGTTCGTTCGTCACAGATGTACGGCGAACGCCCGCAGGCGCGTACATCTGTGACGAACGAACAGTGGGAGTGCGGTTCTCAGGAGGCCAGGGCGCGCAGCGCCGCCCACAGCTCGGCGCGGGTCGCGAACGACGAGAGATCGCGGCCGAGCACGCGCTCGATGAGGGCGAGGCGCGTGCGCACGGTGTGGCGGTGCACGCCGAGCGCCTGCGCGGTGGCCTCGTGCGAGCAGTCCTCGTCGAGCCACACCTTCAGCGTCTCGACGAGGTGCGTGCCCTGCGCGGCGTCGTGGTCGTGCAGCGGCGCGAGCTCCGCTCGCGCCAGCGCGCGGGCCTCGTCCGTGAGCGCCGAGAGGACGCCGGCGCGGGCGACCTCGGCGAACTCCGTCACCGGACGGATGCCGCGGTCCCGCGCGACGCGCGCCTGCCCGAGCGCGGCGGCGAAGCCGTCGTAGCCCGTCGGATCCGACAGTCCGACGCGCACCTCGAAGCGCGCGACGAGCTCGTCGACACTCGAGCGGTCGCCCTGAGGCACGACCAGCACGAGGCCGTCCTCGCCGCGACCGAAGAACAGCGCGCCGCGGCGCTCGTCGGCCCAGAGCTCGAGCAGCTCGGCGATGCCGTCGACGCGTGCGGCGGCAGCATCCGTCACCCCGACGACGACAGGGGCGGAGGGGAGTGGTCCCCACAGCTCCCGCGAGGTGCGGCGGGCGAGGGCGGGATCGCCCGTGAGCAGCGACTGCACGAGGCCGGCGCGCAGCGCCGAGCGCGCGCGGCCGAGGCCCTGCTGCTGCTCGAGCGCGAGACCGGCCATCGCGATGACGGCCGTGACGACGACGCGGCCCTCCTGGTCGAGGTCGCCCGCGGCGATCGCGATGACGCCGCGCAGGTGTCCGCCGCGGCCGAGGGTCTGCAGCGAGAACGGCGTCTCGCCGATGTGCAGCGACGAGCCCGCCCGCGCGCCCCGGTGCAGCACGCCCGTCACCTCGCGCTGGAGCGCTGCGGCCGTCTCGGCCCCCAGCCCTCCGACCGGGTGCTCACGCGAGAGCTCGCCGGCGGCATCGAACATGCCCACCCAGGTGTCGAGCTGCTTGGCCAGCTCCGCGACGGTGGCGCCGAGCCCGTCGGGCCGCAGGGCGGCCAGCGCGATCGCGCGCTGCGCGGCGAGCGCCCAGCTGCGCCGCGCGTAGGCCTCGGCGGCGATCGCCTCGGCGTTGGCCCTGGCCACGGCGATGAAGGGCGTGCGGTACGGCACCTCGAACAGCGGCATCCGTTCGTCCCGGCACGCGTCGACGAGGGCGGGCGGGATGCCGGCGCGCACGACCTCGGTGCCGAAGCCGAGGCCCACGACGCCCCGGGTCGCCAGGCGGTGGACGTACGAGCGGTAGACCGCCGCCGCGTCGGCGTCGTCGCCCTGCGGGAACTGCGTGCCGGTGGTGAGCAGCACCAGGCCCTCGGAGAGGAACGGTGTGGGATCGGCGAGATCCGAGCTGTGGACCCAGCGGATGCCGCGGTCCAGCGCTTGCGGACCGAGGTCGTCGCCGGCGAGCGAGAGCTTCAGATCCCGCCGGGCGAGGAGGGCGCGAAGAGTGGGGGCGTCGGCGTCCATGATGCTCCGAGTGTACGGCCCGTACAGCCGGCCGGACAGAATGTACACGAGGGCGGGTGCGGGCGTTCCCGGCGACGAAATACGCTCCCCAGCATGAGCAGCGCAGCCGACACCCTCACTGAAACGCCCCTCGGCGGTCCGACCCTTCCGCAGGAGCGCCGCCTGGTCACCAGCATCCCCGGTCCCCGCTCGCAGGAGCTCCTCGACCGCAAGGCCGACGCCGTCGCCGCGGGTGTCGGCCACACCGCGCCCGTGCAGGCCGTCGCAGCCGGCGGAGGCGTCATCGTCGACGCCGACGGCAACTCGCTCATCGACCTCGGCTCGGGCATCGCGGTCACGACGATCGGCAACGCGCACCCCAAGGTCGTCGCGGCCGTGCAGGCGCAGGTGGCCCAGCTCACCCACACGTGCTTCATGATCGCGCCGTACGACTCGTACGTCTCGGTCGCCGAGGCCCTCAACCGCATCACGCCGGGCGACCACGCCAAGAAGAGCGCACTGTTCAACTCGGGCGCCGAGGCGGTGGAGAACGCGGTCAAGATCGCCCGCAAGTACACCGGCAAGCAGGCCGTCGTCGCGTTCGACCACGGCTACCACGGCCGGACCAACCTCACGATGGCGCTCACCGCGAAGTCCATGCCCTACAAGAGCGGCTTCGGACCGTTCGCGTCGGAGATCTACCGCGCCCCGCTGTCGTACCCCTACCGCGACGGGCTCGACGGCGGCCTCGCCGCCAAGAGGGCCATCTCGATGATCGAGAAGCAGGTCGGCGCCGACAACCTCGCCGCGATCATCATCGAGCCCATCCAGGGCGAGGGCGGCTTCATCGTCCCCGCCGACGGCTTCCTGCCCGCCCTCGTCGAGTGGTGCCGCGCCAACGACGTGGTGTTCATCGCCGACGAGATCCAGACCGGCTTCGCTCGCACGGGGGAGATGTTCGCGAGCGACCTGTTCGGCATCGTGCCGGACCTGATCACGACCGCCAAGGGCATCGCGGGGGGCCTGCCCTTGGCGGCCGTGACGGGCCGGGCCGAGATCATGGATGCCTCGCACGCGGGCGGCCTCGGCGGCACCTACGGCGGCAACCCGATCGCCTGCGCCGCCGCGCTCGCCGCCATCGACGTGTTCGAGAACGACGGGATGATCGAGCGCGCCCGCGAGATCGAGACCGTTCTGAAGGGCCGCCTCAAGGACCTGCAGGCCGCCGACCCCCGCGTCGGCGACGTCCGCGGCCACGGCGCCATGATCGCCGCCGAGTTCGTGGACCCCGCGACGGGCGAGCCGGACGCCGCGCTCACCGCCGCGGTCGCGAAGGCGTCCATCGCACAGGGCGTCATCGTGCTCACCTGCGGCACCTACGGGAACGTGATCCGCTTCCTCCCGCCGCTGTCGATCACCGACGACCTGCTCCACGAGGGCATGGACGTCGTCGCCGCAGCACTCGCGGCTGCGTGATCAGGGATGCTGCGACCGCCGCTCGCGCGGCGGTCGCAGCATCCGCCTCCCGCACTTCACAGAAGACCAACGCAACCTCGCCTGACGAAGGAGTCCGAATGACCGAGCTGACCCGTGACGTCGTCATCGTCGGCGCCGGCGCCGCCGGCACGACCGCTGCCAACGAACTGAAGAAGGCGGGCCTCTCGGTCGTCGTGCTCGAGGCGCGCGACCGCGTCGGCGGGCGCCTGTGGACGGACGTCGTCGACGGCGCGATGCTGGAGATCGGCGGGCAGTGGGTGTCGCCCGACCAGGACGCGCTCAAGGAGACCATCGCCGAGCTGGGGCTCGAGACGTACAGCCGCTACCGCGAGGGCGACTCGGTCTACATCGGCCAGGACGGCGAGCTCACCCGCTTCACGGGCGAGATCTTCCCCGTCGCACCGGAGACCGAGAAGGAGATCGTGCGCCTCATCGAGGTGCTCGACGGGCTCGTCGCGCAGGTCGACCCCGACAAGCCGTGGGAGCACCCCGACGCCGAGGCGCTCGACCGCATCTCGTTCGAGGCGTGGCTCGAGGAGCAGACCGACGACCAGGAGGCGCGCGACAACATCGCGCTCTTCATCGCGGGTGCGATGCTCACCAAGCCCGCCTACGCGTTCTCGGCGCTCCAGGCCCTCCTCATGGCGGCCAGCGCCGGCAGCTTCTCGCACCTGGTCGACGCGGACTTCATCCTCGATGAGCGCGTCGTCGGCGGCCTGCAGCAGGTTCCCCTGCTCCTCGCCGAGCGGCTGGGCGACGACGTCATCCTGGGTCAGCCGGTGACCGAGGTGCACTGGTCGGAGGACGGCGTCCGCGTCGTCACCGACAACGGCCTCGAGGTGCGCGCCCGCTTCGTCATCCTGGCGCACGCGCCGATCCTCTACCCGTGGATCGAGTTCGCGCCGCCGCTGCCGCGCCTCAAGCAGCAGATGCACCAGCACATCTCGATGGGCTTCGTCATCAAGGTGCACGCGGTCTACGATCGCCCGTTCTGGCGTGAGCAGGGCCTGTCGGGCACCGCCTTCAGCCCGTACGAGATCTCGCACGAGGCATACGACAACACCAACCACGACGACGAGCGCGGCACCCTGGTCGGCTTCGTGTCGGACCGCAACGCCGACGACCTGTTCCGCGTGTCGGCGGAGGAGCGCAAGGCGCGCATCCTCGAGTCGCTGTCGCACTACTACGGTCCCGAGGCCAAGACCCCGCTCGTCTACTTCGAGAGCGACTGGGGCGCCGAGGAGTGGACCCGCGGCGCGTACGCCGCGAGCTTCGACCTGGGCGGCCTCGCCCGGTACGGCGCGGACCTCCGCACCCCCGTCGGCCCGATCCACTTCGCCTGCAGCGACATGGCCGGTGCCGGGTACCAGCACGTCGACGGCGCGATCCGCATGGGGCGCCTGGTCGCGTCGAGCATCGTCGAAGCGGCGCGGCGATGAGCGACCGCATCGTCGTCGGGTACACCGCGACGGACGCCGGCGCTGACGCCGTCGCCCTCGGCGCGCGTCTGGCCGCGGCCATGGACGCGCCGCTCGACCTCGTGCTGGTGCTCCCCGCCGAGGACCGCAGCGTCATCACCCCGCCCGACGCGGGCTATGACCGCTTCCTCGTGACGCAGGCCGAGGCCTGGCTCGCCGAGGCGGCCGCGAAGATTCCGGATGCGGTGACCCACGCGTCGCACGTGCGGTTCGGCGACTCCTTCGCGGAGGGCCTGATCGCCGCCGCGCACGAGCTCTCGGCCTCCCACATCGTCGTCGGCGCCGCCAACGGCGGACTCCGCGGGCGCCACCGTCTCGGCACCGTCGCCAACGAACTGCTGCACTCGTCGGACGTTCCGGTCGTGCTGGCCCCGGAGGGCTCGCGACGTCTCGAGCCGTCGACGGGCATCACGCGGATCACCGCCGCGATCGGCACGCGTCCCGGCGCCGACGTCCTGCTGGAGGAGAGCGTCGCCCTCGCCGCCGCGACGGGGGCAGGCCTGCGGCTGCTCTCGCTCGCCGCGGTGGACATGCCGCCGAGCCTCGAGGCGATGGAGTTCGGCGCCCGTCACGCGGACGACGTCTTCGTCCACGTGCGGGCCGCCCTCCCGAAGGACATCGAGACCGACGCGGTCGTGGGTCTCGGCGACAGCGTCGAGGACGCCGTCTCGCACCTGAGCTGGGAGCCCGGCGAGCTCGCCGTGGTCGGCTCCAGCCGGCTGGCCCGGCGCCGCCGTCTCTTCCTCGGCTCGACGGCGGCGAAGATGCTGCACGAGCTTCCCGTACCCATGGTCGTGGTGCCCCGCACACGCGGCAAGAAAGGCGCACGCTGATGAGCGCTTCCGAAAGCCGCGGCGCAGCGCCGCTGGCCCCGTCGACCGGCACGCACGCCGGTGAGCTGTCCAAGAAGGGCCTGAGCGCCGGCGCTGTCGGCGTGCTCGGCGCCGTCGTCATCGGCGTCTCGACGATCGCGCCCGCCTACACGCTCACCGCGTCGCTCGGGCCGACCGTGTCGGTGGTCGGCACCCAGGTGCCCGCGATCATCCTCGTCGGCTTCATCCCGATGCTGCTGACGGCGTTCGGCTACCGCGAGCTCAACCGTGCGATGCCCGACTCGGGCACCTCGTTCACGTGGGGTGTGCGGGCCTTCGGCCCGTGGATCGGCTGGATGACCGGCTGGGGCCTCGTCGCCGCCACCGTCATCGTGCTCTCGAACCTCGCCGGCATCGCGGTGGAGTTCCTGTTCCTCTTGATCTCGCAGCTGAGCAACAACCCCGAGATCGCGGACCTCGCGTTCAACCCGTTCATCAACGTGGTCGTGTGCCTGCTGTTCATGCTGGGCGCGACGCTCATCTCGTACCGCGACATGCAGACCACGCAGAAGTTCCAGTACATCCTGGTGACGTTCCAGGTCGCCGTGCTCCTGCTCTTCGCCGTCGTGGCCATCGTCAAGGCGGTGTCGGGCGACGCCCCCGACCCGACGGCGTTCTCGTGGTCGTGGTTCAACCCGTTCGAGGTGCCGACGTTCAGCGCGTTCGCCGCGGGACTGTCGCTGTCGATCTTCATCTTCTGGGGCTGGGACGTCGTCCTCACCATGAACGAGGAGACCAAGAACCCGGCCAAGACGCCGGGCCGCGCGGCCATGCTCACCGTGGTGATCGTCGTGAGCCTGTACCTCCTGCTCTCGATCGGCCTGATCATGTTCGCGGGCGTCGGCGACGGTCCGCTGGGGCTGGCGAACGAGGACATCTCGGCGAACGTGTTCTTCGCACTGTCGGACCCGATCCTCGGCCCGCTCGCGTTCCTGGTGTCGCTCGCGGTGCTGTCGAGCTCGGCCGCGTCGCTGCAGTCGACCGCGGTGGGACCTGCCCGCACCCTCCTCGCGATGGGGCATTACGGCGCCCTGCCGGCGAAGTTCGCCCGCGTGAGCCCGCGGTTCTTCACGCCCGGCTACGCCACCGTGGTGTCCGCGATCGTCGCGTCCGTGTTCTACGCCGTCATGCGCGTGATCAGCGAGAACGTCCTCACCGACACGATCCTGTCGCTCGGCATGATGATCTGCTTCTACTACGGCCTCACCGCGTTCGCGTGCGTCTGGTACTTCCGCAAGCAGTGGTTCGACTCGGTGCGCAGCTTCTTCTTCACGTTCCTGTTCCCGCTCGTCGGCGGCGCGATCCTCGCGGTGCTGTTCGTCACGACGCTCATCGACTCGATGGACCCGGCCTACGGCAGCGGGTCGAGCATCGCGGGCCTCGGCCTCGTGTTCGTGCTGGGCGTGGTCGTCATCCTCGCGGGTGTCGTGATCATGATCTGGCAGGCGATCAAGCGTCCGGCGTTCTTCCGCGGTGAGACACTCAGTATCGACGCTCCCGAAAGCCTTCGTCGCGCCCGCCGCCGGCAGGCAGACTGACCCACAACCATCCGATCGGAGAGTAAGCATGACCGACTACGCCGTCGTCAACCCGGCCACGGGCGAGACCCTGGCCACGTATCCGACCATCACCGACGAGGCCCTCGAGGCCGCGCTCGCGGGAGCGGATGCTGCGTACCGCACCTGGCGCGACCGGCCGGTCGCCGAGCGCGCTGCGGGCATCCGCAAGGTCGCGGAGCTGCATCGCGAGCGTCGCGATGATCTCGCCGCGATCATCGTGCGCGAGATGGGCAAGCCGCTCGAGGCGGCGCTCGGCGAGGTCGACTTCGCCGCCGACATCACCGAGTACTACGCCGACCACGCCGAGAAGATCACCGGGGACCAGCCGATCGACATCGACGGCGACGGCACCGCGGTCATCCGCCGCTCGCCCCTGGGCGTGCTGCTGGGCATCATGCCGTGGAACTTCCCGTACTACCAGGTCGCCCGCTTCGCGGCGCCCAACATCGTGGTCGGCAACACCATCCTCCTCAAGCACGCCCCGCAGTGCCCGGAGTCGGCCGCCGCCATCGCGGCGATCTACGCGGACGCCGGCCTCGAGGGCGTCTACACGAACGTCTACGCGACGAACGACCAGGCGGCGACCGTCATCGCGGATCGCCGCGTGCAGGGCGTCTCGGTGACCGGCTCGGAGCGCGCCGGCGCCGCCGTCGCCGAGATCGCGGGCCGCAACCTCAAGAAGGTGGCGCTCGAGCTCGGCGGGTCCGACCCGTTCATCCTGCTCTCGACCGACGACCTCGACGGGGCCGTGGAGGCCGCGGTCGCCGCCCGCCTCGACAACACCGGGCAGTCGTGCAACGCCGCCAAGCGCTTCATCGTGGTCGACGGGCTGTACGACGCGTTCCTCGAGAAGTTCACCGCCGCGATGTCGGGTGCGAAGGTCGGCGACCCGTTCGCCGACGACACCGTCCTCGGCCCGCTGTCGTCGCTCACCGCGGCGGAGCGGCTCGCGGAGCAGGTCGACAAGGCCGTCGCGCAGGGCGCGACGCTGGTCGCCGGCGGACAGCGCGACGGCGCCTTCTACCCGGGAACCGTCCTCACCGACGTCACGAGCGACATGGACGCCTACCGCGAGGAGTTCTTCGGCCCCGTGGGCGTGGTCTACAAGGTCGCCGACGAGGACGCCGCGGTCGCTCTCGCGAACGACACCAGCTACGGCCTCGGCTCGTACGTGTTCACCACCGACGAGGAGCAGGCCAAGCGCGTCGCCGACAAGATCGACGCCGGCATGGTCTACGTCAACGTGGTCCTCGCCGACGAGCCCGGGCTGCCTTTCGGCGGCGTGAAGCGCTCCGGCACCTCGCGCGAGATGGGCCTTCTGGCCGCCGACGAGTTCGTCAATAAGAAGCTGATCCGCGTCGGCGCCTGACCTCGCCGTCGAGACAGGGGATTCTCGTCGAACCCGGGGGCAGTGCCCTGGGTCTCGGCGGGAGTCCCCGGTTTCGCGAGCTCAGCCCTCGCCGAGCGCCTCACGGGCCTCGGCGAGGGCTTCGTCGGCCCACTGGACCTGCTGGGGCGTGCCCCAGCGGGTCGCAGCATCCCGTGCCGCCTCGAACTCCGTGATCGCGTCCTCGAGGCGGCCGGCGTCGAAGAGTCGCCAGCCGGCGTTGTTGTGCAGGGAGACGTTCCAGCGGAGGGTGCGGGGATCCGTGGCGCCCTCGAGCGCACCGAGGGCCGCGGAGGTCCACTCCTCAGCCTGTTCGGGCTCTGCGATGGCGAGCATGTGCAGCGCGTCGACCTGCAGGAACGTCAGTCCGGCTCCGGACGCCGCATCCACGGCAGCGAGGAAGTACGGGACCGCCGCTTCGGGATCGCCTGCGGAGTTGCGCACGCGGCCGCGCTCCAGCGCGGCTCGCGCCGCGACGGCGGCATCCTCGATCGCGACGGCGTCGAGCATCGCGTCGGCCTCGTCGAACCGCTCCTGCAGGCCCAGAGAGCGCGCGACCTGCGTCTCGAGCTCGGCGCGGGCGGCAGCATCCGTCTCGACTGCCGCCGCCGCGCGCAGGCGCGCCTCGGAGCCGGCCGCGTCGGAGAAGTCCCACAGCTCGTCGAGCAGGGTCTGCGCAAGAGTCATGCCGGAATGGTAATGCCGTCATCCGGGGGTGTCGCGGACGGAGCGCGAGCGCGAGGATGGAGTCATGGCAGACACACCGGACCCCGTCGTCTCCCTCTCCGATGAAGAGTGCTGGGAGCGCCTGCGCACGCAGGAGCTCGGCCGCCTCGTCACGCATGTCGGCGACGTGCTCGACATCTTCCCCGTGAACTACGTCGTCGACGGCGAGAGCGTGCTCTTCCGCACCGCGCAGGGGAGCAAGCTGTTCGAGCTCACGGTCAACGACGAGGTGCTCTTCGAGGTCGACGACCACACCGACACCGACGCGTGGAGTGTGATCCTGCGCGGCCGCGCGCACCCGCTCGACCGCTCCGCCGACGTGGAGCGCGCCGACGGCCTGGGCCTTCGGCCGTGGATCCCGACGCTCAAGTACACGTATGTGCGGGTCGAGGCGACTTCGCTGTCGGGGCGCGCCTTCGAGCGCTCGGCCGAGCCCGACCGGTACGGCGTGCAGCAGTACTGATCCCCGTGTGCGCGCGTGTGCGGAGCCGCCTCGGTTCGCGGGGCCCGCGGGCATGCCGTACACTGGAACGTGCAGTCGAAGTCTGCATTCTTTCGCCGTGCCCGGTCCTCGGGCACGGATCCTCAAGCCGCGGTGAGAGGGGAAGAGTGCGGGTTCCGCGAGACCTCCGGGTCTCTAGGGCGGTAGCTCAATTGGCAGAGCAGCGGTCTCCAAAACCGCAGGTTGCAGGTTCGATTCCTGTCCGCCCTGCGCGTCAGCGCAACGCCGGTGACATGCTGGTGGTTGACAACACAGTGTGCCGATCCGTGTCGGCTCACGGAAGGTAATCAGGTGGCATCGATGGTTCAGGACGAGCCGAAGGGCGAAGTCGTCCCCGCAGAGGGAACGGCCGCGCCTCGCGAGAAGAAGCCCAACGTCTTCGCTCGTATCGCCCTGTTCGTCCGTCAGGTCTTCGCCGAGCTCCGCAAGGTCGTCACGCCGACGCGCCAGGAGCTGCTGAAGTACACGGCGGTGGTGCTGGGCTTCGTCGTCGTGATGATGGCGCTCGTCTACGGTCTGGACGTGCTGTTCGTGTGGATCACGTCGTACGTCTTCGGAGTGCCCGGCGCCTGATCCCGAGCGCCACCGGCTCAGAGCGGTGGCATGACACGGGCGGACCGCAGGTCCGGCAGCGGACGGAACGGAAGAGAACTCACGTGACTGAAAGATATGTCGACGACGCCGATTGGGCGACGGCCGCAGAGCAGTCGTCGGAGGACGACGAAGCTCAGGAGGGCAACGTCCTCGCCGCGGAGGAGCGGTCGGTGGAGGCCGCCGAGCACGTCGCGATCCACATCGTCGACGACTCCGACGAGGACGACGCCGACCTGGACGACATCGACATCGACGACCCGGAGGCGGACGCCATCGTGAACGACGCTCTCAACCTGGACGAGACCGCAGAGACCGAGGCCGCGGCCGAGGTCATCAACGACTCCATCGCGGAGGAGGTCGCCGAGCGCGAGGCCGAAGCCGCCGACGAGGTGACCCCCTACGACGGTCCCGACGTGAACGGCGATGAGGACGAGCCCGAGCTCGACGAGGACTTCGTCGCAGAGGTGGACGCCGCAGCCGCCGTCGTCGACGACGCCGAGGCATCCGTCTCGCCGGCCGACGCCGCCGAGGCCCCTGAGAGCGACGACGAGGATGACGACGAGGATCCCTTCGAGGCGTTCCGCGCAGACCTCCGCACCCTCCCGGGCAAGTGGTACGTCATCCACTCCTACGCCGGCTTCGAGCGCAAGGTGAAGGCCAACATCGAGCAGCGCAAGTCGACGCTCGAGGTCGAGGAGGAGATCTACCAGATCGAGGTCCCGATGGAGGACGTCGTCGAGATCAAGAACGGTCAGCGCAAGATGGTCACGCGCGTCCGTATCCCCGGCTACGTGCTCGTGCGCATGGAGCTCAACGAGGACACCTGGTCGGTCGTCCGCCACACGCCCGGTGTCACCGGCTTCGTCGGCAACGCCCACAACCCGACTCCGCTGCGCTTCGAGGAGGCCTTCAACATGCTGAAGAGCCTCGTCGAGGTCAAGGAGGTCGCCGGTGCCAAGGGCGGTGCGGCCAAGAAGGGCGCCGCTGCCGCGGCCCGCGTCATCCCCGCCGAGGTCGACTTCGAGGTCGGCGAGACCATCACGATCAAGGAAGGCTCGTTCGCGGGCCTGCCCGGCACGATCAGCGAGATCAAGCCCGAGAGCGGCAAGCTCACGGTCCTCGTCTCGCTCTTCGAGCGCGAGACCCCGGTCGAGCTGTCGTTCGACCAGGTCACCAAGCTCTGATCCACCACCTGGTAGACTCTGCAGGTTTGCGCGCGCCTTGAGCGTGCGCGTCTGACACCGCGTTCCGGAACCGCCGGATTCGCGGGAGAACCGGTTGCCCCGGCAGCCGTCGTTCGACGAAAGGAAGAAGAATGGCACCGAAGAAGAAGGTGACCGGCCTGATCAAGCTTCAGATCAACGCCGGTGCAGCCAACCCGGCGCCGCCGATCGGCCCCGCGCTCGGTCAGCATGGCGTCAACATCATGGAGTTCTGCAAGGCGTACAACGCCGCGACCGAGTCGCAGCGCGGCAACGTCATCCCCGTGGAGATCACCGTCTACGAGGACCGCAGCTTCACGTTCATCCTGAAGACCCCGCCGGCCGCTGAGCTCATCAAGAAGGCTGCGGGCGTCCAGAAGGGCTCCAAGACCCCTCACACGGTCAAGGTCGCCAAGCTCACCAAGGAGCAGGTGCGCCAGATCGCAGAGACGAAGCAGCCCGACCTGAACGCGAATGACATCGAGGCCGCCTCGAAGATCATCGCCGGCACCGCCCGTTCCATGGGCATCACGGTCGAGGACTGAGGGGGATAGGAAACATGGCTACCAAGTCCAAGGCCTTCCGGGCCGCCGCCGCCAAGATCGAGGCGGACAAGTTCTACAGCCCCACCGAGGCCGTCGCGCTCGCGAAGCAGACCGGCTCGGCGAAGTTCGACTCGACCGTCGAGGTCGCGCTCAAGCTCTCCGTCGACCCTCGCAAGGCCGACCAGATGGTGCGCGGCACCGTCATCCTCCCGCACGGCACCGGCAAGACCGCCCGCGTCATCGTGTTCGCGACGGGTCCGGCCGCTGAGGCCGCGATCGCCGCGGGTGCGGACGAGGTCGGCGGCGCCGAGCTCATCGAGAAGGTCGCCGGCGGCTGGACCGCGTTCGACGCGGCCGTCTCGACGCCCGAGCTCATGGGCCAGGTCGGTCGACTCGGCAAGGTGCTCGGCCCCCGCGGCCTCATGCCCAACCCGAAGACCGGCACCGTGACCCCCAACCCGGCCAAGGCCGTCGAGGAGATCAAGGGCGGAAAGATCGAGTTCCGCGTCGACAAGCACGCCAACGTGCACTTCGTCGTCGGCAAGGCCTCGTTCTCGGCCGAGCAGCTCGACGAGAACCTGAAGGCCGCGCTCGAGGAGATCGTCCGCCTCAAGCCGTCGAGCTCGAAGGGTCGTTACATCCAGAAGGGCGCCGTGTCGACCACGTTCGGCCCCGGCATCCCGCTGGACGTGAACAGCATCGTCTGATGCTTCGACAAGCTCAGCGACACAGAGTCGCCGAAGGCCCCACCCGTCCGGGTGGGGCCTTCGTCGTTCCCGCGTAACTCCGGGCCAGAGGACGCGGGGCGGGAGTAGCGTCTGAGGCATGTCGAAGACGCTCCAGGACCTGTTCGGAATCGACGCGCCGATCGTGCTCGGCCCCTTCGGGGGACTGTCGTCGATCGAGCTGACGGCTGCGGTGAGCGAGCTCGGCGGACTCGGCTCGTATGGTCTGTACGGCTACTCCGCCGACCGCATCAGCGACACGATCGCCGCGCTCCACTCCGCGACGCGGCGTCCGTTCGCCGTCAACCTCTGGCTGCCGACGGGCGACGAGGTCACGCCGGGCGACGTCGACCTGAGGCCGGCGATCGAGGCGGTCGCGCCCCTGTACGACGAACTGGGCCTCGCCCACCCGACGCCCCCGATCGAGTTCCTGCCCGACCTCGACTCCCAGCTGACGGCGGTGATGGATGCTGCGCCCGCGGTGTTGAGCGTGGTCTTCGGCGTGCCGTCGGAGCACGTGGTCGCGGCGGCGCGGAGCGGAGGCATCCGTGTCATCGGCACCGCCACCACGGTCGCGGAAGCCGTGGCGCTCGAAGCAGCCGGGGTGGACGCCATCGTCGCGACCGGGGCCGAAGCGGGCGGTCACCGGGTGTCGTTCCTGCGGCCCGCCGAGCAGTCGCTCGTCGGCACGTTCGCGCTCGTGCCGCAGGTGGTCGACGCGGTGGAGGTGCCGGTCATCGCGGCCGGCGGCATCGGAGACCGTCGCGGCGTCGCGGCGGCGTTCGCCCTCGGCGCGTCGGGGGTGCAGGTGGGCTCGGCGTTCCTCCGCACGCGCCAGTCGGCCGCCACCGACGTGCACCGGCAGGCCATCGCCGACGCCGCCGACACCGCCACCGTGCTCACCCGCGCGATGAGCGGGCGACTGGCCCGCGGCATCCCGAATCGGGCGATGCGCGAGATCGAGACGACGGGGATCATCGCCCCGTTCCCGGCGCAGAACTGGCTCACCGGCCAGTTCCGGGCCGAGGCCGGGCGCCGTGGTGACGGCGACCTCGTGTCGCTGTGGGCCGGACAGGCGGCCGGGCTCGCGCCCAGCGACGACGCGGCCGAGGTGTTCGCCGAGCTCGCGGCCGGCCTCCCGGACTGACCTCCTCGGGAGCTCACCTGTCACGAACTGTCGCGGCGAGCGGCGGATCGCGACAGATGAGCAGGTGTCAGTGGGTGGGGAGCACCTCGAAGCCCCGTTCGCCGGTGGCGGCGGCATCCGTCACCGTCGCCTGCTCGACGCGCGAACCGGGCGGGCCCTCGGCCATCCACGCCAGCACCTCGTCGACCTGACCCGGGGTGCCCTCGACCTCGGCTTCGACCGAGCCGTCGCGGCGGTTGCGCACCCAGCCCGCCGCGCCGGCCTCGCGCGCGACGATGAGCAGGGTGTAGCGGTAGCCGACGCCCTGCACGTCTCCGCGGACCGTCACGTGCACGCGTCTCATGCCGCCCATCTTGCCGCCGCACGCGCCTTGCCGCGAGCGGGAGAAGTCGGCCAGGATGCCGACATGGGTACCGTCGACGAACTTCTGGAAGAACTCGACGCGGCCGACCGGCCGTCGGTCGAGCGGATCTACGCCATCGCGCGAGAGGAGGCGCCCGACGCGGAGCAGGGGCGCGGCTACGGGATGCCGGCGCTGGTGTACCGCGGCAAGCCGCTCCTCTCGGTGATGCGGGCGAAGAAGCACATCGGGGTGTACCCGTTCAGCCCCGACGCGGTGTCGGCGGTCGCGGACGCGCTCGCCGGACACCCCGGCATCGGCCTCGACAAGGGGACCATCCGCTACCAGCCGGAGCACCCGCTGCCCGACGACGTCGTGCGTGCCCTCGTGCTCGCCCGCAAGGAGCAGATCGACGGCTGACGGCGATGGCCTCGGTCAGTGCGGGAGCACGAGCGAGACGCCGAGTGCGATCATCACGACAGCGATCACCGCGTCGAGGATGCGCCAGGCGCGGGGGGTCGACAGCCAGCGTCCGAGCAGGCGTGCGCCGAACGCGAGGCCGAAGAACCAGATGACGCTCGCAGCCATGGCACCTGCGGCGAAGAGCCAGCGGGAGTCGCCGTGCGTGTTCGCGACGGTGCCGAGGAGGAACACGGTGTCGAGGTAGACGTGCGGGTTGAGCCATGTCAGCGCCAGGCAGGTGAGCAGCACCGGGATCAGGCGGGCGTGGGTCGAGGGCGTGGTGGCGGTGCGGATGTCGCTGCGCACCGCGGAGGCGGACGCGTCGGGTTCGAGCGCCTCGCCCGTGTGGGTGTGGGCGGGGGGTGCGGGTGCGGACGCGCCGGAGGATGCCGCCGGGTCCGGGTCCGCAGCGCCGGCACCGAGCGTCTCACCCGACGGGCGCCAGGCGCGCCGTGCCGCCAGCAGGCCGTACGCCACCAGGAACAGCGCACCCGCCCAGCGGACCACGTCGACGAGCCACGGCACGGCCTGCAGCACGAACCCGATGCCCGAGACGCCGAGCGCGATGAGCACGGCGTCCGAGATCGCGCAGATCGCCGCGACCGCGAGCACGTGCTCGCGGCGCAGACCCTGGCGCAGCACGAACAGGTTCTGGGCGCCGATCGCGATGATGAGGGAGAAGCCGAGGCCGAGGCCGGCGAGGACGGGGGAGAGCACGAGTCGACGCTACGAGCCGCGGCATCCGTAGTCCAGCTCATGCATCTTCAGTACCATTAGCGCTACTTACTATGCGGATCCCGTTCGAGCTGGCTGAGACCCTGGCCGTCGTCGTCGACGAGGGCACGCTCGACGCTGCCGCACGCCGTCTGCACGTCACGCCGTCGGCGGTGAGTCAGCGCATCAAAGCGCTCGAGGAGCAGCTCGGGCGGCTGGTGCTGGTGCGCTCCAAGCCCGTACGGCCGACGGAGGCCGGCATGTCGGTGATCCGGCTCGCGCGGCAGACGGCGCTGCTCGAGCACGACGCGCTCGCGGAGCTCGGCGCCGGCGACGACGAGACCGCGCTCACTGTGGTGCCACTCGCCGTGAACGCGGACTCGCTGGCCACGTGGTTCCTCGAACCGCTCGCGCGGCTGGCGGAGCAGCATCCCGTCGTCTTCGATCTGCACCGCGACGACCAGGACTTCACCGCGGGACTGCTCGAGTCGGGGACTGTCATGGGCGCCGTCACCTCGCGCGCCGCGCCCGTCGCCGGGTGCCGCAGCTCGGTGCTCGGGGCGATGCGCTACGAGGCGGTCGCGACGCCCGCGTATGCGGCACGGTGGCTCGGCGAGGACCGCGTGACGGCACTGGCGCACGCGCCGCTCGTGGACTTCGACCGCCGCGACGACCTGCAGAACGAGTGGCTGGCTCAGCAGGGCGTCGACCCGGCCGTGCCGCCGCGGCACTACGTGCCCGCGTCGAGCGACTTCGCGTCTGCGGTGCGCCTCGGCCTCGGCTGGGCGATGCTGCCGCGGTTCCAGTCCCATGACGCCCTCGAGCGCGGCGAGCTCGTGCTGCTGGGCGGCCCGCCGGTCGACGTCGCGCTGCACTGGCAGCAGTGGAATCTCCGCTCACCGCTGCTCGACGCCATCGCGGACGCGATCGTCGCCGAAGGAAGGCGCGTGCTGGCGCCTTTGCGATGACGGGCCGACGCGGGTCAGCCGTCGCTCACGCGGAGCACGACCTTGCCGCGCGTGTGTCCGGTCTCGATCGCGCGATGCGCGGCGGATGCCTCGGCGAGGTCGAACACCTGCTCGATGTAGACCTGCACCGAGCCGGAGTCGAGGAGGCGCCCGATGGTCGCCAGCGCGCCGCCGTCGGGGATCACCTTGTACGAGGTGGTGCGCACGCCCGCCTCGGCCGCCGCTTCGGCATAGCCCGGCCACGAGCCGGTCGGCACCAGCACGTAGAGCCCGCCGGGCCGCAGCACCTCGAGCGAGCGCGTCCCGGTCTCGGCATGGACGTTGCCGACGAGGTCGATGACGACGTCCACTTCGCCGACGACCTCTTCGAACCGAGTGGTCGTGTAGTCGATGACCACGGCGGCACCGAGTTCGCGCAGCCACGAGGCGTTGCGGCCGGACGCTGTCACGGTGACGTGGGCGCCGAAGTAGGCGGCGAACTGCACCGCGAAATGGCCGACGCCGCCGCTTCCGGCGTGGATCAGCACGCGCTGCCCCTCGTGCGCATGCGCGGTCTCGACCACGAGTCCCCAGGCGGTGAGCGCGGCGAGCGGCACGCCGGCGGCCTCGACGTGCGACAGCGACGCGGGCTTGCGTGCGACCGAGAGGGACGGCGCCACGACGTACTCGGCGTACGAGCCGCCGGTGCGCGGGAAGGAGGCCATGCCGAACACCTCGGTGCCGGGGGCGAGCGGGTGCGCCTCGTACGGGCTCTTCACGACGATGCCGCTGAAGTCGTAGCCGAGGGTAGCAGGGTACGCCGCGATGGCTCCCGAGACGCCTCGGCCGCTGCGGGTCTTGGCGTCGATCGGGTTCACTCCGGCGGCGACGACCCGTACGAGCAGCTCACTCAGCACGGGGGAGGGGACGGGAACGGATGCTGCGTGCAGCGCATCCGCGTCGCCCGGGGCGTCCACGACCATCGCCTGCATCTCGGCGGGCGGCGCCTCGACGGGGGCGAGCGGGGTCTCGGGTGCCGATCGCAACGGTCGGATCCTCATCGTGCGCTCCTTCCGCGGGTGTGCCGCCTTCGGCACCAGAACTGAACCCCCGTTGGCTACAGTCAACCCTGCCTTCGTCTCGCCCGTGTTACGCGGGTGCTACCGCTGTCGCAAAACGTCGGGCCCGGCGGTCAGGCTCGGGCTGCGCGGAGTTCCACCGCCGCGGGAGAGAGCACCTGCTGGGTGACCATGATCGCCGCCCCCAGCACGCCGGCCGTCTCGTCGGCCTGGGACTGCACGATGCCCAGGTGCTGCGTGGCGAGCGGGATCGAGCGGCGGTAGACGACCTCGCGCACGCCCGCGAGCAGGTGCTCGCCGGCGCGGGCGACGCTGCCGCCGATCACGATGACCGACGGATTGAGCATGTTGACGACGGTCGCGAGCACTTCGCCGACCTCGCGGCCGGCCTGCCGCGTCGCGGTGATGGCGGCCTGGTGCCCCGCACGGACGAGGGCGACGACGTCTGCGCTCCCGGCGGCGTCGATGCCCTGCGCGCGCAGGTCGGCCGCGATCGCGGTGCCGCTCGCGATCGCTTCGAGGTCTCGCTGGTCGCCGGGCGGCCGCGGCGAGTCGTGGCTGTAGGGCACCTGCACGTGGCCCATGTCGCCGGCCGACCCCTGGGCGCCGCGCTGCAGCGCGCCGCCGGAGATGATGCCGGCGCCGATGCCCGTCGACACCTTGACGAAGATCAGGTCGGCCACGCCCGGCCAGCTGAGCGCCTGCTCGCCGAGCGCGAGGATGTTGACGTCGTTGTCGACGAGCACGGGCACGTCGAAGGTGCGCTGCACGTAGTGCGGCACGTCGAACCGGTCCCATCCCGGCATGATGGGCGGGTTCGTCGGCCGGCCGGTCGAATGCTCGACGGGCCCCGGCACGCCGATGCCCACACCGACGACGTGGGAGGCGGCGATGCCCTGCTGCTCCAGCAGAGCCGCGCCCTCCGAGATCACGGCGTCGAGCACCGCCTCCGGGCCGTCGGCGATGTCGAGGGGATGCGTGTTCGACGTGAGGATGCTCGCGGCGAGATCGGCGACGGCGATCGTCGCGTGGGTCGCGCCGAGGTCGACCGCGATCACGACCCCGGCCGACGGATTGAAGGCGACCCGCGCCGGCGGGCGTCCGCCGGTGGACACGGCCTCGCCCGCGGGGCGCAGGAGTCCGGCGGCCAGCAGGGTGTCGACGCGACCGGAGACCGTCGACCGGGCCAGGCCCGTCAGGGTCGCGAGCTCGGCTTTGGTGCGCGCATGGCCATCGCGGAGGATCTGGAAGATCTCGCCCGCGCCGTTGCTTCCGACGGCTCCGCTGCCGCGCACTGCATCGACCATGGCGACAGTAAAGCACGGCCTTCTGACCGAAGTCAGCAGGACTTAAGATCACAGCACGATTACTTTTGACGGAGATCTAGCAAAAGTCGGATGCTGCATGCCATGATCGCCGCATGACTACGGAAGTCATCGACACTGTCGTCGGCACGGTCCGCACCGGACTCGTCGGCGGCGGATTCATGGGGCGAGTCCATGCGGCCGCCGCGCGGCGGGCAGGTGCCCGACTGGCGTCGGTGGCCTCCTCCAGCCGGGACCGCGCCGAGGCGGTGGCTCGAGAGCTCGGGGTCGCCCGTGTCGAGGACGACGCAGCCGGCGTGATCGCAGCATCCGATGTCGACGTGGTGCACATCTGCACCCCCAACGCCACCCACGCGTCGCTCGCCGAGGCGGTCCTCGTCGCCGGCAAGCACGTCGTGTGCGAGAAGCCGCTGGCGACCTCCGTCTCCGACGCGCGGGCGCTCGCCCGGCACGCCGCCGCGACCGGCGTCGTCGCCGCGGTTCCCTTCGTCTATCGCTACCACCCGATGGTCCGCGAGGCCCGCGCGCGCGTCGCCTCCGGCCGGATCGGAACACTGCTCTCGCTGGACGGCTCGTATCTGCAGGACTGGATGCTGCGGCAGAACGACGACGACTGGCGAGCGGATGCCGCAGCCGGCGGTCCGTCGCGCGCCTTCGCCGACATCGGCTCGCACCTGTGCGACCTGGTCGAGTTCGTGACCGGGGAGCGCATCGCCCGCATGGCCGCTCGCACCCGCCGGATGTTCGACGAGCGCGCGGGCCGGTCGGTCACGAACGAGGACGTGGCCGCGCTGCTGGTCGAGACGGAGTCCGGCGCGCTGGGCACGCTGCTCGTGTCGCAGATGGCCCCCGGCCGCAAGAACGCGCTCGTCCTCGAGCTGCACGGCACCCGCCGGAGCCTGCGCTTCGACCAGGAGCGCCCCGAGGAGCTGTGGGTCGGGGCACGCAAGGGCTCCCGGCTCGTGCTGCGGGATCCGGCCGCCGACCACCCCGACTCGACGCGGCTGCAGACCGTGCCCGCCGGGCATCCCATGGGATACCAGGACGCCTTCGACGGGTTCGTCGCCGACGTCTACGCCGCCATCGGCGGGGCACGGCCGGACGGGATGCCGACGTTCGCCGACGGCCTGCGCGCGGCCGTCCTGACCGCGGCCGTGCTCGAATCCGCCCAGACCCGAACATGGATCGAGGTGCCGGCATGACCGACACGATGCTCGCCGACACGCCGGTCCCACCGGGCGGCTCGGACGTCGTGCTCCGCGCCCGCGGCATCTCGAAGTCGTTCTTCGGCGTGCGCGTGCTCTCGGACGTCGACCTCGACGTCCGTCGCGGCGAGGTCCACGGGCTCGTCGGCGAGAACGGCGCCGGCAAGTCCACGCTCATGAAGGTGCTCGCCGGCGTCCACCACGCCGACGCCGGGTCGGTCGAGTTCGAGGGGCAGCCGGTCGCGTGGGGCCACCCGCGGCAGGCGATGGACGCGGGCCTCGTGACGGTCTTCCAGGAGTTCAACCTGCTGCCCGAGCGCACCGTCGCACAGAACGTGTTCCTCGGTCGCGAGCCGCGGCGCGGCGGCTTCATCGACAAGAAGGGCATGCAGCGCCGCACGCGCGAGCTGCTCGACGGTCTGGGTGTCTCGTTCATCGACCCGGGCGCCCGCATCTCGTCGCTGACGGTCGCCGAGCAGCAGATCGTCGAGATCGTCAAAGCCCTCTCGTTCGACGCGCGCGTGATCTCGATGGACGAGCCGACCGCGGCGCTCAGCGACCACGAGGTCGAGCTCCTCTACGCGATCATCCGGCGGCTCACCGCACGGGGCGTCGCCGTCATCTACGTCTCGCACCGGCTGAAGGAGATCTTCGACCTGTGCGATCGAATCACGATCCTGAAGGACGGCGCGCTGGTGTCGACGGATGCCGCGACCGACCTCACCGACGCGGAGCTGGTCCGTCGCATGGTGGGCCGGCCGCTGCAGTCGTATTTCCCCGGCCCAGTCGAGGGCACGACGCTCGGCGGGCCGCGCCTGGAGCTCACCGACTGCGGCAACGAGTACGTGGACGGGGTCTCCCTCACGCTGCGCGCCGGAGAGATCGTGGGACTCGCCGGACTTCAGGGGTCGGGTCGCACCGAACTCGTCGAGGGCATCTTCGGCGTGCACGGCTTCACCCGCGGCGGCATGACCCTCGACGGACGATCGGTGCGGTTCACCAGCCCGCGAGCCGCGGTGCGGGCGGGACTCGCGCTCGTGACCGAGGACCGGAAGGCGCAGGGCCTCGCGCTCGGCCAGTCCGTGCTCGACAACTCCCTGCTTGTGGTGCGCAGCGTCTTCGCCGGACGCACCGGCGCCTCGCGCAGGCGGGTGCCGGGCATCCTGAGCTCGCTCGAGGTGTCGTCGCGCGGCGTCGATCAGGAGGTGCGGTTCCTCTCCGGGGGCAACCAGCAGAAGGTCGTGCTCGCGAAGTGGCTCGTCACCGACCCGCAGATCGTGCTGTTCGACGAGCCGACACGCGGCATCGACGTCGGCGCGAAGGTCGCGGTCTACCAGCTCATGCGTCAGCTCGCCGCCGAGGGGAAGGCCGTGCTCATGGTGTCGAGCGAGCTGCCCGAGGTCATCGGCATGAGCGACCGCATCCTGGTCATGCGGGACGGCGAGCTCGCCGCGGAGCTGGCGGCGGGTTCCGCCGAGCACGAGGTGCTGGCGGCCGCGACCGGTTCCGCGGACGGGGAGGACGTGCCCGACGATCAGCGCACCGACGACGAGGGGAGCCGCCCGTGAAGCGCATGCGTGTCGACTCCACCGTGATCGTGCTCGGCATCCTGATCCTCGTCATCGCGATCGGCGCGATCCTCGTGGCGACCGTCGGCCGCAGCTTCTTCAGCCCCGGCAACATCCGCGACATCCTCACCGGCATGAGCGTGCTGGGCCTCGTCGCGATCGGGCAGACGCTCGTCATCCTCGGCGCGTCCCTCGACCTCTCGGTCACCTACGTCATCAGCCTCGCGAGCCTCATCGCAGCCACGACGATGAACGGGAACCCGGCGAACATCCCCTGGGCGGTGACGCTCACGCTGCTGGTGTGCGCCTTCATCGGGCTCGCGAACGGGCTGATCGTCACCGTGCTGAAGGTCAACGGGTTCATCGCCACCCTCGGTGTCGGGCTCATCCTGCAGGGCGTCCTGAACACGAACTTCCAGGGGAGCGCCGGATCGGTGCCGTGGGCGTTCCAGCTCATCGGCGCGACGGGCGTCGGGCCGGTGCCGGTGTCGACGATCATCATGATCGCGCTCGCCGCCCTGGTCTGGTTCCTGCTCGACCGCACCCGCACCGGCGCGCACCTGTTCGCAGTCGGCGGCGACCCCGAGGTCGCCCGCCTGTCGGGCGTGCGCACGCGTCCGCCGCTCATCGCGGCACACGTGATCTGCTCGGTCTTCGCCGGGCTCGCCGGGCTGCTGCTCGCGAGCAGGCTCGGCGTCGGCAGTCCGACCGTGGGCCAGCAGGGCGGCTACGCGCTGCTGTCGATCGCGACCGTCGTGCTCGGCGGGACCCTGCTCCTGGGCGGCCGGGGGTCGGTCTGGGGCACGATCGGCGGCGTGGCGATCTTCGCGGTCGTCGACAACGTCATGAGCGTCATGCAGGTGAATCCGTTCCTCAAGGACGTCGTGCGCGGCGTCGTCATCGTCGCCGCGGTCGCCGTGTACAGCCGCCGCGCGATCGTGCGCCGTCGCACGCGGTTCGGCCCGGGCGGGACGAGAACCGGCGGCGACGCCCAGGCTGAAGCCGCCGCCCCGGCGATGGTCGCGGCATCCCACGCCCTCGAGGCGGATGCCGACGCGGCCGAAGACGGCGCAGCGACCCAGGGAGGTGCGCGATGAGGTTCCTGAACGCGCTCGTGAGCCCGCGCGGTGCAGTGTTCCTGCTGCTCGTGATCCTGCTCGTGGCCATCATGCTGCTGAACCCGAACTTCGCCGAGCCCGGCCAGATCATGCGCTACATCCAGCGGGTCGCGCCCGTCGCGATCGTCGCGATCGGCCAGTACTTCGTCATCATCGCGGGGGAGTTCGACCTCTCGCAGGGCTCGCTCATCACCGCGCAGGTGATCGTCGCGGGCAACCTCGTCGGCCAGGACGATTCGCGCACCGTGCCGGTCCTCGCCCTCATGATCGTGCTCGGCCTGTTCGTCGGACTCGTGAACGGCTTGCTCACGACCCTCCTCAAGGTGCCGTCCTTCATCGTGACGCTCGGCATGATGCTCGCCCTCCTCGGCCTGGTGCTGTGGTGGACGGGCGGAGCGGCGACGGGGAATCCCGCCGACAGCTTCCGTCAGATCGGCCGCGGCGGCCTCCGCGATCTTCCGGTCATCGACTTCCTGCCGTGGTCGGTGCTGATCCTCGCGGTGTGGCTCGCGCTCGGCATCTGGATCACCAAGCGCCCGCTGGGCAAGCTCCTCATCGCGATCGGCGACAACGCACGAGCGACGCGGTACTCGGGGGCGCGCGACTGGTGGGTCACGACGCGCGCCTTCATGATCTCGTCGCTGTCGGCGACCGTCTCGGCCGTGCTGCTCGTCGGCTACGCGGGCGTGCACCCGTCGGTCGGACGCGGCTACGAGTTCGTCGCGATCACCGCCGTCGTGCTCGGCGGGGTGGTGCTCGGCGGCGGTCGCGGGTGGATCGTCGCCGCCGTGGCCGGCGCCTTCGTGCTCGAAGCGCTCTTCCTGCTGCTCAACATCGCCGGAGTGCCGTCGTCGCTGCGCGACGCGGTCCAGGGCGTCATCATCATCGCCGCCGTCGCCTACTCGGGACTGGTGTTCCGGTCCCGGCGGCGCAGCGGCCCACCGACCCCTCCCTCACCGGGGAAGGAACCCGACGCGCCCGACGGCGCCGAGGAGTCGTCCGCAACACCGGCCCTCGCAGGCGAGGGCGCAGCACACAACAACAGGAGCTAGCAATGCGACGATCAGTGAAGATCGCCACCACAGCGGTGGCGCTCGTCGGCCTCTTCGCCCTGGCAGGGTGTACGACCGACCCGAACGTGGCCCCGCCGGACTCGTCGGCCGCGCCGACCGAAGATGGCGGCGCCAACGAGTGGTTCGACCAGGCGCTGTTCGACACACAGATGGCCCAGCGCGAGGTCGTGCCCGAGGGCCCCGAGGACGAGCCGTACCTGCAGTACATCGACGCGGAGATGGTCGACACGTCGCAGTACGCGAGCAGCGGCCCCAAGAAGGCGTGCTTCGCGAACGCGTCGATCTCGAACCCCTGGCGCCAGACCGGGTGGATCACGATGAACGAGCAGCTCAAGGTGCTGCAGGAGGCGGGCGCGATCAGCGAGATGGAGACGCGCGACGCGCAGGACTCCGATGACACGCAGATCGCCGACATCGACTACTTCATCTCGGACGGCAACTGCGACGTCTTCATCATCTCGCCGAACAGCACGGCGGCGATGACGCCCGCCGTCGAGCGCGCATGCGACACCGGCAAGCCCGTGATCGTGTTCGACCGCGGTGTCGAGACCGACTGCCCGGTGACGTTCATCCACCCCATCGGCGGCTTCGCGTGGGGCATCGACACCGCGCAGTTCCTCATCGACAACCTCGAGGAGGGCGATAAGGTCGTGGGCCTGCGCATCCTTCCGGGCGTCGATGTGCTCGAGCAGCGATGGGCCGCGGCGGAGAAGATGTTCGCCGACGCGGGCATCGAGGCGGTCGACTACTTCACCGGCGCCGACCCGGCCGAGATCAAGAGCATCATCTCGGACGAGCTGGCCAAGGGCGATGTGGCGGGCATCTGGATGGATGCCGGTGACGGCGCCGTCGCCGCCATCGAGGCCTTCGAGGATGCCGGCGTCGACTACCCCGTCATGACGGGTGAGGACGAGATGAGCTTCCTGCGCAAGTGGAAGGAGACGGGTCTCACCGGCCTCGCTCCGGTCTACTCGAACTTCCAGTGGCGCACCCCGCTGCTGGCGGCGCAGAAGATCTTCGCGGGCGAAGAGATCCCGAAGGAGTGGGTGCTCCCGCAGAGCCCGATCACGGCCGAGGAGGTCGACCAGTACCTCGAGGCCAACGACGGCATGCCCGACGGTCACTACGCCAAGTTCGGCGGCGAGAACCTGCCGGGCTACCCGGAGGTCTGGCAGCAGCGCCAGATCCCGTAAGCACCGATCCGATCCCGTCCTCCCCGCGAGGGGAGGACGGGATCATCCCTGACAGGAGAGTCATGCAGCGCACGATCGGCGTCAACACCTGGGTCTGGACCTCGCCGCTGACAGACGAGTCGCTCGCCGAACTCGCGCCGAAGATCGCGCGCATGGGCTTCGGCGCGATCGAGCTGCCCCTCGAGAACGCGGGGGACTGGGATGCTGCGCGCGCGGGCGATCTGCTCGGCTCGCTGGGTCTCGTTCCCGTCGTGATCGGCGCGATGGGCCCGGGCCGTTCGCTCGTCGATCGGGCGGGCAACGTCGCCGCGACCCAGGCGTACCTGCGCACATGCCTTGCCGCAGCGCGCGGGGTCGGGGCATCCGTCGTCGCGGGACCCTTCTACGCGCCCACCGGTGTCACCTGGCGCATGACGGCAGGCGAGCGCACCGAGGTCGTGGCGCAGCTGCGCCGGAACCTCGAACCGCTCGTCGACGAGGCTGCGGCGGCCGGACTCGCGCTCGCCGTCGAACCCCTCAACCGGTACGAGACGAGCGTCATCAACACCGTCGAGCAGGGTCTCGATGCGCTGGCGCCGCTGTTCGGGCCGGGGCTCGGCCTCGCGCTCGACACCTACCACCTCAACATCGAGGAGAAGCGACCGGATGCTGCGATCCGCGCCGCGGCCGGCAACATCGCGCACGTGCAGGTCTGCGGGAGTGACCGCGGGCCGGTCGGCGACGATCACACCGACTGGCCGGGGACTCTCGCTGCCCTCGACGACGCCGGGTACGCGGGCATCCTGGGGCTGGAGAGCTTCACGGGCGAGAACGCCACGATCGCGGTGGCCGCGTCGGTGTGGCGGCCCCTCGCGGCGAGTCAGGACGATCTGGCCGAGCGTTCGCTGCGCTCTCTCACGGCACTGCAGGCGTCACGCTGAGCGGTCACGCGCGAACCACGGAGTCCGTCGTGGCCCCGCGCTGCCGATGATGCGGAAGACTCGAAGCATGCCGATTCAGCACACCGTCGTCTTCCGCCTCACCCACGCCGCCGGTTCGCCCGAGGAGACGGCGTTCCTCGCCGACGCGCGCGCCGCGCTCACGTCGATCCCCGGCGTCGAGGATTTCCGCATCAACCGGCAGGTGAGCGCGAAGAGCGAGCTCGCGCACCAGTTCTCGATGGTGTTCCAGGGCGACGCCGAGTACCAGGCCTACAACGACCACCCCACCCACGTCGCGTTCGTCGCCGAGCGCTGGGTCCCCGAGGTGGCGGACTTCCAGGAGTACGACTTCGTCGAGGCCTGAGCCTCGGAAGTCAGGAGGCGGGGCTCTCGCCGGCCGTCAGTGCGTGGAGCAGGCGCGTCAGGCTCGTGATGTCGTCGAGCGGCCACTCCTCGAGCGCGTCGACGAGACTGTGCTCCTGAGGCGCTCGCGCCACTTCCAAGCGCTCCAGCCCGAACGGGGTCGGAGACAGCAGGCTCGACCGGCCGTCGTCCGGATCGGGCGTGCGCTGCACGAGGCCCAGCTGCTCGAGCTCTCGCACCGTGCGGCTGATCTGCCCTTTGTCGGCCATGAGCGATTCGGCGAGTCCCGAGAGGGTGATTCCCTCGCGGCGCACGATCGTGGTGAACACCTTGTAGGCGCCGGGCAGCATGCCCGGGCTCAGGCGGTTGGCATTCTCGGTGATGATGCGCCGGAACCGGTTGATCAGCTCCCCGAACTCCGCCTCGAGGGCGCGCACCGCTTCGGTGCGCGCCGCTCGGGTGTCGTCGGAGGTCATCAGGTTCGACATTAGCGCCGGGCGACTGAGGCTTCGTCCGCGGCGTCGGTGCCTGCCGCAGTGCCGCGGGCCGCAGCATCCGTGTCCACCGCCGCGGTGGCGGTCAGCGTCTCCATGCCCTCGGCGACCGAGACGGTCGCGAGGTCGGCCTCGCTCGCCTGCACGCGCTCGCTCGTGGTCATGCGGGTGAGCGGCTTGTTGGGCAGGAAGATGATCGCGATGAGGCTGACCACGGCCAGCGGCACGGCGATCAGGAACGAGTGGGCGATGGCCTGCGCGTAGATGTCCTCGACGATCACGCGGATCGACTCGGGCAGGGCCGAGACCTGCGGGATGGTGCCCGACGCGAGCTGCTGGCCGATGGCCGCGCCCTTCTCGCCGAGCGCCATGAGCGCGGCGCCGATGTCGTCCTTGCGGTCGGTGAACAGGTTCGTCGCCGAGGTCGCGAGGGCAGCACCCATCACCGAGACGCCGATCGTGCCGCCGAGGCTGCGGAAGAACGTGACCCCCGAGCTCGCGACGCCGATCTCCGACGGCTTGGAGGTGTTCTGGACGATGAGCACGAGGTTCTGCATCGTCATGCCGACACCCGCGCCGAGCAGGAACATGTACAGCGAGACCAGCACGAAGTTCGTGTCGTAGTGGATGGTCGACAGCAGGTACGAGCCGGCGATCAGGAGCACGCCGCCCACGATCAGGTACGGCTTCCAGTGCCCGGTGCGGGTCACGAGACCGCCGATCACGATCGAGGCGAGCAGGAGTCCGCCGATCATCGGGATCGTCATCAGACCCGCCTCGGTCGGGGTCGCGCCGCGCGCCAGCTGCATGTACTGGCTGAGGAACACCGACGTGCCGAACATCGCGATGCCGATGGAGATCGACGCGATGACCGCGAGCGTGAAGGTGCGGTTGCGGAACATCGTGAGCGGGATCAGCGGCTCCTTCGAGCGCAGCTCGACGATCACGAAGAGCACGGCTGCCAGGAGCGCGCCGCCGACCATGAGGATGGTCTCGGTGCTCCACCAGTCGTAGTCCTTGCCCGCGTTGGTGACCCAGATGAGCAGCAGCGACACGGCTGTCGAGAGCAGCACGATGCCGAAGTAGTCGATGCGCGCCTTCTTCTTGGGGCGCGGCGGCAGGTGGAGCGTCCGCTGCATGATGATGAGGGCGGCGACGGCGAACGGCAGCGCGATGAAGAAGTTCCAGCGCCAGTCGATCGTGTCGGTGATGAAGCCGCCGAGGAGCGGGCCGCCGACGGTGGCGACGGCCATGACGGCGCCGAAGAGGCCCATGTACCGGCCACGCTCGCGCGGGCTGATGATGTCGGCCATGATGACCTGGCTGAGCGCCGCGAGACCGCCGGCGCCGATGCCCTGCACCGCGCGGAAGGCGATGAGCGTGCCCGGGTCCTGCGAGAAGCCGGCCGCCGCAGTGGCGAGCACGAAGATCACGATCGCGATCTGGATGAGCAGCTTGCGGTTGAACAGGTCGGCGAGCTTGCCCCAGATCGGGGTCGAGATCGCGGTGGTCAGCAGGGTCGCGGTGACGACCCACGTGAACGCCGCCTGGTCGCCGCCGAGGTCGTGGACGATCACGGGGAGCGACGTCGACACGACGGTCGACGCGAGCATCGACACGAACATGCCGAGCAGCAGGCCGGTGAGTGCCTGCAGGATCTTGCGGTGCCGGCGCTTCTCGTCGGCAGTGGCGACCGACCCGGTCGCGGGGGTGGACGTGGCCATTAGAGTCCTTCGACTGAGGAGTTGAGATGATTCGCGGCGACAGTGGCGCGGAAGAAGGTTGACGAAGGTCAACAGTTGATTTGGGTCAACTATACGTCAATGGTTGACGTGCGTCAACTATCAGGCGTGTTGAAGGCGCGGGGGTCGCCGTCGAGCGTCCACATCGTGTGCTCTCACCGAGGTCACACGTCGTGTGCGTGCGCAGCGTGTGCACTCGGTGAGAGCACATGAAGTGAACGCTCGGTACGGAACGGATGCTGCGGCCCGCGGCATCCCTTCCTCCACATGACGTCTCGGGGACGAGGCGCGCACAGGCTGCGCAGCGGCTCGCGCGGCGGGGTTGTGTCGCGGGCAGGCTGGGGCGGGTGGCACACCACCTGACCTTCGACGAGGCGATGGCCGCGGTGCGGAGCCGTGAGCAGCTGCGGGCGAGCGGGATGACCGCCCGTGCGATCGGCGACGCCGTGACGCGCGGAGAAATGCGGCGGCTGCAGCGCAACCGATACGTCGGGATGGACCTCTGGAGCGACCTGTGGCCGGAGTCGCGTCACCTCATCGAGCTGTGCGCTGCTGTCCACGAGATGCGCGATGGTGGCGGCGTCGCCTCGCACGAGTCGGCAGGCGTGCTGTCGGAGCTGCCGCTGTACCGGCACACCCCTTCCGCGGTCCACCTCATCACGCCGCAAGGACGGCGGATGTCGAGCCGGCCCGGGCTGCAACGCCATGCCGACGAGCTTCCGGCCGACGACATCGCGGTGGTCAACGGCATCCGATGCACGACGCTGGATCGCACCGTCTTCGACTTGGTGCGCACCCTCAGCATGGAGGCGGCCGTCGCCGTGGCGGATGCCGCGGTGCGCCGCGAGGCGATGCGCGGATCCGCGTACGACGAGCGCGCCGCGGAAGCCTGGCGTGAGCGAATGCTGCAGCGGTGCGAGGCTGCGCGCGGTGGCCGGGGAGTCCGCCAGGCTGAGGCGGCGATCCGCTTCGCCGACGGTCGTTCGGAGTCGCCCGGCGAGGCGGTCAGCCGGCTGCAGCTGAGCCGTCTCGGATTCCGCGAGTTGCGGCTCCAGGTGCCGGTGAGCGGACCGGACGGCCGGACCTATCGCGTCGACATCGGCATCGAAGACGTGCGGAGCTTCTACGAGTTCGACGGCATGGGCAAGTACGACGAACTCGCGCTCGCGTCGGGGAGGACGGTCAAGGAGGTGGTTCTCGATGAGAAGCGCCGCGAGGACTGGATCCGCGGGAGGACCCAGCGTCGGCTCGTCCGCGCCGAGGCCCCGCACATCGTCACGCCCGAGGCGCTCGGTCGCCGCCTCGCGGCGTTCGGGATCACGGTCCCGCGCCGGTGACTCGTGTGTTCAGATCGTGTGCTCTCACCGAGGTCACACGTCGTGTGCGTGCGCAGCGTGTGCACTCGGTGAGAGCACATGAAATGAACGAGCGCTGGGGCGGATGCTGCCGCCCGGGGCGCGTCAGGCGGAGCGCGCGGCGCGCTCGGCGGAGCGGATGACCGACTCGACGCCGAGCATGAAGAGCTCGCGGTCCTTCAGGTCCAGCAGCTGCGCGGACATCTGCGCGATGTGGGGGTGCTTGATCGGGTCGACGAGCAGCGGGCCCTCGAACCACGGGCTGGAATCCGCGGGGGCCGCGGTGGCGCGCTCGGCCCGCGCGCGGGCGACGCCGGCGGCGATCGAAAGGACGTGGGTCGCCATGAGTGCGTAGTGCTGCACCAGGGCATCGCCGGTGAGGCCGGCTCGCGAGAACGCGTCGAACATCAGCTCGATCGCGTCGAGCTCTCCGGGGCCGTGGGTGGTGAGGACGATCGCCTCCTGCCCCACGGCGGGGTAGCGGGCGAACTCGGTCAGCGTCGCCGACGCGAGCTGGCGAAGCCGCTCCTGCCACTGTTCGGGGTCGGCGGTGACGGCGGCCAGGCTCCGCAGAGTGAGCTCGTCGAGCAGCGCGCTCATCAGCTCGTCCTTGCCGCGGAAGTGGCGGTAGACGGCGGTCGGGTCGGTGCCGAGCTTCGCGCCGAGGTCGCGGATCGAGAGGGAGGCCGATCCGGTCGTCTCGGCGAGCTCGAGGCCCGCCGCGATGATCGTGGCCCGGTCCAGGCGCTTCGCGCCCGGCTTCTCGGGCGTCGCCCCGGTGCGTGCCGCCATGATCCCCGCTTTCGCCGTCGCGTCCATCGTGCCACGCAGCCCTGTCTCGGCGTCGTGACGTCCCGAGCTTAGTCTGCTTGTCATCGCTCGTGTCAACACTGTTGACAGGAGCGATGACAGCGGTCTATCGTCAAGCGACCCGTTCGACGACGAAGGAGAGGTCCCGTGGCCGCTGCCGTTCCTGCAGATGCAGACACCCCGTACGCAGACACCGTGTTCATCCGAGCCGCGCTGTTCAGCTCCGATCTCGTGCGGGCGGGAAGCGCTGAGGCCCTGAGCGGCGTGGCCGTCGCCGTGCGCGACGGGCGCATCGCTGCGGTGTGCGCCGAGGACGAGGCATCCGTGTTCATCGGTCCTGATACGGAGGTCGTCGACCTCGCGGGAGCTCTGCTCGCTCCGGGGTTCCAGGATGCGCACGTGCACCCGATGTCGGGCGGCGTCGAGCTGCTGCAGTGCAACCTCACCGGCTCGGAGGACGCCGCCGACACGTTGGCGACGATCGCGCGCTACGCCGCCGAGAACCCCGACGCCGAGTGGATCGTGGGCGGCGGGTGGTCGATGGACCACTTCGCGGGCGGGGCTCCGCTGCGCGGAGCGCTCGACGCGATCGTGCCCGACCGCCCGGTGCTGCTCGCGAGCCGCGACCACCACTCCGCGTGGGCGAACACCGCGGCGATGCGCGCGGCCGGCGTCGACGCGGCCACGGCCGACCCGGCCGACGGGCGCATCGAGCGCGAGGCCGACGGGTTCCCGGCCGGCACCTTCCACGAGGGGGCGGCCGACCTGTTCGCGGAGGCACGCCCGAAGGTCTCGGAAGACCTCGCCTACGCGGGGCTGCTGCGCGCGCAGGACGACCTCATCGCGCAGGGCATCACGGGCTGGCAGGACGCCCTCGTCGGGAGCTTCCCGGGGATCCCCGGCGGGCTCGCCTCCTACCGTCGCGCGCTCGCCGAGGGAACGCTCAAGGCGCACGTCGTCGGGGCGCAGTGGTGGGAGCGCGGTGAGGGGATCGAACAGCTCGAAGGGATGATCCGCACCCGCGACGAGGTCGCCGCGCTCGGACGCGAGGACCGCTTCTCGCTGGGCTCGATCAAGTTCATGGTCGACGGCGTCGCCGAGAACCACACGGCCGCCATGCTCGAGCCGTACCGCGACGGGCACGGTCACTCGACCGACAACCGCGGCCTGTCGTTCATCCCGGCCGAGCGGCTGCGCGAGTACGCCATCGCCGCCGACGCCGCGGGCTTCCAGCTGCATTTCCACGCTCTCGGCGACCGGGCCGTGCGCGAGGCGCTCGACGCGGTCGAGGCGGCGGCGGAGGTCAACGGCGCGACCGACGGGCGCCACCACCTCGCCCACATCCAGGTGGTCGACGCGGCCGACGTGCCGCGCTTCGCAGCAGCCGGCGCCGTGGCGAACATGCAGCCCCTGTGGGCGTGCCACGAGGACCAGATGGACGAGCTCACCCTGCCGTTCCTCGCCGAGTCCGCCGCGTCGCGGCAGTACCCGTTCGGCGATCTGCAACGGGCAGGGGTGCGTCTCGCCGGCGGCAGCGACTGGCCGGTCTCGAGCGCGGATCCGCTCGCCGGCGTGCACATCGCCGTCAACCGTGTCGCCCCGCTGTCCGACGACGAGCCGCTGGGCGGCCCCCAGCAGCGCCTCGACCTCGCCACCGCGCTCGCCGCCTACACGTCGGGCACGGCGTACGTGAACCACCGCGACCACGACACCGGCTACGTCCGCGCGGGCTACCTCGCGAACCTCGTGGTCGTCGAGCCGAACCCGTTCACCGTGCCCGCCGAAGACCTCTACCTGTGCCGCGTCGCCTCGACGTGGATCGACGGCGAGCGGGTCTTCGCCCGCACCGACGCCGAGGCCGGCGCGGACGCCGAGGCCGCAGCATCCGTTCTGTCCTGAGTTCCTTCTCCACCACCCGACACCGTCGTCAGAACCCGAGGAGCACCATGATCCGCACCCGACGCACCGCCCGTCGCCTGCTCGCCGTCGCGGGCGTCGGCGTGGCCGGCGCGCTCGTCCTGTCCGCGTGCAGCGCCGACACGTCGAGCCCCGACGCCACCGCCGCCCCCGAGTGGGAGTACACCGCCCAGACGGCCGCGCCGTCGGGCGACATCGACTCGTACTCGTGGGTGAGCTACTCCGAGCCGTACTCGCTCGACTACGCCTACGCGTTCGACTACGCCGACAACCAGGTGCTCGCGAACGTCTGCGAGTCTCTGCTGCGCCTGAACCCCGACTTCACGCTCTCGCCCGGCCTGGCGGAGTCGTTCGACCACCCGACGCCCGAGACGTGGGTCTACACGATCCGCGAGGGCGTCACGTTCCACGACGGGACGCCGCTGACGGCGGCCGACGCCGTCGCCTCGATGAGCCGGCACCTCGATCCCGAGGTCGGCTCGTCGTGGTACTCGGTCTACCAGAACGTGGCGTCGATCGAGCAGACGGGCGACCGTGAGGTGACGGTGACCATGAACGGGCCCGACTCGCAGTTCAACCTCGCGATGGGCGGGTCGGCGGGCGTCGTCGAGTCGGCGGCGACACTGGCCGAGAAGGGGGCCGACTACGGCAACTCGACCGGGCTCGTCAACTGCACCGGCCCCTTCGCACTCACCGAATGGAAGTCGGGGGAGTCGGTCACGCTCACCCGCTATGACGACTACTGGGACGACGCGCTGCGGGCCCGCGCCGGCGAGGTCGACATCCTCTTCATGACCGACCCCAACGCGCGCGTCAACGCGCTGAAGTCGGGGGAGGTCGACGGCGGGTGGATGATCCCGGCTGACGCGATCGGGCAGCTTCGGGACTCCGGCAAGGGGGACATGTACTTCGGCCTCAACACCGCGGTCGGCAGCCTCATCGTGAACAACCTCGAGGGTCCGCTCGGCGACGAGCGCGTGCGCCGGGCGCTGCTCATGGCGATGGACCGGCAGGGGATCCTGGATGCCGCGGCCAAGGGCTACGGCGAGGTCACGAACGCGCTCACCACCGAGTCGGTGTGGGTCGGCGCGAGCGACGCGGGCCTGAAGGACGCGTTCGACGGGCTGGAGGCGTATCCGTACGACATCGAAGCGGCCAAGAAGCTCATCGACGAGGCGGGGGTCGCGGGCGAGGAGATCGTGATCGCCACCGCGCCGATCAGCAACGACTTCACCGTCATCTCGCAGGGCGCGGCTGCCGCCGCACAGTCCATCGGCCTCACGGCGACCATCGAGACGGTGAGCCCGAGCGCGTACACGGCACTGTTCTCCGACCCGACCGCGCGCGAGGGCATCGACCTCTTCTACACCTCGTGGTACCTGTCGAGCCCGGATCCGCTCGAGATGTACAGCGTGCTGCGCACGGGCGAGTTCAGCAACTACGGCAATTGGAGCGACCCCGAGTTCGACGCCCTCGTGAACGAGGCCGTCACCATCGACGACCCCGCGGCGCGCAGCGAGGTCACCGCTCAGGCTCAGCGCATCGCGAACGAGCAGCTGCCCTGGCTGCCGCTGTTCCAGGGCCCGATGACGCTGTTCCTCGGCGACCGGGTGACCGGCGTCGCCCCGTCGGTGGCGTTCATGTACTACCCGTGGGCGGCGACCATTGGCTCCCGTTGATGTGAGCGCGGGCCCGGCGGTCGCCGCCGGGTCCGGACCGGATCGGCGTCGGGCCGGAGGGAGCGGGGGAGCGATGATCGCCGTCCGCCGGATCGCCGGCAAGCTCGGCGGGCTGCTGCTCACGCTGTTCCTGGCATCCGTGCTCGTCTTCTTCTCGCGCTTCCTGGTGCCGGGCGATCCGGTGGCGTTCCTGCTGCGGGGGCGCAAGCCCAGCCCCGAGGCGGTGGCGCAGATCACCGCGCAGTACGGTCTCGACCTGCCGCCGTGGCAGCAGTACCTCACCTGGGTGGCAGGGCTCCTCCACGGCGACCTGGGTCGGTCGCTGCAGTACCGGCAGGACGTCACCGTGGTGCTCGGCGAGCGGCTGCCCGTCACCCTCGGACTGGTCGTGATGGCGGGCACGATGATCGCGGTCGTCGGCCTCATCGCCGGCGCGGTCGCCGCCCTCCACCGCGGCCGCCTCGCGGACCGCTCGATCCTCATCGGGCTCACCGTGCTCGGCGCCATCCCGTCGTTCGTCGGATCCATCGTGCTCATCGCGGTGTTCGCGGTGCAGCTCGGCTGGTTCCCGTCGTTCGGGTCGGGCGAGGGGTTCTGGGACACGGTCTACCACCTCGTGCTTCCGTCGATCGCCCTCGCGATCGTGTTCGTCGTGCTGGTGGGCAAGGTGACGCGTTCGTCGATGATCGACCAGCTCGATCGCGAGCACGTGGAGGTCGCGATCAGCCGTGGCATCAAGCGCGGCACCGTGATCCGCCGTCACGTGTTCCGCAACGCCGTCGGGCCGATCCTGACCGTGAGCGGGATGCTGGTGGCCGGGCTCCTCGTCGCGAGCTCCATCGTCGAGGCCGCGTTCGGCCTCGCCGGCATGGGCTCGCTGCTCGTGCAATCGGTGGATCGGCTCGACTTCCCGGTCGTGCAGGCGATCGTCCTCCTCGTCGTGACCGCCTTCGTCCTCGTGAACGCGGTGATCGACGTCCTCGAACCCTGGATCGATCCCCGGTCCGCCGCCGGAGCAGGTGCCCGATGACGACAACACCCACCCTCGCCGTCAAGGTGCTCCGCGCCCCGCGGCTGCCCCGCACCAGCCTGACCTTCGCGATCGCGCTCGGCGTCCTCGCCGCGATGACGCTGGCCGCGATCTTCGCCCCGTTCCTCGCGCCGTACAACCCCGACGCCGTCGACTTCGCCGCGGTCAATGCGCCTCCGAGCGCCGCGCATTGGCTGGGCACCGATGGCCTCGGCCGCGACACACTGAGCCGCCTCATCTACGGTGCGCGCACGGCCCTGCTCGGTCCGCTCCTCGTGGTGATGGCGTCGACGGTGCTCGGCATCCTCCTCGGTCTCATCGCCGGCTGGCGCGGCGGCTGGATCGACTCCGTGCTCGGTCGCCTGTTCGACGTGCTGTTCGCCTTCCCGTCCCTGCTCATCGCGATCATGGCGGTCGCGCTCTTCGGCAAGGGGCTGGTCGCTCCCGTCATCGCGATGAGCATCGCGTATGCGCCGTTCGTCGCCCGCCTCACCCGCTCGCTCATCGCGGCCGAGCGCACGCGGCCCTACGTCGCGGCCTATCGCGTGCAGGGCTTCGGCGGCGCGTGGATCGCGCTGCGGCGCGTGCTGCCGAACGTCACGCCCATCGTCGGAGCGCAGTCGACGCTCAACTTCGGGTACGTGCTCGCCGAGCTCGCCGCCCTGTCGTTCCTCGGCCTGGGCGTGCAGCCGCCCACCGCCGACTGGGGCGCGATGATCAACGAGGCGCAGGCCGGGCTCATCGGGGGGCACTTCCTGCCCGCGATCGTGCCGGCGGTGGCCGTCGTCGTGGTCGTCGTGGCCGTCAACATCATCGGAGAAGAGCTCTCCGACCGCATCGGTGGGGAGACCCCGGCATGACCGCGACCGAGACCGTCGTGGATCCGGCGGCCGCGCCGGCCGCACCCAACCCGGCGCTGCTCGACATCCGCGACCTCACCCTCGACCTGCCCGACGGCACGCGGCTGCTGCACGGGATCTCGCTGTCGGTCGCGGCGGGCGAGACGGTGGGTCTCGTCGGCGAGTCGGGGTCGGGCAAGTCACTCACCGCTCGCACGGTGCTGGGCCTCGTCCCGGATCGCGCGGCGATCACCGGCGACGTCGTGCTCGACGGGGCCGGCGTGCTGTCGGCCCCCGCGTCCGAGCTTCGGCGGCTGCGCCGCCGCGGCGCGGCGATGATCTTCCAGGACCCGCGCGCGGGCATCAACCCGATGCGGACGATCGGCGACCACCTCACCGAGGCGCTCCGCCTCGCGGAGGGATGGTCGACGGATGCTGCGCGCGCCCGCGCCATCGAGCTGCTCGAGGCGGTGCGTCTCCCGCGCCCCGAGGACCACCTGCGCCAATATCCGCACGAGTTCTCGGGCGGCATGCTGCAGCGGGTCATGATCGCGGGAGCCCTGACGACGTCGCCGAAGCTCCTCGTGTGCGACGAGCCGACGACGGCTCTCGACGTGACCACCCAGGCCGAGATCATCGGGGTGCTCACCGAGCAGCGCGCGAGCCGCGGCATGGGCATGCTCTTCATCACGCACGACCTCAACCTCGCTGCATCACTGTGCGACCGCGTGTACGTCATGAGCGGCGGGCAGGTCGTCGAGCAGGGCCGCGCGCACGACGTGCTCCGCGACCCGCGGGCCGAGTACACGCGGCGCCTCGTCGCCGCGACCCCGACGCTCGTCGGCGCCGCACCGGGCGCGACCGCGGGTCGCCGCATCGGAGGCTCTGCGGAACACGCCGGGCCGCAGCATCCGTCCGCCGGCGCGTCTCGAGCGACCTCCGATTCTGTGCGCGACGACAGGGCAACGGATGCTGCGGCCGCGGCGACTGCCGCATCGCCGATGCTCGAGGCGGCCGAGGTGTCGAAGACGTATGTGCGCCGGGGCAAGGAGCCGGTGCGCGCGGTGATCGACGCGGCGGTTGCGGTGCCCCGCGGCGGCGCGCTCGGGGTGGTGGGGGAGTCGGGGTCGGGCAAGTCGACGCTCGCGCGCATGATCGTGGGGCTCGAGGCCGCCGACACGGGCGACATCCGTATCGACGGTCGCGAGCGCACCGCGGTCCCTCGCAACAGGCGCCAGCGGTTGGCCCACGCACGCAGCGTGCAGATGGTGTTCCAGGATCCGTACCTGTCGCTCGACCCGCGCATCACGGCGGGCCGGGCCATCGAAGACGCCCTGCGCCTCCACACCCGGCTGACCGCGACCGACGCACGGTCGCGGGTGCTCGACCTGCTCGCCCAGGTAGGACTGGGGGAGAAGCACGCCGCCGCGCGGCCGCGGACCCTCTCGGGCGGCCAGCGGCAGCGCGTCGCGATCGCCCGTGCCCTCGCGATCGAGCCGGACGTGCTCGCGATGGACGAGGCGACGAGCGCGCTCGACGTCTCGGTGCAGGCGCAGGTGCTCGACCTCGTCGACCGCATCCGGCGGGAGCGCGGACTCACCGTGCTCTTCATCAGCCACGACCTCGCCGTCGTCAGGCGCGTGTGCGACGAGACCGTCGTGATGCGCCGCGGCGAGATCGTCGAGCGCGGTCGCACGGCGGGGCTCCTCGCCGCTCCGCAACACGAGTACACGCGGCTGCTCATCGACTCGGTGCCGAAGCCCGGGTGGGACGCCGAGGTGGTGGGCGCAGAGCTCGAGGCCGCGGGTGTCGACGGCGGCGTACCGGACGCGGGTGTGGACGACGCCGATGCGGAGGCGGCAGCAGTGGAGACGGCGAGGGTCGAGGCGGCCGGGCAGGCACGGTGACCCGGGTTCGGCGCAGGACGCCGGAGCGCGGGAGGATGGAGGAGTGTTCAGCGTCGAACTGATTCCGGATGCCGAGATCGACCGCGTGGTGCGGGAGGACTGGGACCGGCTGCTCGGCGCGGACCTGCCGAGCTCGGGACGCAACCCGGCGCCCAGCAACCGCCCCCACGTCACGCTCGCGGTGCGGGAGCATCTCGAGCCGTCGGCTTTCGCCGGCATCGCCGAGATGCTTCCCGTTCCCCTCGAGCTCGGAGGAGTGCTGCTCCTCGGCCACCGGGATCGGTACGTGCTCACGCGCCAGGTCGTCGCGACCTCCGCCCTGCTGGAGGTCCACCGCGTCGTGGCGGAACTCGCCGGCAGACCCGAGCCCCGCTATTCGACGACGCGCATCGACCACTGGACGCCGCACATCACCCTCGCGCGCGGGCTGACCGCGGTACGGCTGGCGACGGCGATGCGCACGATCAGGGCCCCGCACATCAGCGGGGAGGCCGTCGGCGCGCGGGTGTGGGATGCCGAGAACCGGCGCGTCATCACGATCCGGTGAGTGAGGTGCCCGCTGCGCGAGCGGTCAGTCCGCGAGGGCGAGCGCGCGGAACGGCTCGCGCGGCGTAGCGGGCGGCTGCGGGATCCGTGCCGGCTGCTGCCGTGCGCGCATGGTGCGCAGGTAGAGCTCGTCGATGAGGGAGGTCGCGAGGCGCACGAGCTTCGCGATCTCGGCGTCGTCGCGGTCGACCCACGCGCACCGAGGCTCGTCGTCGACGGGTACGAAGCCGTCGTGCTGCTCCCACGCGACCAGCGTGCGCTCCGCGCCCAGCACGTGCTGCTGCCACCACACCTGGCGGAGGTAGCCCCGCGGGATGCTGCGCCACGCCTTGTTCGTCGTCTTGATCTCGGCGAGCGTGATGCGACCCGCGCTGTCGACACCGATGCCGTCGGGGGTCGCGAGGTGGCGCTTCTCGACGACGGCGTGGAAGAGCGCGGACGACGGCTGGATGCCGTGCGTCGCCGCGACCCATGCCGCGATCTCGGGCTCGCGGGCGCGTCCGTGCGCGGTGTAGGCGTTCCCCGAGAAGCCCGAGCCGAGGAGCTTCGCATCGGCCGCGCGGGCGATCGCCCTGTCGGAGGTGAGGGTGGCGACGTCCGTCGCGGTGATGCCCCGGGACCGCGCGCGCACCCAGGCCACCCGGTCGCGGGAGTCCGCGACGATGCGGGCGGCGACCTCCGGTGCCTGCGCCGCGAGCCCCGACGGGTGCGCGACGGAGGGAACGGGATTCACCCTTCGAGGCTACGCCGCCGATGAGACATCCGCCGCCTGCGACGCACCGCGGTCGACGGGCCTGCGGCGCGCAAGGGGGTTGCGGTCGGCGGCCACGGTGGCATCCTCAGGGCATGGACACCATCACTTCAGGCGAGTTCCGCGCGTTCCCCGGTGTCGAGGACTGGCATCCGCGCGTGACCGGGGCGTTCGCGCTGTTCCGCACCGGCACGTTCGCCGCCGGGGCGCAGTTCTTCGGCGCGATCGCCGAACTGGCCGAGGCGGCCGACCACCATCCCGACGTCGACGTGCGGTACACGTCCGTGCGCGTGCGGCTCATGACGCACTCGGCCGGCGGGCTGACGGAGAAGGATGCCGCGCTGGCCGCGCAGATCTCGCAGGCCGCGCGCGAGCTCGACATCCCGGTCGACACCGGGCGCATGCTCGACGTGATGCTCGCTGTCGCCACACCCGACCCGAGCGCGGTCGTGCCGTTCTGGAAGGCGGCGACCGGCTTCTCGGAGGTGCGCGACGGCGTCCTGTTCGACAAGGACGGCCGCGGCCCGCTCATCTGGTTCCAGCCGGTCGACAAGCCGCTGCGGGGTCGATCGCACCTCGACGTCAACGGACCACGCGACATCATCGAGAAGCGGCTCGACGCCGCGCTCGCCGCGGGCGGCGTCATCGTCGACGACTCGCACGCGCCCGAATGGTGGACGCTCGCCGACGCCGACGGTCACAAGGTCGACCTCTGCCCCTGGCGCACCTGACGTCGCCGCCGCCTGGCGGCCGAGGTGTCAGAACGCCGCGGCGCCGGCCTCCGCGACGGTCTGGTCCTGCTCGCCCGAGCCTCCGCTGACGCCCACCGCACCGACGACCTTGCCGTCGCGGCTGAGCGGCACGCCGCCGGCGAAGATCGCGACGCCGCGGCCGTGCGCGTTGGTGGTGTGGATGCCGAAGAACTGCTGCGTCGGCTGCGAGTTGTCGCCGAGGTCCTTCGTCGAGATGTCGAACGCCTTCGACGTCCAGGCCTTGCTCATCGAGATCTCGATGCTGCCGATCCAGGCGCCGTCCTGGCGCACGTGCGCGACGAGGTTGCCGCCCGCATCGACGACGGCGATGTTCATGGGCTGGCCGATCTCGTCGGCGCGCTTCTCAGCGGCTTCGATCACACGACGGGCGTCTGCGAGGGTCACGGACATGGGGAGTTCCTTTCATAGCGGGACGGATGCCTCGGGCCGAGGCGCGGTCAAGCGGTCTGGATGTAGCCGTTGGGGTTGAGCACGTACTTCTTCGCGGCACCCTGGTCGAAGTCGGCATAGCCCTGCGGGGCGTCTTCGAGGCCGATCGGGGTCGCACCGACGGCATCGGCGATGTGGACCTTGTCGTGCAGGATCGCCATCATGAGCTGGCGGTTGTACTTCATGACCGGGCACTGGCCGGTGGTGAACGACAGCGACTTGGCCCAGCCGAGGCCGAGGCGCAGCGACAGCGAGCCGACCTTGGCGGCTTCGTCGATGCCGCCCGGGTCGCCGGTGACATAGAGCCCGGGGATGCCGAGCGCGCCGCCGGCCGCAGTCAGGTCCATGAGCGAGTTGAGCACCGTCGCGGGCGCCTCGTGCGAGGCATCCGTCCCGTGTCCACGGGCTTCGAAGCCGACCGCGTCGACGCCCGAGTCGACCTCGGGGACGCCGAGGATCTGCTCGATCTGCTCCTTGGGGTCGCCCTTCGACACGTCGACCGTCTCGCAGCCGAACGAGCGGGCACGGGCCAGGCGGTCGGCGTTGAGGTCGCCCACGATGACGACGGCAGCCCCCAGCAGCTGCGCCCCGACGGCGGCAGCCAGCCCGACCGGTCCGGCGCCGGCGATGTAGACCGTCGAACCCGGCCGGACGCCGGCGGTGTAGGCGCCGTGGAAGCCGGTGGGGAAGATGTCGGAGAGCATCGTGAGGTCGAGGATCTTCTCGAGCGCCTGGTCGCGGTCGGGGAAGACCAGGAGGTTCCAGTCGGCGTAGGGGACGAGGACGTACTCGGCCTGGCCGCCCACCCAGCCGCCCATGTCGACGTAGCCGTAGGCGGAGCCGGGGCGGTCGGGGTTGACGTTGAGGCAGATGCCGGTCTTGCCTTCCTTGCAGTTGCGGCAGCGGCCGCAGGCGATGTTGAAGGGGACGGAGACGATGTCGCCGACCTTGATGAACTCGACGTCGGGTCCGACTTCGACGACCTCGCCGGTGATCTCGTGACCGAGCACGAGCCCCGCGGGTGCGGTCGTGCGGCCGCGGACCATGTGCTGATCCGAGCCGCAGATGTTCGTCGACACGGTCTTGAGGATCGCGCCGTGAGGCACCTTCCTGCCGACGTTCGCGGGGTTGACGCCCGGTCCGTCCTTCAGTTCGAACTCGGGGTAGTCGGTGTCGATCACCTCGACCTCGCCTGGCCCCTTGTAGGCCACCGCTCGGTTGGCAGACATCGTCGTCCTCTCCGTCGCTCGACAGGCATGGTCGTGCGACTCTGTCGTGCTGGGCTCGCGTCCGAGCATCGTCCTCCCGCGAGGTCCGCGCAATGGGGTCCGATGAGGCGGCGCAGACGAAGACGGGGGTGCCCGCACCGGCACCCCCGTCCCGCTCAGCTCATCGATCAGCCGACATCGCCGTGAGCGTGGTCGTGGTCCGGAGCGAGGCCGCCGCCACCAGGAAGGTTGACGGTGCCCTGCGGACCGGCGGGAGCCGGGAACACGAAGTTCCCGGGGACCTTCTTGCCGGGCACGCCGTTGACCGTCTCGGTGGAGTAGGCGTAGGTCATCACGGCCGCGGCGATGGCATCGGAGTTGACATCCAGCGCGTCCAGCGCGAGGTTGTCGATGTCGTCGCATGCGAGGTGGTAGCACGGGTCGTACTGCTGGCCCGCCACGCCGCCCCAGATCTCAGCCTGCTGCGCGGTCTTCGGCACCTCGGCGCCGGTGAACAGGCCGCCGGCCGGGACACCGTTCTGGATGAACGCCTGGTAGTCGCTCCGCCCGCTGAACTGCGCGTCGTCGTAAGGCACGCCCGCCCACGTGTAGTAGCTCTCGAAGAGATCCTCGATCTGGATGGAGCCCTCCGGGATCGGCACGCCGGCAGGTGCGTCCCAACCCGACTCGTCGCCGTCGTACACCATGAAGATGTAGTTCGGCGACGCCACCATATCGAAGTTCAGGTAAAGCGCGACGTCACCGAGCGTGTCCTCCGCGACCTGCTGGTCGACCCAGGCGCGCGAACCGAGCAGCCCGCTCTCCTCGGCGCCCCACCAGGCGAAACGGACGGTGTTCTGAGGCTTGAGCTTGGAGATCTGCTGGGCGATTTCGAGCAGCGCCGATGAGCCGCTGCCGTTGTCGTTGATGCCAGGACCGGCCAGCACCGAGTCGAGGTGGGCGCCGGCCATCACGACGTTGGCGTCGTTCGCGCCAGGCAGCTCCGCGATCACGTTGACCTGCGGACGCGACTCGGGCTGGTCGACGACGATGTGCGCGGTCGAACCCGCCTGGGCCAGTGCGGCGCCGTCGGCGAAGCTCGCACCCACGACCGGGATGTTCAGCGGCGTCTGGTTGATGCCGAACAGGGTGCCCGTCACCAGGCCGGACCGCAGATCGGTGTTCCCCTGGTTGAAGATGATCACCGCCTCGGCACCCGCAGTCTGCGCGTTGACCGCCTTGACGCCGAACTCGCACGTGCCGCGCTGGATGAGGGCGATGTCGTTCGGCCCCGAGAAGTCGAGGCCGACGAAGTCCGCCGCGTCGCACCCGCTCGTCACCGGGTCTCGCGGCGGGGTGAGGACGATGTCGACCGGGATCACGTTGCCTGTGACTTCGCCGTAGCCCGTTCCGGTGAAGTTGCCCGACGCGTACTCGGCGGCGACCGGCGTCAGCTGCTCGAGGAGAGGGGGTGGCACGAAGGTGAATGGGAATTCGTCGAGCTCGACGTTCCAGCCCGCGGCCTCGAGAGTGTCGACCACGTACTCGACGCTCGCGGTGTAGCCCGCAGTGCCCGCCGCACGAGTCCCGCCGTTCGCACTCGCGATAGCCTGCAGTGCTTGTTCGTGTTCGAGGACCCCGTCGACGGTCACGCACGAGAGGAGTTTCTCGTACGTGTTGTTCGTGCGCGTCTCGCATGCCTGGGTAGGTGCTGCGACGGCGCCGCCTGCGGGAACCAGCGCCATGGCAGCGACCGCCGTCGTCGCGATCACCGCCACCTTGGCGCGCTTGGAAAGTGCTCTAGATGGGTACATCGTCTTCCCCTCCAATGCGGGCGTCACCTTTGACACCCGTCGCGAGGGAGCATATGCAAAGCCCTCGCGAGGGGGAAGTGAAGAAAGTGTGAGAATCCGGACGAAGGTCTGAGCACAACGCTCGCGGACGCCTCCCGGTCTCGATTTGGCGGCGGGCGCGGCATCCCTTACCCTGGATGAAGCCGAAGACCGCCGGTCATCGACGTGCGTGCGAACGCATCGAGATCGAAGCACTGCTTACGCAGAGGCCCGCGCAGGTGTCACGAACGATTCTCCTGGATCAGGAATCCCGCTCCGTGCGCTTGCGCCGGAGCTTTTTTGTTGCCGTGACGAGAAGATGAGCGGATGCCTCCGGCCGGCGCCCCGCCACCGCGGAGCGTCTCACACACACAAGGAGTGACCATGGCGCAGAAGGACGCATCGGTTGCCGAGCTCACGAAGAACTTCGAGGACTCGAACGCCGTTCTGCTGACCGAGTACCGCGGTCTGACGGTTGCCCAGCTCAAGCAGCTGCGCAACAGCATCCGTCAGGACGCGGAATACGCCGTGGTGAAGAACACGCTGACCAAGATCGCCGCGAACAACGCGGGGATCACGTCGCTGGACGAGGACCTCAAGGGTCCGTCGGCCATCGCGTTCGTGCACGGCGACTTCGTCGCCACCGCGAAGGCTCTGCGTGACTTCGCCAAGGCCAACCCGCTTCTCGTGATCAAGGGCGGCGTTTTCGAGGGCAACTCCCTCAGCGCCGACGAGGTCAACAAGTACGCCTCGCTCGAGAGCCGTGAGGTTCTGCTGGCGAAGGCTGCGGGCATGATGAAGGCGACGATGGGCAAGGCTGCCGCGACCATCGACGCGCTTCGCGAAAAGCTGGAGACCGCCGAGTCCGCGTGAGCGACCGGCGATCTTTTCTCACAACCCCATCTATCTAGGAGATACATCATGGCGAAGCTCACCACTGAGGAACTGCTTCAGCAGTTCGCCGACCTCACCCTCGTCGAGCTCAGCGAGTTCGTGAAGGCGTTCGAGGAGAAGTTCGACGTCACCGCTGCTGCTCCCGTCGCCGTTGCCGGCGCTGCGGGCGCGGGTGGCGCGGCCGAAGAGGTCGAGGAGAAGGACTCGTTCGACGTCATTCTCGAGGCTGCCGGCGACAAGAAGATCCAGGTCATCAAGACGGTCCGCGAGCTCACCTCGCTGGGCCTCGGCGAGGCCAAGGCCGTCGTCGACGGTGCTCCGAAGGCTGTCCTCGAGGGCGCCAACAAGGAGACCGCCGACAAGGCGAAGGCCGCTCTCGAAGAGGCCGGCGCGACGGTTACCCTCAAGTAATCCCGCGCTGCTTCTGCAGCGATTCCACGAAGGCCCCGGATGCTCGGCATCCGGGGCCTTCGTCGTGTCGCCGGCGTGTCCTCGCTCCTGAGACTGCGCATTCTGTGAAACCCCTTTCTCGAGGTTATGGCGCAACATCCGGTTGATTTCACGGAAGCTCTTGCGCTTCCGCATCCGTTCTGACAAGAATGAGAAAGCGCATTCCAGAATGCGCATTCTCACCCTCGAAGACGAGACCGGAGGATACGGTGACGACGACGCACCGCCCTAGAACGCTGCCGCCGGGCCGCGCACGCGGAGGCACCGCATGAGCGCGATCGGTGAGCTCGGCAAGCTCAAGTCCGCGAAGAGCGACGGCAAGAAGCAGAACAAGGCCGCGTACCTCTTCCTCGCCCCCTGGTTCGTCGGGCTGATCCTCATCACGATGGGGCCGATGGTCGCCTCGTTCGGCCTCTCGTTCACCCGCTACAACCTGCTCAGCGCGCCGAAGTGGATCGGGCTCCAGAACTACGCCCGCATGTGGGAGGACGAGCGGCTCCACTCGGCGCTCCAGGTCACCTTCACTTATGTGTTCGTGTCGCTGCCGCTGCAGCTCGCCGTCGCGCTGTTCCTGGCGATCGTGCTCGACCGTGGCCTGCGCGGGCTGGCGTTCTACCGCTCCGCGTTCTACCTGCCGTCCCTGCTCGGAGCGAGCGTCGCGATCGCGATCCTGTGGCGCCAGATCTTCGGTGTCGACGGCCTCGTCAATCAGGTGCTCGCGGTCTTCGGCATCCAGGGGCAGGGGTGGATCTCGAACCCCGACACCGCGCTCGGCACGCTCATGATCCTGAACGTGTGGACCTTCGGCTCGCCGATGGTGATCTTCCTCGCGGGCCTCCGTCAGATCCCGACGATGTACTACGAGGCGGCAGACGTCGACGGCGCCAGCCGGCGGCAGCAGCTGTTCCGCATCACGATCCCGCTGCTCACCCCGATCATCTTCTTCAACGCCGTGCTGCAGCTCATCGGCACGTTCCAGTCGTTCACGCAGGCGTACATCGTCTCGGGCGGCACCGGCGGGCCGGTCGACTCCACGCTCTTCTACACGCTGTACCTGTACCAGCAGGGCTTCACGAACTACAACATGGGCTACGCGTCGGCCATGGCGTGGCTGCTGCTGGTCATCATCGGCATTCTGACCGTCCTGATGTTCTGGACCTCGAGATTCTGGGTTTTCTACGATGACCAAGATTGACGACGCCGCCGCCACGACGGCCCCGCTCGCGACCGAGACGATCGTCACCGGCCGCCCTCCGCTCGCCCGCCGGCGCAGTCCGTTCCGCAAGCCCATGGCGAGCGTCGTACGACACGTCCTGCTCATCGCCCTGGCGCTCGCGATGCTCTACCCCGTGATCTGGATGGTCGTCAGCTCGCTGCGGCCGAACGACGAGATCTTCCGCGATCCCAGCATCATCCCCGACAGCTTCGAGGTCTCGAACTACACCGACGGGTGGAACGCGCTCGCGTATCCGTTCAACGTCTACATGTGGAACTCGGCGCTGATCGTGATCGGCTGCATCGTCGGCAACCTGGTGTCGTGCTCGATGGCGGCCTACGCGTTCGCCCGCCTGTCGTTCAGCGGCAAGCGGTTCTGGTTCGCGGTGATGCTCCTGAGCATCATGCTCCCGATCCACGTCATCATCGTTCCGCAGTACGTGCTGTTCTCCCAGCTGGGCTGGGTCAACACGTTCCTGCCGCTCATCGTGCCGAAGCTGCTGGCCACGGATGCGTTCTTCATCTTCCTGATGGTCCAGTTCATCCGGGGCATCCCGAAGGAGCTCGATGAGGCGGCGCGGATCGACGGGGCGGGCCACCCCCGGATCTTCCTGCAGATCATCCTCCCGCTCATGGTGCCCGCACTGGCGACGACCGCGATCTTCACCTTCATCTGGACCTGGAACGACTTCTTCTCCCAGCTGATCTTCCTGACCAAGCCCGAGCTGTACACCGTGCCCCTGGCGCTGCGGTCCTTCGAGGACGCGCAGAGCTCCACCAACTACGCCCAGATGTTCGCGATGAGCGTCGTATCGCTCATCCCGATCTTCCTGATCTTCCTGTTCGGTCAGAAGTTCCTCATCAAGGGGATCGCGACCACCGGGATCAAGTGACGCTCGCGTCACGCACCTCTTCGCGGGCCGCGGGCCCGCCCTCATCACACCGCACCGACACCACTCACCGACTTCGGTCGAAAGGATGCAAGACATGCGACGCACCACAACCGCACCGCGCTGGTTGCTGCTGACCTCCGTCGGCGCAGCGACGATGCTGACGCTGACCGCGTGCGCGGGTTCGACGGAGACCCCCGCCACCGGGCCGACCCTGTCCGACGAGCCTGTGACGCTCAGCTTCACCTGGTGGGGCAACGACGTCCGCCACGGCATCACGGAGGAGCTCATCGCGGCCTTCGAGGCCGAGCACGAGAACATCACCATCGAACCGCAGTACACGGACTGGGCCGGCTACTGGGACAAGCTCGCCACCACGGTGGCCGCCGGCGATGCTCCCGACATCATCCAGATGGACGAGAAGCAGCTGTCGACGTACGCCGCCAATGGCGTGCTGCTCGATCTCGGCACCCTCGGCGACCAGCTGCCGACGGACGACTTCCCGGATTCCGTGCTCGGCACCGGCGCGCTCGACGGCACGCAGTACGGCGTTCCGGTGGGCATCAACACCTACACCTACATGGCCAACGTGGATGTGCTGGACAGCCTCGGCATCGAGCTGCCCGACGACGAGACGTGGTCGTGGGACGACCTCAACGAGGTCGCCGAGGAGGTGACCGCCGCCAGCGGCGGCGCGGTCGTCGGTTCGCAGTCATGGGGCTTCGAGGACGGCGGCCTCAACAACTGGCTGCGTCAGCACGGCGAGTCGCTGTACGCCGACGACGGATCACCCGAGGTGACCGCGAGCGAGAAGACGCTCGCCGCCTGGTGGCAGAACCTGCTCGACGTGACCGAGGCCGGCGGCACGCCCGTGCCCTCCGCGACGATCGAGCGCGAGTCGGCCGGACTCGCGGAGTCGTTCACAGCGACCAACCAGTCCGCCTTCGGACCGTGGTGGTCGAACCAGGTCGCCGCCCTCCGCGACGCGAGCGGCCAGAACCTCGTGCCGCTCATGGTGCCGACGCCGGACGAGGGCGAAGACGCCGCCGCTTACTACAAGCCCTCGATGTTCTGGTCGGCGTCGGCCAAGACCGAGCACCCTGCCGAGGTCGCACTGTTCCTCGACTTCCTCGCCAACAGCGAGGACGCGGCGGACCTGCTGCTCGCCGAGCGCGGCGTGCCCGCCAACGACAAGATCCGCGCGTACATCACCCCGAAGCTCGACGAGGTCAACCAGGAGGTCGTCGACTTCCTCGACAAGATCGCGCCGCGCGTCGGCGACGCGCCGCCGGCGACCCCGCCGGGCGGCGGTGCGATCGAGACGATCATCGACCAGCACACGCAGCGCGTGCTGTTCGGTGAAGTGACGCCCGAGGACGCGGCCGCGAGCTTCATCGCGGAGCTCCAGCAGGCGCTCGACGACGCGGCCATCTAGCCGACGCGGGGTCGCGACGCCGAGCGCGCGAACCCCGTCGTCCCCAGGACTGTCCGGGGCCGGACCGAAGTGATGAGGGGTCCGGTCCCGGGCGGGCGCGCCGCGATGACGGAAGTCGTGCGGTCGAATGCGCCCCACCGCGCCCGTCGGCGCCCAAGATTGAGAGAGGAGGGGGATTCCTTGAGCGAGGTCACGTCGCGCCCGATCACGATGGCGCAGGTCGCACAGTATGCGGGTGTGTCGCAGGCATCCGTGTCGCGCGTCCTCAACGGCGTCGCCACCGTCGATCCCGCCATCGTCGCGAAGGTCAACCGCGCGGTGGCCGCGCTGAACTATTCGCCGAGCGAGGCGGCGCGCAGTCTCGTGCGGGGGAGCAGTCACACCATCGCGCTGCTGGTTCCCGACCTCGAGAATCCGATGTTCCAGGGCGTGCTGAAGGGACTCACCGTCGCCGCGGCGCGCGACGGCTACCGCGTGCTGGTCGCCGACAGTGCCGAGGCGGTCGGCGTCGAGGCCGACATCGCGAGCGAGGCGCGGAGCAAGTGCGATGCGCTGGTGCTGGTGTCGCCACGGATGCCGGATGCCGAGCTCCGCGACCTCATCCAGCGCACCACGCCGGTCGTGGTGGTGAACCGCCGCGTCGACGACACCGCGGCGGCGCAGCTGTCGGTCGACTACGCCACGGCCGTCAAGGAGCTGGGGATGCACCTGCGCGGCTTCGGCCACCGCCGCATCGCCTACGTCGCGGGTCCGGCCCTCAGCTACGCGAACGAGCAGCGGGCCCTGGGACTGGGGGAGCTGGCGCGGGACCACCCCGACCTCGAGTTCCTCACCATTGCGGCGGGATCGAGCATGGAAGCGGGCTACGACGCCGCCGACGCCGTCCTCGAGACCGGTGCCACCGCCGCCATCGCCTTCAACGACCTCGTCGCGCTCGGGCTCATGTCCCGCCTGCGCGAGGTCGGCGTGGAGGTGCCCGAACAACTCTCCATCGTCGGGATCGACGACATCCCGCAGTCTCGTTTCGCCGCCCCTCCGCTGACGACCATGTCGGTCCCGCGGATCGAGATCGGGCGGCAGGCTTGGAATCGCATGCGTCAAGCACTGGACGGCGAGAGCGCCGACCACCCCCTGTTCTACCGCCCTGTCCTCGTGGCGCGCCGGAGCTCCGGCCCGGCGTCCCACGCCAGCGGCTGGGTGGGTCCGGCCCGTCCTGTCCTGCGGCTCGGATCCACCGTCGTCGCCCAGTACGAGGAGGGCGTGAACGTCGACTCGGTGCTGTCGCCGCGCCCGTACCTCGACGCGGTGATCTCCCGTACCGGGACGCCGCTCACGGTGACCGAGCCGACCGACCACCCTCACCACCTCGGTGTGAGCCTCGCCATCGCCGACGTCAACGGCACCTCGTACTGGGGCGGGCGCACGTACGTGCGTGGCGAGGGGTCGGTCATGGTCCCCAACCACGGACGCCAGCGCCGGGACCGCCTGCACATCGAGGGGCACGCGCTCGACGAGCGGCTGAGCTGGGTGGACGAGCATGGCACGACGCAGCTCGTCGAGGTGCGGGAGCTCCGCTCCGCGGAGCTGGCGAAGGGCTGGGCGCTCCGGTGGCGCAGCCACCTCAAGGCGACGCTCGACGCGATCACCTTCGGGTCCCCGGCGACGAACGGGCGCGACGGCGCCGGGTATGGCGGCATCTTCTGGCGGTTCGCCCCCGAGATCGCGCGGGTCTTCAGCCCTGCCGGCGACAGCGAACGCGACGTGCACGGGGCGGCGACGCCGTGGATCGCCTTCACCTTCCCCGAGCGGGGTACCACCGTCGTGCTGACGCAGGGCGACGAGCGGCTGCCGTGGTTCGTCCGATTCGCCGAGTATCTCGGCGCCGGCCCCTCGGTGGCCTGGGACGAGCCGCGGACGATCCCCGAGGGCGGCGAGCTCGACCTCGAGCTGACGGCATACGTGCTCGACGAAGAGCTCGCCGACGCCGCGGCCGTCGAAGCCGCGCTTCCCGCGCTGCGTGCCGAGGCCGGCCTGTGACGGAGCGCCTTCGCGTGGGCGTCGCCGGCGTCCACGGCCACGGGCGCGGCCACGTCGACGCGGTGCTGGGCGCTGCGGACCTCGAACTCGTCGCCGTCGCCGACCCCCGGGGCGGCGGCGACGTCCCCTCCTCGACACGGGCGTTCACCGACGCCGTCGCGATGATCGACGCCGTCGATCTCGACGTCGTCGTGCTCAGCACCCCGATCCCCACCCATGCGGGCCTCGCGCGCCTCGCGCTCGCGCGCGGCGCCCACGTGCTGCTCGAGAAGCCGCCGGTGGCATCGGTCGCCGACCACCACGCGCTGGTCCGTGCGACGGATGCCGCCTCCCGCGCCGTGCAGGTGGGATTCCAGTCGCTCGGCAGCGCCGGAGTGGCGGCGACGGCGGACGCGGCGGCGTCCGGGGTCATCGGCGAGGTGCTCCACCACGGCGCGGTCGGGCTCTGGTCGCGGTCGGAGGAGTACTGGCGACGCGCGCCGTGGGCGGGGCACCGCGTCATCGACGGGCGACCGGTCGCCGACGGCGTCGCGACCAACCCGCTGGCCCACGCTCTCGCGACGGCGTTCGCGATCGCCGGCGCCGCGGCCCCCGAGGACGTCGTCGGGATCGACGCCGACCTCCGGCGCGCGAACGACATCGCCACCGACGACACGTCTTCGCTCGTCGTCGGACTGCGCGGGGGAGCCCGGGTGGCTGCCGGTCTCGCGGTGACCGCCGCGACACGTCACGAGCCGTACGTGCTCGTCAGGGGCACGCGCGGCTTCCTCGTGTACGTCTACACGCTCGACACGCTCCACGTCCACCGTGACGGAGCGGCACTGCCGCGCACGTACGCGTTCGAGCGCACCGGCCTGCTCGAAAACCTCGTCCGCCACGTCCGCGACGGGGACGCCCTGCTCGCCCCGCTCGGACGCACGGGTGCTTTCACCCGCGTGCTCGAGGAGATCGTCACCGGCCCGCCGGCAACCCCGATCGCTCCGCAGCTGGTACGGGTCGGGGCATCCGCCGGCGAGACGTTCCGCACCGTGATCGGCGTCGAAGAAGCGGTCGAGCGTGTGGCGTGGGAGGCGCGCACCTTCCGCGACCTCGACCTGCTCTGACGCGCTGTCGGCTTCAGCCGGTGCCGAGCGGACCCACGCCGATGATCGCGGACGCGTCGTCGTCGACCGGGGCGGTGGAATTGCGCACCACGAGCGGTGACGACTCGTACATGCGGTGGGTGGGGGCGTCGGGGTCGTCGAGCTGCCACATGAGCAGTTGCACGGCGGCGCGCCCCTGCTGGTGCGGCCGCTGCTGCAGCGTGGTGAGCGAGAACATGTCTGCGTAGGCGTGGTCGTCGATGCCGACCACGCTGAGCCGCTCCGGAACCCGGATCCCCAGCCGTCGCGCGGCGATGATCGCGCCGACCGCGACCTCGTCGCACACCCCGACGATGGCGGAAGGCCGGGTGCGACGATCGCCGAGCAGTTCGACGGCCGCGCCGTACCCGCCGGGCATCGTCACCTCGGACTGGACATGGCGAGCGGATGCCTCGAACCCGGCCTCGCGCATCGCGGAGAGATAGCCGTCCAGGCGCCGGCCGTCGCCGAAGCTGGTGCGGCGTCCGTCGGGGTCGCCACCGAGGAAGACGATCTCGTGGTGCCCCAGGCCGATGAGGTGGTCGGTGGCGATCCGGGCGGCCGCCTCGTCGTCGATCGAGACGGCATTGGTGCCGACGTCGTAGCCGCCGACGGCGACGACCGGCTTGCCGAAGGCGACGAGCCGCTCGAGCTCGCGCGCGCTGGGTTCGATGCCGACCGCGATCAGCCCGTCGAACCTCTTGCGGGCGAGGAAATGCTCGAACATCTCGCGGCGTGCGGCCGACTCTGGCGGCGCGCCGTAGAGGGCGAGGTCGTACCGCCGTTCGAGCAGCGCATCCTGGATGCCTTCGAGAACCTGGGCGAAGAACCACCGGTCCAGCGACGGCATGACGACGCCGACGGTCTGGGTGCGTCCTGTCACCAGGCTCACCGCGCTCGTCGTGGGAACGTAGCCCAGGGCGGTCGCGGCATCCCTCACCCGCTGGCGAGTGGCGGCGGAGACGTACCCCGAGCCGGTGAGAGCACGTGAGGCCGTCGACTTCGAGACGCCTGCCGCCCGCGCAACATCGGCGATGCCCGCCATCGGGTCCTCCTCGCGCCCCCGGGGACGCCGCCGTCACCCGGGATTCTGGAACCGGTTCCAGAGGTCATCATGCCGTGATCGTGTACCTCGCACCAGTCCCGGTAGCGGTGTTTACCGAGTTGTGACCCCGGGTCATTGTGCGCTCTGGCGGCATCCCCTATTTTGAGCATGGAATCGGTTCCCGATCTCACATCTGTGGAGCCCGAGAGGCGTGGCTCCGCGAACTCAAAGAGGAGGCAGACACATGACTGCACTGCGATCACGTCGTCGACACGGCTACATCGCGCTGGGACTGACGGCCGTCGCGGCACTCGCACTCGCCGGATGCGCCGAGGGCGGCGGCGACAGCGGCGACAGCGGCTCGGTCGAAGGAGAGACTGTCGAGATCGCCGGCGGCATCACCGGCTCGGAGGCGGAGAACCTCCAGAAGACCTTCGAGCAGTTCGAGAAAGACACCGGCATCACCGTCAACTACACCGGTGACAAGGGATTCGAGGGCAACATCGTCACCAAGGTGGCGGGCGGCTCCGCTCCCGACATCGCCATCGTTCCCCAGCCGGGCCTCTTCCGCTCGCTGGTCGACACCGGGGAGGTGAAGAAGGCCCCCGCCGACGTCGAGGCCAACGTCGACCAGTACTGGTCCGAGACGTGGAAGAAGATCGGCACGGTCGACGACACGTTCTACGCGGCGCCCATGCTCGCGAACCTGAAGGGCTACGTCTACTACTCGCCCAAGAGCTTCGCGGAGTGGGGTGTCGAGATCCCGACGACCTGGGACGAGCTCATCACGCTGACCGACACGATCCGCGAGAAGACGGGTACCACGCCGTGGTGCGCGGGATTCTCTTCGGAGGCTGCCTCGGGCTGGCCGGGCACGGACTGGGTCGAGGACCTCGTCCTGCGGCAGGCCGGACCGGACGTCTATGACAGCTGGGCAGACGGCGACACACCGTTCACCGACCCCGACATCGAGGCGGCGTTCGACTCCGTCGGCGAGATCCTGCTCAACCCCGACTACGTCAACGCCGGATTCGGCGACGTCAAGAGCATCAACTCGACGGCGTTCGGCGACCCGATCGCCGCGGCCGTGGCCAACGGCACGTGTGCGCTGACCCACCAGGCGTCGTTCCTGACGGCGAACTTCCTCACCGCGCAGACGGCGGACGGGCAGACCCCGACGGTCGCGCCTGACGGCGACGTCTACGCGTTCATCCTTCCTGGCCCGGAGGCGGGCGAGCTCGCGGTCGAAGGTGGCGGCGAGCTGGTGACGGCGTTCTCGGATGACGCGGCCACCCAGGCGGTGCTCGAGTTCATGTCGACGCCGGAGTTCGCCGACGCCCGCGTGAAGCTCGGCGGTGCGATCTCGGCCAACACGGGCGCCGACCCGACGCTGGCATCGAGCGAGTTCCTCACCGAGGCGATGAAGATCGTGCAGGACCCGAACACCGTGTTCCGGTTCGACGCCTCCGACCTGATGCCGGCGACCGTCGGTTCGGGTTCGTTCTGGCGCGGCATGGTCGACTGGATCGACGGCAAGCCGACGCCGCAGGTGCTGGAAGACATCCAGGCGGGGTATCAGGACTGATCCACCGCATCCTGGTGCCGGGTCTGCGCGTTCGCGGCGCGGACCCGGCACCGGGGTGATTCATCCGTCGACGTCGACGGGGGAAGGCAGAACATGTCTCAGACCACAACATCGGCGGCCGATGAGGCGCAGGGGACGCCGCCGCCGGAACGCGGAGGAAGGAAGCCTCCGTCACGGACAACGACGAGGCTCGGGGTCACGATCGGGCTCATCCTGATCGCGGCTCTGATCGTATTCCTCCTGCTCAGCCCCCCGAACCCGGACGCACGGCCGGTCTCGCTCGGGTTCTCGTACAACTCGTTCTTCCAGTGGATCGGCAACATGGGGCCGATCGTCCAGATCCCCATCATCCTGGTGATCTTCGCTGCGGTGGTCGGCATCCTCCTCGTCCTGATCGAGTACGCGCCGCGCGCCGGAAGGGGCTACTTCTGGCTGCGGCTCATCTCGTGCTTCGCGATCCCGTTCCTCGCGTTCATGCTGCTGCGGCCCTACCAGGGCGCCGTGATCTACGTGATCGCCATCGCCCTCGTCGCGGGCGGCCTGCTCTTCTGGGCCGACTACCGAGCGAGTCAGGGCGCCGGCTACATGTACCAGCTGACGTTGTTCATGGCGCCGGCGGCCATCGCGATTCTCGTGGGGCTCGTCTACCCGAGCATCGCGACGATCGTCCAGTCGTTCTACGACAAGACCGGCGAGAACTTCGTCGGCATGGAGAACTACGTGTGGGCGTTCACGAATCCGCAGGGATTCTGGTCGATCATCAACACGCTGATCTGGGCGATCTTCGCTCCGATCTTCGCGACGATCGTCGGGCTGGCCTATGCGGCGTTCATGGAGCGGGCGCGCGGTGAGCGGCTTCTGAAGGTGCTGGTGTTCATGCCGTTCGCGATCGCTCCGGTGAGCATCAGCCTGATCTGGAAGTTCGTGTACGACTACCGTCAGGGCGAGCAGATCGGCATCCTCAACGCGATCGTGGTGGCCTTCGGCGGCGAGCCGGTGCGGTGGCTCGACACCTGGCCGCTGGTGAACACGTTCTGCCTGCTGTTCGCGTTCGTGTGGGCGCAGACCGGGTTCGCGATGGTCGTCCTCTCGGCGGCGATGAAGGCCGTCCCGGTCGAGCAGCTCGAAGCGGCCCAGCTCGACGGCACGTCGGCATGGCAGCGCTTCATCAACGTCACCGTGCCCGGCATCCGCACGTCGATCATCGTCGTCCTCACCACGGTGACCATCGCAGCGCTCAAGCTGTACGACATCGTCGCGGTGATGACGGGTGGCCGATCGAATTCGACGGTGCTGGGCTTCGAGATGGTGAATCAACAGCAGCGGTTCCAGAGCTATGGGCACGCGGCCGCGCTCGCCGTCCTGATCTTCGTGTTCGTGACGCCGCTCATCATTTACAACGTCATGCAGCTCCGCAAGCAGAGAGAGGTGCGGTGATGACCGCCGTCGACTCGAAGACGCCGCCGCAGATCAGCAAGGCCGATGCGCGCAAGGTCGCGCGCGAGACACGTCGCAACGAGGCGCTCGCCCACAAGCGGCTGACCTCGCCCTTGGCCACTGTGCTCGCGATCGCGATCGCGTTCCTGTGGACGATCCCGACGCTGGGTCTGCTCATCACGTCGTTCCGCCCTGGCGCCGACTCCGCGACGACGGGCTGGTGGACGGTGTTCACCAATCCCGATTTCGTCCTGGGCAATTACCAAGCCGCGCTGACGTCGGGTGGGACCGCGCTGACTCTCGGCGAGTCCTTCCTCAACTCGCTCGCGATCACCATCCCCGTCACGATCTTCGCGCTGGCGGTCGCATCGCTGGCCGCGTACGCGTTCGCGTGGATGGACTTCAAGGGTCGGGGGTTCCTGTTCGTCGCAGTGTTCGCGCTCCAGATCGTCCCGATCCAGATGGCGCTCGTGCCGTTGCTGAGCCTGTTCTCGCGTGGACTCCAGATCGGCGAGGTCCAGATCTTCCCCGGCCTGGAGATGCGGGACGTGGACCACAGCTTCGCGACGGTGTGGATCGCGCATGTCATCTTCGCGATGCCGCTGGCGATCTTCCTGCTGCACAACTTCATCTCCGAGATCCCGTCGGATGTCATCGAGGCGGCTCGTGTCGACGGGGCGGGGCATGGGCAGATCTTCTTCCGGATCATCCTGCCGCTCGCGACGCCGGCGCTCGCGTCGTTCGCGATCCTCGAGTTCATCTGGGTGTGGAACGACCTGCTCGTCGCCACGATCTTCGCCCCCACGACATCTCTGCCGATGACCCAGACACTGAACTCCCTGTCAGGCACGTGGGGCAATCAGTGGTTCTTGGTGTCGGCGGGTGCGTTCCTCGTGCTGCTCGTGCCGATCATCGTGTTCCTCGCGCTGCAGCGGTTCTTCGTGCGCGGACTCATGGCCGGCGCGACGAAGGGCTGATCGACCACAGATAACGGATGCCGCGGGCCTGCGTCTCACGCAGGTTCGCGGCATCCGTTTCTGGTGCTGTTCTCGCTTTTTACGTCAGCCGGTGCAGCCGAGGCGGGTCTGGATCGATTCCATCGCGTCGATCTCGGCGGTCTGGCCGTTCTTGATCGCGGTGGCGACCTCCAGGGCGCGCGGGTCGGTGCCGAGCTCGAGGAGAGCCTCCGCCATCGGGATCGCGCCCTCGTGGTGGCGGATCATGAGCGTGAGGAACTGGCAGTCCGCCGCAACACCCGTCGCCGCCCGCAGCGCGGCGATCTCGTCGGCCGACGCCATCCCCATCGCCGCGTGGGCCTCGTCGTCGGTCATGGGCTCTGCGGACGAGCCGCCGTGCGCGTGGCCCGCGTCCGAGGCATCCATCCACTGCATCATCGGCCCGCCGGACTGGGGGAGCCCCCACTGCACGAGCCAGTCGAACATCTCGCCGCGCTGGCCGGCCTGACCGGTGGCGATGTCGTATGACAGCACGCGGAGCTCGTCGTCGTCGGTCTTGCGATAGATCTCCATCGCCATCTCGATCGCCTGTGCGTGATGCACCTGCATGTCTCGCGAGAACCCGGCCTCAGGCGAGTCGGTTCCGGGACTGGACGCAGCCGCCTGCGAGCCGAACGTGGAGAAGCGCCCCACCGCGAACGCGAGGCCCGCGATGAGGATGAGCGCGACGGCGACGACGAACCATCGCCGGGAGCTTCCCGCCGAGGGCTCGTCCGACACGCCGCGACCTACTTCTTGCCGGGAGCGTCGTACGCGCCGGTGCAGGCGGCGTTCGGCTCGGGGGCGTTGGTGCTCTTCCAGTACGCCTTGATGAACTCCTCGATGCGCTCGTCGTCCGCCGAGTCGACCTTGAGCTGGGCGTTCCAGGCGCTCAGGGCGATGGGGGTGTCCATGTCGTTGTACGGCGAGAGCACCGTGTATGTCGAGGGCAGTTCGCCCTCGAGCTTCGCGATGTCGTCGTCGGACACCTGCGCGGGGTCGTACGTGACCCACACCGCACCGTGCTCGAGCGCGTGAACGGCGTTCTCGTTCGGGACGGGCTCCGTGTACACGCCGCAGTTGAGCCACATGGCGTTGTGGTCGCCGCCGGCCGGGGGAGTCTGCGGGTACTCGACCGCGCCCTCGACGTGGTTCGCCGTGTTCGTGAAGGTCTCGACGCCCTCGATGCCGATGCCGTCGCTGTCGCCGCGGGCGTACGACGGGGCGGGGGCCGGCGCGAAGACGATCGAGGCGACGATCGCTGCGACGACGAGCACGGCGGCGGTCGAGCCGACGATCCACCACACGAGCTTGCCGCGCTTGCGCTTCGCAAGCTGCTTCTGGTACTCGGCGAGCTTCTCCTGGCGCTTCTGCTCGCGCTGCTGCTTGACCGTGAGGTCGATCTTGGCCTGGGTCGCGGGATTGCCGCTCTGGCGCTTGTCGTCGGGGGTCGGGGTCATGCTCGTGATCTCTGCCAATCGATGAACAGGGGTCTGGGCGCCCGGCGCGAACCGCTCGGAGGCGGCTGACGGGTTGTCCTCATCCTATGCGAGTGCATGAGTCGGCCCCCTGGGAAGGAGCCGACAGCGGTGCTGCCGGCCGAGGGCCGGCGCAGCCGCGGGATACCGCTTGCGGGCGGGGCGGAGGCATCCGTTATCATGGGTACTCGAATCGATTCGACCTTCAGAGTCGATCGTGCGGGCCCCGGTGCCGATCGGCAGTGCCGGACGACCCGCGTCATCTCGGTCCGTTCCTCCCTGCGCGCCCAGACCGGCTCAGCCGGTGTCGACGCCGTTCCGCCTCGTCCGCCGCCCCGTCGAACCCCTTGCCACGAAACGAAGTCCACTGTTGCTCGACACCGCCTCCATCCCCACGCAGAAGCCCGAAGCCCACCTCCCCGCCGCGCCGAAGCCCCAGCCGACGTCCACGGGTGCCATCCGCACGCTCGGCAGCAACCCGGCCACCGCGCCGATCGTCCTCCACCCGGGCGACTCGATCCCGCACCGCCGCCGCGTCCTGTACATCGTGCTGCTGGGCGCGCTCACCGCGCTCGGCCCGTTCACGATCGACCTCTACCTGCCGGCGTTCCCGGTGCTCGAGGCGGACTTCCAGACCACGGCCGCCATGATCCAGCTGACCCTCACGGGCACGATGATCGGCTTCGCCCTGGGACAGCTCATCGTCGGCCCGCTGAGCGACAAGGTCGGCCGGCGCATCCCGCTGCTGTCGGTGACCGCGCTGCACGTGGTGGCCAGTGTCGGGGCAGCGCTCGCGCCCACGCTCGAGCTGCTGTCGGTGGCCCGCGTGCTCCAGGGCGCCGGCGCCGCGGCCGGCGGTGTCGTCGCCGCCGCGATCGTCCGCGACCTGTTCGGTGGGCGCCGCCTGGTGGTCATGCTCTCGCGACTCGCGCTCGTGTCGGGTGTCGCGCCGGTGCTCGCGCCGCTCGTCGGCTCGGCGCTCCTCGCGGTCATGCCGTGGCGTGGCATCTTCGTCGTGCTCGCGGTATACGGCGCGGTCATGCTCGTCGCCTCGATCTTCCTGCTTCCCGAGACGCTGCCGCCCGCGCGTCGCCACGACAAGGGCGCGACGACCGTCTGGCAGCGCTACCGGAGCGTCTTCAGTGACCGAGTCTTCATCGGCGTGCTCATCATCGGCGGCATGACCTTCTCGGGCCTGTTCTCGTACCTGTCGAGCTCGTCGTTCCTCTTCCAGCTGAGCTACGGCCTCTCCGCGCAGCAGTACGGGCTCATGTTCGCCGTCAACTCGCTGGGCGTCGTCGTGGGTGTGCAGGCGGCGTCGCGGCTGGCAGCGCGGTTCGGCCCGCAGTGGGTCATGGCCTGGTCGACCGCGGTGCTCGTGGTCGCAGCATCCGCCATCATCGTCACCGACCAGCTCGGCCTGGGCCTGTGGGGCACGATCGTTCCGCTCTTCGTCTTCATGACCGCGTGCGGATTCACGTTCCCCTGCGTGCAGGTGCTCGCGCTCGACCGCCACGGCAAGGCCGCGGGCACCGCGCAGTCGATCATCGGCGCGACGAACTTCGGCGTCGCCGGCCTCATCTCGCCGCTGGTGGGCTGGATCGCGAAGGACGCCGGCATCACCGCCACGACGATGGCCGCGGTCATGGTCGGGTGCGCCGTCATCGGCGTACTGGCGCTGTGGTTCATCGTGCGCCCGCGCACCGTGGAGCGCCTCGCGCCCTGAGTCTGCGTCAGGCCGGCGGCCGCACAGGCTGCAGGCGGAAGAGGCGGACGGTGCGCCCGGACTCCCGCTCGTAGTTGCGGTAGCCGGGCCACTGGGCCTCGATACGCGCCCACACCGCGTCGCGCTCGGCGTCCGGCACCGGCGTGGCGCGGACCGGCATGCGCCGCCCGCGCACCGTGATCGCGGCGTCGGGATGGGCGATCAGGTTGGCGGTCCACGCCGGGTGGTGGGCTCCGGCGAAGTTGGTGCCGGCCACGATCGCGCGGCCGCCCCCGTCGGGCGTGTACATGAGGGGTACGTCCCGCGGCTCGCCGGACTTCGCGCCGACGGTGTGCAGCACGAGCGACGGCACCAGCAGCGCGCTCACCTGCACGCGTCCGTGCGACACCCAGGCGACGAAGCGCTCGACCGGCGGCAGGAATGTCGGCCCGATCACGCGGCGGAACACCCTCGTGCGGGTGAGCGGCGCGATGAGCCTGCGCACCACGTCGACGACCGATGCCACCCGGACCTCCTCGCGCTCGCCGATGAGACCGCACGATAGCACCGGGCTGCGTTCGAACCCCGTGCGTTCGTGCGGTCCCGCGTGAATCGGCGGCTCCGTTGGACCGGTCCCGGCGGCGCGCTGGGGGTGGTGCCATACGGCGCGCCGGGTCCGCAAGGGGGTGGCGGGGACGAGCCCTCCGGGCAGAATGGGGCGATGACGACAGTCCAGCGGCGCGTGGCCACGCCGGTCATCGCCTACCTCGCGGTGGGATCGACCCTGGTCGTGCTCTCGTGTCTGCTGGGCTGGTGGATCTTGGCGCGCGGCGACGAGCCCTTCGCCATCGACACGGCGTGGAATCTGTTCGTGGCCGAGCTGTGGCATCCGGCCCTGACCGGGTTCTCACACGTCATGGACTTCCTGGGCGGAGGGTGGGTCGGCGTCCTCGCGGTGCCGATCGGCGGGGCGATCGCGCTCGTCGTGCTGCGGCGGCCGTGGGCGGCCGCGTACTTCCTCGCCGCCGAGGCGGTGTCGGCGGCGGGGGTGCAGGTGCTGAAGCACCTCTTCGGCCGCGTGCGCCCCGAAGACATCCTCGTCATCTCGGACTACGGTTCATACCCGTCGGGGCATGTGGCCAACGCCGCCACGATCGCGGTCGCTGCGGTGGTCATCTTCCCGCGCGTCTGGGTGGGCGTCGTCGGTGCCGCGTGGGTCGTGCTCATGGCCTTCAGCCGCACCTATCTGCATGCGCACTGGCTGAGCGACACCGTCGGCGGAGCGCTCCTCGGCGCGGGCGCGGCGCTGCTCGTGGCGGCGGCGTTCGCCGTTCCGATGGCGCGGGAGGGGATGGATGCCTCGGCGAAACGCCCGTCGCTAGGCTGAGCGCATGACCTCCGCCGTGCCCGATTCGCCCGCGTCCGATCCGGCCGTCGCCGCCGCCGAGGCGGAGCTCGCGCGACTTCGCGCCGAGGCCGAGGCCGCCGAGGCCCAGCTGAAGGCTGCCCAGGCCAAGGCCGCGCTCGCCGCCGCCGAGGCCGCCGCCGCGAAGGCCAAGGCCACCGCCGCACCCGCGCCCACGGCATCCTCATCTGAGGACGAGAGCCGAATTGCGGAGGCTTCGGGCGGAACTGCTCCTCAACTCGGCGCAGATCCTCAATCGAGGACGCAGGGGGCGGCGGGTTCGCAGGCCCAGGGGCCCGCGGGAGCGCCCGCCTCGGACTCGACCAAGCGGGAACAGAATCCGAGCGAACCAGCCACGCAGCCGACGCAAGACGGCCCTCTCGCCGCACCGGAGGTCGAGAAGGTCACCGCCGGGTACACCTTCGACGCCGGCACCGCGACGCTCGATCTGGGCGCCCTTCTCAACGGGGACCCTGTTCCCTCGGCGCAGATCCGCATCCCGCTGCCGATGATGAATCGCCACGGGCTCGTCGCGGGTGCGACCGGCACGGGCAAGACGCGCACCCTGCAGGGGCTCGCCGAACAGCTCGCGGCGAAGGGCGTGCCCGTGTTCGCCGCCGACATCAAGGGCGACCTGTCGGGGGTCGCGACGCCGGGGGAGCCGAGTGAGAAGCTGCTCGCACGCACCCGGGCGATCGGTCAGGACTGGAAGCCCGAGGCATCCGTCACCGAGTACTTCGCACTGGGCGGTGTGGGCAAGGGCGTGCCGGTGCGGGCGACGGTGTCGGGCTTCGGTCCGCTGCTTCTCAGCAAGGTGCTCGGACTCAACGACACGCAGGAGTCGAGCCTCGGGCTCGTCTTCCACTACGCCGACGCGAACGGCCTGGCGCTCGTCGACCTGTCGGACCTCCGCGCCGTGCTCACGCACCTCACCGGCGACGAGGGGAAGGCCGAGCTCAAGGAGCTCGGCGGACTGTCGGCGGCGACCGCCGGTGTGATCCTGCGCGAGCTCATCACCTTCGCGGATGCTGGAGCCGACGTGTTCTTCGGCGAGCCCGAGTTCGACGTGGCCGATTTCATCCGCACGGCGCCCGACGGCCGCGGCGTCATCAGCCTGCTCGAGGTGCCGGGCGTCATCGACAAGCCGGCGCTGTTCTCGACCTTCCTGATGTACCTGCTGGCGGAGCTGTTCGAGATCCTTCCCGAGGTGGGGGATGCCGACAAGCCGAAGCTCGTCTTCTTCTTCGACGAGGCGCACCTGCTGTTCAAGGACGCCTCGAAGGACTTCCTCGCGGCGATCGTGCAGACGGTGCGCCTCATCCGCTCGAAGGGCGTCGGCGTCTTCTTCGTGACGCAGACCCCGAAGGACGTGCCTTCCGACGTGCTCGGTCAGCTCGGCTCGCGCGTGCAGCACGCGCTGCGTGCCTTCACCCCCGACGATGCCAAGGCGCTGCGCGCGACGGTCGGCACCTATCCGAAGTCGGGCTACGACCTCGAGCGCGTGCTGCAGGAGCTCGGCACGGGCGAGGCCATCGTCACCGTGATGAGCGAGAAGGGCGCGCCGACCCCGGTGGCCTGGACGCGGCTGCGCGCGCCGCAGGGCCTCATGTCGCCGACGCCGGAGCCGGCGATCGTCGCGGCTGTGAACGCGTCGCCGCTGCTGGCCAAATACGGCACGGCGATCGACCGAGAGTCGGCGCGCGAGATCCTCGCGAAGAAGATGCAGGCCGCCGACGACGCGGCCGCCGCCGAGGACGCGGCACTCGCGAAGGCGAAGGCCGACGCCGAGTACGCGAAGCAGAAAGCGGCGATCGACAAGCAGCAGGCCGCGGCCGACAAGGCGAGCGCCGCGGCCGAGAAGAAGGCGCAGCAGGAGTACGAGCGCCTGCTCAAGAAGACCGCCGGCACCACGCGCACGTCGCGGTCCTCGCAGAAGTCGCCGATCGAGCAGATTCTCAACTCGAAGTCGACCCAGACGATACTGGGTGGGGTGATCCGCGGGATCTTCGGCACCGGCAAGCGCTGACGCATCCCGACCCCGGCGGGTCGCTCCCGATCCGGAGGTCTCGCGTGCGCCGCAGAGTGGTTCTCGTCGCCCTGCTGACCCTCGCCCTGGCGACGGCAGCGGTCGGTGTGTGGCTCGCGATCGCCGCGACGGCCGGGAACACGTCTGCCGCACCCTCGGCGTCCGCGTCGCCTTCGGCGTCGCCCGCGGCCCCGGTGACGGCCGACGACTACTGCTACGTCGAGGCGATGATCTACTACCGCGTCAAGGAGCAGGAACTCGCGGACACGTTGCTGCGCAAGCAAGGCATCGACGCCGGGGCGCTGGGGTTCGCGACCGGGATCACCGAACGCAACGAGGACGAGCTCGACGACCTGCGCGCGTGGTACCTCTCCTGGGCGGACGCGCGTCCGGCCGAGCCGCCGACGGACGGCCCGTGCGGCGGCCACGGTGCCGACCACGCGCAGATGCCCGGCATGCCGTCGTGGAGCACGCTCCAGGGGTTCGTCGACGCGCAGCACCCCGATGCAGAGCGGCGGTTCGCCGAGATCCTCCAGGCGCAGAACGCGGGCATGATCGCGCTGGTCACGCTCATCCTCGAGGGCGATCCGAATCCGGCGGTGGCGGAATCGGCCGAAGAGGTGCTGAAGCAGGCCGAAGCCGACCAGGAGACGCTGCAGGGGATCCTCGACGCCCTGCCCTGACCCGCGACCTCGCCGGCGTTGACGGATGCCGCGGTCGCAGCATCCACATCCCCCTCCTTCGACAGGTCAACCGGGCTTCCGCCGGATCGGGAAGCGCGCTCCGGTCCGGCGGAAGCCCGGTTGACCTGTTGAAGAGGAGGAGGGGACGGAGTTCCAGGCGCTGAGAGCGGCGAGGGATGTGATGCGGGCGGAGCGTCACCAGCCGCTCAGCGAGCCGAGGGGAGCCAGCGCACGCGCGGCGTCACGCAGCGCGCCGACGTGGCGGGCCGCCACGGAGAGGCGCGAGATCGAGGTCGAGAGCGTCACCGCCCCGACCGGGCGGGCCGCGTCGTCGTGGATCGGCACCGCGAGGCAGCCCCGATCGGAGGTCAGCAGGGCGACCTGCTCGGTGTACCCGCGCACGGCGTACGCCTCGTGGATCGCGCGCACCTCGTCCGCCGGCGGGGCGACGCGCCAGTTCGGCGCCTGCGGCAGCCGGCGGTCCGGGTGCGAGACGAGCCAGAGATGACCGATCGCCGAGCGCGTGGGGTCGGCGAGGAGGGCTTCGAGGTCCGACAGCGGCTGGGACTCGTCCTCGTCGAGGACCATCAGTCCTGAACGGTGGAAGGCGAACAGGTGCACGGCCTCGCCGGTGTCGTCCCGCAGCCGCGCCACCACGGCGGCGTGCTCCGGCCGGGTGCGCGCGCCCACGATCGCGGCGAGTTCCAGCACGCGCGTGCCGAGGAGGAACCCCGAGAAGTCGCCGCGGCGCACGAGGTACTCGTCGCGCACGAGGGAGTTGACCACGCGGTAGACCGTCGCGCGGGGCGCGCCGACGGCACGGGCGATCTCGGCCGCCGAGGCGCCGCGGTCGTCACGCGCGACCTGCTCGAGGATCTCGAGGGCCAGGCCCAGACCCTTCTCCGGCAGGCGGGTGTCGTCCGCGAGGCCCGCGCCGCTCACGTCCGCGCCGGCCCGTCGATGCAGTCGGCGTCGGTGGGCCAGTCGTGCACGCCGACTCTCGCGGCGACACGGGGATGCCGCGCCAGTCGGACCGACCCGGCGACCACGACCGCGGCGAGGATTCCCACGGACCACAACAGGCCCGCCGGATTGTCGCGCAGGGTCGCGGCGAGGTAGAAGCCCAGCACACACAGCAGACCCGCGAGCGGCACGACGCTGAGCAGGACCGCCCGAACGGTCAGCTCGCCGATCCGCGCGAGGAACGCCGGAGCCGCCGCGCACACGAGCGCGTATGCGAGCACGAAGCCGAGGATCGACGCCGGTGAGGTGACGATGCGCATGTCCTGCCTGCTGCCGCCCCACGCGAGGATGGCAACGGGCACCAGCGTGACCACAGCGGCGAGAAGCACACCGCCGATCGCCGGCACCCCGCGCCGCGACACACGTCCGAACACCGCGGGCATCAGCCCCTCGCGGCTCATCGCGAAGACCAAGCGCGTCGCGGCGTTGGTCATCGCGAGCGCGCACGCGAGGAACGAGATCGCCACGATCACGTCGATGAGGGTCGCGAGTCCCGTGACGGAGGCGAGGGATGCTGCACCCGGCCGCTCCGCGACGATCGACAGCTGAGCCGCGGTGCCGACGAGCATCACGAGCCCCGTGGCTCCGACGCTCACCATGATCGCGCGGGGGACGGCGGCGAACGGGCGACGGGTCTCGGGGCCGAGCGCGGCACCGCTCTCGAATCCCACGAAGCCGATGAGGGCGAAGGCGACGCCGGTGATGATCGCCTCGAGCGACACGTCCGGGGCGCGGGGGATGAGCAGACCGACGTCCCAGCGGGTGAGGCTGAGCGCGGCGATGGAGAGGCCGAGCACCGTCACGACCGCGATCGACTCGAGCGCCAGCAGCACGCGTGTCGACATGCGCAGCCCTCGCGCGACGATGAAGGCGATGACCGCCCCGAAGCCGGCGATGAGGGCGATCACAAGCCACGGGGGAGCGTCGCCTCCACTCAGGATGTTCGCCAGTCGCGTCGACCCGGAGGCCAGCGTGTTCATCGCCACGGCGACGTAGCCGATGCCCAGCGCGGCGCCGGCGATGAGACCGGCGTGCGATCCGAGCCCCCGCACCGCGAACGTGTAGAGGGACCCCGTACTCGCGATGCGTCGCGCGAACATGCCGATCACGAGCCCCACGCCCACCACGAGGGTGATCGTGATCGCGATGTCGAGGAAGGCGAAGGAGCCGCTGCGTGCGAAGGCGGCGGCGGGATGGATCAGGAGCACGCCGGCGGGAGCGGTGGCGGCCACGGACTGCGCGACCACATCGATCGTGTGGGCATGGCGTCGGCGGAGACCGGCGAACGGCGAGCTGGCGCCGAGGTCGTTGCGCGGGCGAGCCCGCTCGATCGCGTCCGCGAGTGCACTGCTCACGCGACCTCCTCGCTTCCGACGCTCGCCGCCGTGCGGCTGGCCGTGACGCTACCGGCTGCGCGTTGCCGGGAACGACGGGGCATGTTTCGGCCTCGTGACGAGCCGTGGGAACGAAGGACGTCGATCGCGCGGCCTCGTCTCACGAAGTTTTCGCCCGGCGTTCGCGGCCCCGAATCATCGGGAAACGGCGGCGTCCAAGAATCGGCCTCGATGCGGGTGCGAGCCGCGTCATCGCCGTCGAAAGGACTCTTGTGACCGAACAACAGCTCTCCACCGAGGGGGACTCGCCGCCCTCGGACCCGCGGCCCTCGAGGCGGGGCCGCTTCCTCACTCCCCGCACGCTGGGCATCGGCTCGGCGCTCGCCGCGACCGCCGCGGCTGTCGCGCTGGTGTTCGCGACGCAGACCGCCGTGCAGGCGACCTCGTCTCCTGAATCGCCGGCGTCCACCCCCATCGCCGCAGACAGCACCGACGAGGACGCCCCCGAGAAGGCGACGGAGGTTCCGAAGCCGACCACCGTCGCCGCCGCGTACGACGGGCTCACCGGCGCCGAGGTCGAGTACGTGCGCTTCCTCGGCGCCCAGGACGCCGCGTTCGCCGCGGGCAAGGACCTGTTCGGCGAGCCCGGCCTGCAGTTCCTCTCGACCGACGTCGCCGACCCGCAGGCGTACTCGGACGGGCACCGCCGGCTGCTCTCGCTGTACTACGACTACGCCACCAACGAGTTGGTCAGCATGATCGTCAACGTCACCAACGGCGCGATCGAATCGGTCGACCGTGCGTCGGGCACGCAGCCCGCGCCGACCGACGCCGAGACCTCGTTCGCGTGGGAGCTGCTGCTCGACGACGACTCGGCGCAGCCCGTGGTCGACGAGTTCGCCGCCCTCACCGGCGGCTCCGTCCTGACCCCGGCATCCGCCGAGGTGCTCCTCACCGCCCACTCGTTCGTGACGGATGCCGGATCCTTCGGCGCCGAATCGTGCGGCATCGACCGGTGCGTGCAGGTGCTCGCCCAGGTCGACGGCGGTGCCTTCCTCACCACCAGCACGTACGTCGTCAACCTGTCGACGCGCGCCGTCCTGTCCATCTCATGACCATGGAGACACTCCCGATGAAACGAACGTCCCTCCGCCGGCTTCTCGGCGCGGGCACCGCGATGGCCCTCCTCGCGGGCGGCCTCGTGCTGTCGGCGCCGGCCGCGGCATCCGCGCAGACCGTCACCGAGGCATCCTGCTCCGGCGAATCCCTCGTCTCGGAGACACTGGAGTCCGGCTCGAGCTGGCAGATGTGCTGGCGCCTCGACACCTACCGCGGCCTCGTGCTCGACAAGATCGCGTACCAGCCGCGCGACGACGCGGCGCCGATCCTCGTGCTCGACTCGATCGCGCTCGCCCAGCTCAACGTGCCCTACGACACCGGAGCCACCGAGTACAACGACGTCACCACCTACCAGGTGGGTGGCCGTCGCCTGCAGGCGATCGAGGCGGTCGACTGCCCGGTCGGCGAGGTCTTCAACGCCTGGGTCGACGCGACCCGCGGCGCGATCCCCGCGCTCTGCATCGGCGAGGAGGACTCGGGCCTCGCGTACCGCTCGAACATCGCGCGCGACGCGCTCTACGCGGCGCAGGGAACCGACCTCGTGCTGCACACGGTGTCGCGCATCGGCTGGTACGAGTACCAGACCGAGTACCGGTTCCACGATGACGGCGAGATCTCGGTGCGCCTCGGCGCGACCGGCGACCTGTCGCCCAACGACTACGTGAACGTCGTCAACCAGGGCTGGCCGATCGCGCCGGGCCAGGAGGACTTCGCCGTCAACCACTACCACTCGGCCTTCTGGCGCGTGGACTTCGGCATCGACTCGGGCGCGAACCAGGTCGTCGAGAAGTTCGCCACCACCCCGACGGGCGAGTACGGCACGACGGGCGACACCGGCCACACCGCGATCCTCGAGACGCAGCTCACCCAGGTCACGAACGAGACCAAGACGATGGGCGCGAACCGCGAGGCGTACCGGGTCGTGAACCCGGAGAGCCTCAACGCGGACGGCCACGCGCGCTCGTACGAGATCATCGTGCCGCGCGACCAGGCCTACAACCTCAACCCCGAGACCGACTTCGACATCGCGTTCACGTCGGCGAAGTCGGACGAGGTGCACGCGAGCCACAACCTCATCCCGTCGAAGGCGGGCCAGATGGTCACCGACTACATCGCCGACGGCGAGTCGCTCGAGGACCCGGTGGCGTGGGTGAACGTCGGCTTCCACCACATCAACCGCGACGAGGACCAGAGCCCCATGCCGATCCACTGGCAGGGCTTCACCCTCTACCCGCGTGACTTCGCCGCGCAGAACCCCAACATCCCCGAGGGCCGCAAGTGGGTCAACGGCGACATGCGGGGCGTTCCGAACCCCAACATCACCCCGACGCCGACGGCGTCGCCCACGCCCACGCCGACGACCGAGCCGACGGGTGAGCCCACCCCGACCGCGACGCCGACGACGCCGGGCAACGGCAACGGCAACGGCAACGGGAACGGCAACGGGAACGGGAACGGGAACGGCAACGGGAACGGGAACGGGAACGGGAACGGGAACGGGGCTACGCCGGCCGCCGCCCCCGTGACGTTCGGCTCGGGCGAGGTCGCTCCGGGGGCCGCGCAGACGGCCACGGCGAGCGGATTCACCCCTGGCGAGACGGTGAGCGCCGTGCTGCACTCCGACCCCGTCAACGTCGGCACGTTCGTCGCCGACAGTGAGGGTGTCGTGACCGCGCAGTTCGTCGTCCCGTCGGCCACGCCGGCCGGGGAGCACACCCTCGTGCTGACCGGGCAGACCTCGTCGGCGGTGGCGCAGGGCACGTTCACGGTGGCGTCCGCGTCGCCCGCGGCGGTGTTCGGCGCTCTCGCCGCCACAGGCACCGATGCGAACCGCTGGGCGCTCTCGGGGCTCATGCTCCTGGTCGCCGGCGCGGGCCTCGCCGGCACCTCGTGGTACCTGCGGCGTCAGCAGAGCCTGAAGGCTCACGCCTGACCCGCTCCCGCGGGGCGGCGCCCGGCGCCGTCCCGCGGGACCCTTCCTCGGCGCAGCTCGCCGGGGACGAGGCATCCGACAGAAAAGGACAACTGATGCGCAACCGCATCGCCGCACTCGGCGTCGTGCTGGCCTTGTCGACCGTGATCGTCGGCGGCACCGCGGTCGCGCTCGGGCTGACGACGCCGAAGGACTCGGCTCCGCAGGCGGCAGCCTCGGGAGCGATGACGGATGCCGCGACCTCCGCCTACCCGACGCTCGAGGATCACTGCTACATCGAGGGGATGATTCCCCACCACGAGCAGGCGCTCGAGTTGAGCGGCCTGGTGCTCGAGGCCGCCGGCGTGCGCGAGCGCACACGCGCGCTCGCCGAGTTCATCGTCGCGGACCAGACCGCTGAGATCGACACGATGCGTGCGTGGCAGACCGCGTGGCGCGGCGCCATCCCCGCCGAGGGCGCGGCCGTCGGCCACCAGGGTCACGGCGGTGCCCCGGCCACCGCCGGTGCGATCCCGACCGGCTGCGGTGACCACGCGCACGCGGAGATGAAGGGCATGGCGACCGCCGAGCAGCTGGCCGCGCTGGCCGCGGCCGACGGGGCCGCCGCCGACCGGATGTTCCTCGAGCTGATGATCGCGCACCACGTCGGCGCGCTCGAGATGGCCGAGAGCGCCGTCCGCGAGGGGTCGAACGCGTTCGTCCGGAACTCCGGCAAGCACGTGCTCGTCGAACAGGAACGCGAGATCGCCGCGATGACGGCGCTGCTCGCCGAGGTGCCGTGATCTCGGTCGCTCAACAGGTCAACCGGGCTTCGACAGGCGATTCGCGCCGGGTCGGATCCTGCGAGACCGCGGTTGACCTGTCGAAGCGTGGCGGCGGCGCGCGGGGCGGCCGCAGGCGGGGCATGCTCGTGGCCATCGGAGCGGTTGCGGCTCCCGTCGTCTCCGCGCTCGTGGTCGCCGCCGCCTTCGGGGTCGCGACCGTCCGCAACGACTCGATGAGCCCGACCCTGCACAGCGGCGCCACCGTCGTGTTCGATCGGTGGAGCGCGCCCGCCCGCGGCGACGTCGTCCTCCTCGTCGACCGCGAGGCCTGGTCGGGCACGCCCGACACGCTCATCGTGAAGCGGATCGTCGGCGTCGGCGGGGACGTCGTGGTCTGCTGCGAAGCGGGCAGCGGTCGGCTGCTCGTCAACGATGACCCCCTCGACGAGCCGTACGCCGGCGAGGTGCGCCCGGGTGGCGGCATCCCGTTCCGCGTCACCGTGCCCGAGGGGGCCGTCTGGGTCATGGGCGACAACCGCGCCGGCTCGGCGGACTCGCGCCTCTCGGTGTCCGAGCCCGGCCAGGGCGCCGTGCCGCTCGGCGACCTCCGGGGGACGGTGGGTCTCTGGTGGGGTGGCTGATCCCGCACGGCCCTCGAGAGCCGCGCGAGGCATAGCCTGGAGACATGGCGACGAAGCCTCCGACAGCGGACATCGACGAGACCCGCGTGCGCGCGAAGCGACCCAAGAAGGTCGCGGTGGGCGTGCCGGCCGTGCTGCACGCGCTCGAGATCGCGAACGAGCAGATGGGCGTCGCGCGCTCGGTTCAGACGCTGATGCGCGTCAACCAGAAGGACGGCTTCGACTGTCCCGGCTGCGCGTGGCCGGAGGAGGACAAGCGCCACATCGCGGAGTTCTGCGAGAACGGCGCGAAGGCGGTCGCCGAGGAGGCGACGCTGCGCCGCGTCGGTCCGGAGTTCTTCGCGGCGCACTCGCTCGACGAGCTGCGCGCCCACGACGATTGGTGGCTCGGGCAGCAGGGGCGCCTGACGCACCCGATGGTGCTCGAGGAGGACGCGACGCACTACCGCCCGATCTCGTGGGACGACGCGCTCGCCCTCGTCGCCGACGAGCTCAGGGCCCTCGACGACCCCGACGAGGCTGTCTTCTACACCTCGGGTCGCACCTCGAACGAGGCGGCGTTCCTCTACCAGCTGTTCGTGCGCGGGCTCGGCACGAACAACCTCCCTGACTGCTCGAACATGTGCCACGAGTCGTCGGGCTCGGCGCTCACCGAGACGATCGGCATCGGCAAGGGAACCGTGTCGATCGAGGACGTCCACGAGGCCGACCTGCTGATCGTCGCCGGCCAGAACCCCGGCACGAACCACCCCCGCATGCTGTCGGCCCTCGAGAAGGCCAAGCAGCGCGGCGCGACGATCATCGCGGTGAATCCGCTCCCTGAAGCGGGCCTCATGCGGTTCGAGAACCCGCAGACGGTGCGGGGCGTCGCCTTCGGCGGCACGAAGCTCGCCGACGAGTTCGTGCAGATCCGGCTCGGCGGCGACCAGGCGCTGTTCCAGGCCATCGGCAAGCACCTCCTCGAAGCCGAGGCGGAGCGGGGGAGTGTGCTCGACCACGAGTTCATCGCGGAGCACACGAGCGGTTTCGACGCCTACCGTCAGGCGATGGCGGATGCTGCGTGGCGCGACCTCGTCGCCGCCACGGGCCTCCCCGAGAAGGCGCTGCGCCGGGTCGGCGAGGCCGTGCGCACGTCGAAGGCCACGATCGTCTGCTGGGCGATGGGACTGACCCAGCACAAGCATTCGGTGGCCACGCTGCGCGACATCGTCAACGTGCTGCTGCTGCAGGGCAACATCGGGCGACCCGGCGCGGGCGTCTGCCCGGTGCGAGGGCACTCGAACGTGCAGGGTGATCGCACCGTGGGCATCTACGAGAAGCCGTCGACGACGTTCCTCGACGCGCTCGACGCCGAGTTCGGCTTCGCCGCTCCGCGCGAGCACGGCTTCGACACGGTCCAGGCGATCCGGGCGATGCGCGACGGCCGCGTGCGGTTCTTCATGAGCATGGGCGGCAACTTCGTCTCCGCCACCCCCGACACCGCCGTCGTCGAGGCCGGGATGGCGCGGGTGGGGCTCACCGTCCACGTGTCGACGAAGCTCAACCGTTCGCACGTGGTCACCGGCCACCGCGCGCTCATCCTCCCGACGCTCGGGCGCACCGACCGCGACCGTCGCGGCGGTCGCGAGCAGCGGGTCACGGTGGAGGACTCGATGGGCGCGGTCCACTCCTCGCGCGGCCGTCTCGTTCCGCCCTCGGAAGAGCTCCTCAGCGAGGTGGCGATCGTGGCGCGGCTGAGCGGCCTGGTCTTCGCCCCCCGTTCGTTGAGCGAGCGAGGAACGAGCGAGACGAAACGCCCCGAACGCGGCGCACACCCTGACCCCGCCTCCGACCACGGGCTTCCCGAGCACGGCGCGGCGGAGGCCGAGCGTCCGGATCCGGCCGGGGTGCAGCATCCGTCCAACGTCCCGCAGGCGGACTGGGCGGCGCTCGAGGCCGACTACGCGCTCATCCGCTCGCACATCGAGCGGGTCGTGCCGGGCTTCGACGACTACGAGGAGCGCATCGACAAGGGGCGTACGCTGCACCTGCCGAACGGCCCGCGCGACGCGCGCCGTTTCGCGACTGTCGACGGCAAGGCGCGGTTCACGGTGAACCGGCTGGAGTATCCGGTGATCCCGCGCGGTCGGGTTCTGCTGCAGACCCTGCGCTCGCACGACCAGTACAACACCACGATCTACGGCAAGGACGACCGGTACCGCGGCATCCACGGCGGCCGGCGCGTGGTGCTCGTGAACGCTAAGGACATCGTGTCGCTCGGGTTCGCGGAGAACGACGTCGTCGATCTCGTTTCGGAGTGGACGCGCCCGGACGGCACGATCGAGGAGCGCCGGGCGGAGGAGTTCCGCATCGTCGCCTACCGCACGCCGCGGGGGAACGCCGCCGCGTACTATCCCGAGACGAACGTGCTGGTACCCCTCGACTCGGTCGCCGACGTCTCGGGCACACCCACGTCGAAGTCGGTGATCGTGCGGCTCGAGCGCCGCGCGTGATCTGCGCGCCCGCGCCTAGGCTGGACGCATGACCCGAGCCGCTGTCGTCACTGTGTCGGACCGCTCGGCCGCGGGCTCGCGGGCGGATGAGAGCGGACCGCTCGCCGTCGCCGCGCTCCGCGAGGCAGGCTTCGACTGTGCAGATGCCGTCGTCGTTCCCGACGGCGCCGACAGCGTCGAGCGCGCCCTCACTGCGGAGGTGGTCGCGGGCGTCAAGCTCATCATCACGACCGGCGGGACGGGGGTTTCGCCGCGCGATCAGACGCCCGAGGGCACCGCGCGCGTGGTGACCCGCCAGATCCCCGGTATCTCCGAGGAACTGCGTCGCCGCGGTGCCGCCGAGAAGCCCGTGGGCATGCTCACGCGCGGAGTGGCCGGCGTCGTCGACCCCCACGGGGTACTCGTGGTGAACCTTCCGGGATCGCCCGGGGGCGTGGCATCCGGCATGCCCGTCGTGGTCTCGGTCGCCCGCCACGTGCTCGACCAGCTCGGCGGGAGCGACCACTGATGGCCGTGTCGACCGATGCCGTCCGCATGGCGGCGATCAGCGCCGAGCCGCTCGACCTCGACGCTCACCTTCGCGCCGTCGACGACGCGCACATGGGCGCCGTTACGACGTTCGTGGGGCGCGTGCGCGATCACGATCCGGATGCCGCCACCGCCGTCGTCGCCCTCGAGTACTCCGCTCACCCCGACGCCGCGGCGACGCTCTCGCGGCTGGCGGCGGCCGCCATCGGCTCGACCGGAGCGCTGGTCGCGGTGTCGCACCGGATCGGAACCCTGCAGGTCGGCGATGCCGCCGTCGTGATCGCGGTCGCCTCGGCGCACCGGGCGGAGGCCTTCGAGGTCTGCCGCACCCTCATCGAGGCGATCAAGACCGACCTCCCGGTGTGGAAGCGCCAGGTCGAGTCCGACGGCACCGCGACCTGGCTCGGCCTCGGCGGCTGAGCGGGGGTCAGCCGCCGGCGAAGGGCGGCAGGACGTCGACGAGCTCGTCGGCGCTGAGAGGGGTGTCGTCGTCGACGCGCGAACCGCCGACGAGCACGGCGCAGCGGGGGAGGATCCCGCCGAGGCCCGGGTACGCCGCCGACACGGCGTCGCGCAGCGCGCCCAGCGTGGTCTCGGAGCGGCGTTCGGTGTCGAGGCCGGTCGCCTCCTGTGCGGCGGCGAAGTATCGGACGACGGCCACTAGACCTCCCACTCGTTCGCCATGGCCGTGATCGCGGCGACGGCGGCCGCCGTGTCTTCGGGCGAGCCGCCCGCGCGACCCGCGACGAGTCCGGCGGCGAACGCGCTGAAGGGGGCGGCCGGGCGTGCGACTCCGAGCGCGACGTCGCGTGCCAGATCGAGGATCAACGCCACGGGAAGCTCTTCCGGCGCGAGGTCGAACCGCTCGCGCAGCGCGTCGGCCCACGCGTCGAGGGCCTCGGGCGGAAGGGTGCGGGACTGCTCGCTCATGACGGCTCCTCCGGTCCGTGCTCGGCCCGCCTTCGGGCCTCCTTCAGATCCTCCCACGTGTCGACGTCGCGGGTCAGGTCGTCGGGCGCGGCGACGACCGTGATCGCGAGATCGTCGAGCAGCGCGCGGACGGGGGCGTCTCGACCGGCATCGGGAAGGACGGATGCTGCGGCCCGCAGCGCGCCCGTGCGGTAGGCGCCGATCAGCCACTGCGGCCGGCTCGTCGCGTCGGCGAGGCAGACGCCGTCGCTGTCGGAGGGGAGAAGTGGGATGTCGCCGACGAGCCTGGGCACGGCGGCGCCGATGCCGGGAAGGTCGCAGGCGAGCAGCAGCGTCCACGCCGGGTCGTCCTGCTCCGGCCAGGAGGCGAGGGCGGCGACGACGGCAGCTGCCGGTCCGGTGAACGGCGGGTCCTCGCGCACCCAGTCGACCGGCAGCGTCTCGTCGAGGACCGGGGCCACCACGGTGAGCGGCCGGGCGGCAGCATCCGTCGCCGCCGTCACCGCCGCCGCCAAGAGAGTGCGCCCGCCCACATCGAACAGCGGCTTCGCCGCGCCGTCGACGCGGGACGCGCGGCCGCCGGCCAGCAAGATCGCGCCAAGGCCGCCACGAGTCGGAGTCATGCCTCGCCCGGGCGGTGCCAGTCGCCGCTCTTGCCACCGGTCTTCGTCACGATGCGCACGTTCTCGATCGAGGTGCCCTTGTCGAGGCCCTTCACCATGTCGACGACCGCGAGCGCGGCGACCGAGACAGCGGTGAGCGCCTCCATCTCGACGCCCGTGCGGTCGGCGGTGCGTACGGTCGCCTCGATGTCCACCCCGTCGTCGACGATCGCGAGGTCGACCGTGGCGCCGTGCACGCCGATGACGTGCGCGAGGGGCAGGAGCTCGGGGGTGCGCTTGGCGGCCTGGATCCCCGAGATGCGCGCGACGGCGAGCACGTCGCCCTTCGGCACCGCGCCGTCACGCAGCGCGGCGACGACGTCGGCGGCGCACCGGACGAACCCGCGCGCAGTGGCGGAGCGCACCGTCGGCTGCTTGAGCGTCACGTCAACCATGCGGGCGTGTCCCGCTTCGTCGAGGTGCGTGAACGTCGGCTGCTCGGTGCTCATGAGATCAGCATGACATCGACGAGGTCGCCTGCTGCGACGGCGTCGACCTCCGCCGGCACGATGGCGTACGCCTCGGCGCGACCGAGTCCGCCGGCGAGGTGGGATCCGCCGGAGGTCGCGGGGGTCACGCGCCACGCGCGGGGATCGGTGCGGTCGATGGTGACGGGAAGGTACTGCCGCCGCCCGGGCGGCGTTCGCCAACCGGCGGCCGCGGGCAGCGTGAGAACGCGGTCGTCCCGCACGAGCCGACCCTGCATGAGCAGCAGGGCGGGCCGCACGAAGACCTCGAACGACACGGCGGCGCTGACCGGGTTGCCGGGCAGACCGAACAGCAGCGCGCCCGAGGGCAGGCGGCCGAAGCCCTGCGGCTTGCCGGGCTGCATCGCGACCTTCGAGAACGTCATCGTGCTCGCGAGCGTCGTCTTGACGACCTCGTACGCGCCCGCGCTCACGCCGCCGGAGAAGACGACGACGTCGGCCGGCCGCGGTGACCGCGGATCGGTCACCTCGGCCAGCACCGCATCGAGGTCGCCCGGCTCGTCGGGAACGCTCGCGCGCCGCACGACGTCGGCGCCCGCGTCGGTGGCGAGGGCGGCGAGCAGCACGCTGTTCGACTCGGGGATCTGCCCGCGGCGCAGCGGCGCCCCGGGCTCGACGAGCTCGCTGCCGGTCGAGATGACAGCCACACGCGGTCGCCGCGAGACCGCCACCTCCGCCACGCCGCACGCCGCGACGGCCGCGACCTGCAGCGCGCCGAGTACGACCCCCGCGGGGAGCACCTCGTCGCCGGTCAGGGCGTCTTCTCCCGCGCGGCGGATATGTGCACCGACGGCGCGCGGCGCTCGCAGCACCGAGATCGACCCGAGCGAGTCGGCGAGTCCGCCGGCCGTGTCCTCGAAGGGCACGATCGCATCGGCGTCGGAAGGGACGGGCGATCCCGTCATGATGCGGGCGGCCTCACCGGGCGCGAGCGACGGGTCGGCGGCGGTCCCGGCAGGCAGGTCGGCGACGACCTGGAGCGTCACCGGAGCGTCGGGGGCGGCATCCATGACATCCGTGAAGCGCACGGCGAAGCCGTCCATCGCGGAGTTGTCGAAGACGGGGATGTCGACGGCCGCCCGCACCGGTTCGCTGAGCGTGCGGCCGTGGGCGTCCGTGAGAGGAATGCGTTCAGCGGGCAGCGGCTGGGCGGCGGCCAGCACGTCGGCGAGCTGCTCCTCGACGGCGCGGAGCCCGCTCACGCGTGCACCGCGCTGATGTCACGGCTGTACGCGTCGATGCCGCCGGCGAGGACGGATGCCTCGACCCCGGCGTCACGCAGGGCCGCCGCTGCGCGCTGCGCGCGCATGCCCACCTGGCAGACGACGACCACCGCCGGCGCCCCGACCCGCGACGGGTCGGCGAGCACGTCGCCGAGGGGCAGCAGCACCGAACCCGGGATGACCCCCCGCTCGGTCTCGAAGGGCTCGCGCACGTCGAGCAGCACCGAGCCGGCGCGCTGGGCGGCCATCGCCTCCGCGGGGGAGAGCTGCGGGATCGCGGGACGCGGTGCCGCATTGCCTCGGATCGATGAGGGGACCGCGGTTGCAGCCGAGGTCCCACCCGACGCCGGCCGCAGCGGCACCTCGTCGGTGCGACCGCGGAGCGCGTCGATCACGAGCACGCGGCCCAAGAGCGGGTCGCCGACCCCGGTGATCAGCTTCACGGTCTCGGTCGCAAGGAGTGAGCCGACCTGCAGACACAGGGAGCCGAGCACGCCGACCTGTGCGCACGACGGGGCTTCGCGCCCGGCGTCCGGCGGGTACAGATCCGCGAGTCTGACCGGTCGCTCTCCCGCGGGCGGAGCCGACCAGAAGACGGTGACCTGCGCGTGGAACTCCTGCACGACGCCCCAGACGAGCGGCACGCCGAGCTGCTCGCACGCCACGGCGACAGCCTCGCGCGTCTCGAACGTGTCGGTGCCGTCGACGACGACGTGAGCGCCCGACAGGAGCTCCGCGGCGTTGTCGGGCGTGAGCAGCGCACGCACCGGACGCACCACGGTGGTGGGTGAGAGGTCTGCGGCGATGCGCACCGCCGAGTCGACCTTCGGCGCCCCCACATCGCCCACCCGATGCATGACCTGGCGCTGGAGATTGGATGCCTCGACCAGGTCGTCGTCGATCACGGTGATGGTGCCGACCCCCGCGGCCGCGAGGGCGAGCACGACGGGAGAGCCGAGGCCACCGGCCCCGACGACGGCGACGTGCGCCGCGGCGAGCCGACGCTGGGCGATCTCGCCGAAGCCGGATAGCACACGGTGACGTGCGGTGCGCGTGCGTTCGGCGTCGGTCAGCTCGGCGACCGGCTCGACGAGCGGGGGAAATGCCATGCCCTCAGGCTAGCCGCGCCCGTGCCGCCGAAGGCCGGTCGTTCGGCGGCTCCGATCTGCCGTTCGCCGGTCGCCTCGACGACCTTGCACGTCGGCCAGGTGGTCTCCGCGACGGATGCGCAGTCCAACTTCACGATCCTCAGCTCGTCCGGGCGCACTACGACATCTGCGGCCAGCTGTCGTAGCGGGCGCTGAGACAAGCACGTCATGGGGCGACGCACGAGGCCGCAGGACGTCATGTTCCGGCGCAGGGGATGGGCGTCCGGCCTAGCCTGCGTGCATGGGTGACGTGGTGGGTCTCGTAGCGCGGACAGGCCGGGCGGTTACGCCCGACGACCCGCGAGAGCCGCCCGTGCTGGAACGAGTCTGGGCCGAGGCTCTTCCGGAGCTCTCCCGCCCGGTCGCCCCCGTCCGGACGCCGCAGCCGCGGGTGCTCGTCCTGAACGATGACGTCGCCCTCGAGCTCGGCCTCGATCTCGACTACCTGCGGTCGTCCGAAGGGGTCCGCTTCCTGACCGGTGAGTCGCTCGCGTCGGGGTCCACCCCCGTGGCCCAGGTATACGCGGGCCATCAGTGGGGCGTCTACAAACCGATCCTCGGCGACGGTCGCGCGGCGCTCCTCGGTGAGCGGCGTGACCGCGGCGGACGCCTACGCGACGTGCACGTGAAGGGGATCGGCCCCACGTCGATGTCGCGCGTCGACGGGTTCGCCGTCGTCGGGCCGATGCTTCGCGAGTTCCTCATGACCGAGGCGATGCACGCGCTGCGGGTTCCCACCACACGGGCGCTCGCCGTGGTCGCCACCGGTGCTCCTCGCGACCATGATGATCGCGTGCTGCCCGGCGCCGTCCTCACGCGCACCGCGGCCAGCCATGTGCGGTTCGGCTCGTTCGAATACGTGCGAGCGCAGGGGGACCTCGCGCTGCTGCGCCGGCTCGCGGATCACGTCATCGCGCGCCACCACCCGGCGGCGGCCGAGGCCGATCATCCCTATCGTGCACTGCTCGACGGGATCGTGGACGCGGTCGCGGCCCTCACCGCCGACTGGATGCGCACCGGCTTCGTGCACGGCGTGCTCAGCACCGACAACGTGCTGGTGTCCGCGGAGACCATCGACTACGGACCCTGCGCCTTCCTCGACGCGTACGAACCCGGTGCGTACTTCAGCTCCATCGACGAATTCGGCCGCTACGCCTACGACAGGCAGCCCTCGATCATGCGGTGGAACCTCGAGCGGCTGGGTGAGGCCCTCGCGCCGCTGCTTGCGGACGATCCCGCTGCCGGGACTCTCGTCGCCGCGGAGATCGTCGACGCGTTCGACGCGCGCTATCGGTCGCACTGGACCGCAGCGTTCCGGCAGAAGCTCGGCCTCGACGATCGGATCGACGCGCAATTCGCCGCCGAGCTCGCCCAGGGCGCCCTCGACCTGCTCGCCGACCACGGGGTGGACTTCACCGGGTTCTGGCGCGATCTCGCGGCGGCCGCGGAGCACGATCAACAGCCGCTGCGTGATCGCTTCCTCGGCCCGGTCGCCGCGCTGGACGCGTGGCTCGTCCGATGGTCGGCGCTGGCGCCGGACGCCGCCCTCATCCGGGCGACGAACCCGCTGTACATCGCCCGCAACCACATCGTCGAGGAGGCGCTGCAGGCAGCGACGGACGGGGATCTCGCGCCCTTCGAGCGGCTGCGCGACCTGGTGCGCGACCCCTACACCGAGCGATCTGGGAGCGAGTACCGCCGCTTCGCGCGGCCGGCGCCCGACGGCACGGCCCGGCACCGCACCTTCTGCGGCACGTGACCTCGGGCTCGACCCTGCTGGGGACTACTCGGCGTCCGGACCGCGGTACTTCTTCGGCAGTCCGGCGACCACGAGTTCGTAGGATCGGTCGATCGCCTCGCGAAGCTCGTCATCGGGAATGCCGCCGCCGGTCCTGAGCCGGTTCCAGCCGGAGCGACCGATATAGGCCGCGACGCTCGCGTCGTCCGGATAGCGCGTCAGCCAGTCGTCTGCCTCGTCACGGGTCGTCGCCGCCTTGACGCCGATCGAGCTGCCATCGCCGAGGAAGACGAAGATCTTGCCGCGTTCGCCCGGACCCACCTTGAAGACCGGGTCGTCCTCCCAGGGCACGTCCTCCCACGCTCCCCACTTCGCGGCGCAGTAGGCGCGGATCTCCTCGGGCGTCACGCCCTCAGTATCCTCGCTCGCTCCTCCGCAGGCGAGCCTCCGGCTGAACGCCGGTCGGGACCCTTTCCGCGCCAACCCCGTGACAGGGGTGTCCGCATGTGCGGCGATGCCGAACAGATATGCACGCATCTGCGGTGCTAGCGTGAGGGTGTGAGCAGCTACAAGATCGCCGAAGCAGCGCGCCTTCTCGGCGTGAGCGACGACACCGTGCGGCGGTGGGTCGACGCGGGGACGCTGCCGACGACCGGGGCATCGCCGATCGAGATCCCCGGCGACGCACTCGCGGCGCACGCGGTCGGGCTGGCCGCGGCGCCTAAGGATCCGGCCGACGTGCTCTCCAGCGCCCGCAATCGGTTCGTCGGGCTCGTCACGCGTGTGCAGATCGACGGCGTCATGGCGCAGGTCGACATCCAGTCCGGACCGCACCGCGTGGTCTCGCTCATGTCGTCCGAGGCCGTGCGCGAGCTCGCTCTCGAACCTGGCTCCCTGGCCGTCGCCGTGGTCAAAGCCACGAACGTCATCGTCGAAACCCCGAAAGGCTGACATGCCGCGCTCCGCGCTTCTGCTTACCTCCGTCGTCCTCGCCTCGCTCGCACTGGTGCTCACCGGCTGCGCCACCGGCGCCGATCAGGATCCGGCGGCGACGTCCGCGCCGACGACTTCGGCCGAGCCCGAGCTCGCCGGCGACCTCACGGTGTACGCGGCGGCATCGCTGAAGGCGGCGTTCGATGAACTGGCGACGGAGTTCGAGGCGCAGCATCCGTCCGTCGATGTCCAGCCGATCACGTACGACGGCTCGTCGACCCTCGCGACCCAGATCATCGAGGGCGCTCCGGTCGACGTGTTCGCGTCGGCGGACGAGAAGAACATGCAGAAGGTCGTCGACGAAGGCCTCGCGTCGGGTCCGCAGCTGTTCGCGACCAATACGCTCGTGCTCGTGGTCCCCGCCGACAACCCCGGCGGCGTGGAGAGCCTGGACGACCTCGCGAACCCCGATCTCACCGTCGTGCTGTGCGCCATCGAGGTGCCGTGCGGGGCGGCGTCTGCGACGCTGCTCTCGAACGCCGGCGTCACGGCGAGCGTCGACAGTTACGAGCAGAACGTGACGGCGGTGCTCACCAAGGTCGCCACCGGTGAAGCCGATGCGGGACTCGTCTACGTGACGGATGCGGCGACCACCGACGACGTCGACGCGATCGAGGTCGACGGCGCCGACGACGTCGTGAACCGCTACCCGATCGTGGCTCTCTCCGCCGCGGCGGACCCCGACGTCGCCGACGCGTTCGTCGCGTTCCTGCTGGGCGACAAGGGGCAGGAGGTGCTCGCGGCCCTCGGCTTCGGGGCGCCGTGACCACCACCGAAGCGGCGCACGCGCCCGCGCGCGAGGAGCGCGCGGGGTTCGTGCCGCGGGTGCTCGCCGTGCCCGCGGTGATCGGGCTCGCACTGCTCATCCTGCCGCTGGGCGCACTCGTGCTGCGGGTCGAGTGGGGGACGCTGTGGAGCGACGTCACCTCGCCCGAGGCGCTCTCGGCCCTGGGACTCTCGCTCGCGACCGGCGCGGCGGCCACCGTGGTGTGCGTCGTGCTGGGGGTTCCGCTCGCGCTCCTCATCGCCCGGAGCACCGTGCGCACGGCAGCCGTGCTGCGCGCCCTGGTGACGGTGCCGCTCGTGCTGCCGCCCATGGTCGGCGGTGTGGCGATGCTGTTCCTCTTCGGCCGCACCAGCTGGCTCGGCGGCATCCTCGCGGAGTGGGGCATCCGCATCCCGTTCACGACCACCGCCGTCGTGATGGCGCAGACCTTCGTCGCGCTGCCCTTCCTGGTGCTCGCACTCGAGGGCGCGCTGCGGTCTACCGGCGTCGGCTTCGAGCAGGCGGCGGCCGGCCTCGGGGCGGGGCGCTGGACGATCCTCGCCCGCGTGACGCTCCCGCTCGCCGCCCCGGGCCTGGTCGCCGGCATCGTGCTGTGCTTCGCGCGCGCGATCGGCGAGTTCGGTGCGACGGCGCTGTTCGCCGGCAACGCGCCCGGCGTGACTCAGACCATGCCGCTCGCGATCTACACCGCCTTCAACGGCGCGGGCGTCTCACAGGGCACAGCCGTCGCGCTGTCACTGCTGCTGCTCGTGACCGCCGTCGGCGTGCTGCTCCTCGTGCGCGCCTGGCGAGCGGAGGCGCCGCGATGAGCGCGGTCGTATCGGAGCGAGGACGGGATGCCGGGCCCGGCGCCGCAGCGGGGCTCGACGCCCGCGTGCTCGTGCGTCGCGGCGGGTTCGCCCTCGATGCCGTCCTGCAGGTGCCGGGCGGATCGGTGGTCGCCCTCATGGGTCCGAGCGGCGCCGGCAAGTCGACGCTGCTCGGGGTGCTCGCGGGGCTGACGGGTTTCGACGAAGGTCACGTACGTCTCGGGGGTCGCACGCTCGACGAGTCACCCGCACGCCGGACACCCCCCGCGTCGCGCGGGGTGGTGCTGCTCGGCCAGGATCCGCGTCTGTTCCCGCACCTCAGCGCGCGCGACAACGTCGCGTTCGGGCTGCGCGTGCACGGCGCGACCAAAGCCGCCGCCGCGGACGGAGCCGTCGACTGGCTCCGGCGCGTCGGCCTCGAGGATCTCGGCGGGCGGCGTCCCGCGCAGCTGTCGGGGGGCCAGCAGCAGCGCGTCGCACTCGCCCGTGCGCTCGCGACGGCGCCCGCCGCGATCCTCCTCGACGAGCCGCTGACGTCGCTCGACACCGAAACTGCCGGCGACGTGCGCGCCCTCCTGCATCAGCAGCTCGCGGCGACCGGAACCACCGCAGTCGTCGCGACCCATGACGCGGTCGACGCCGTGGCGCTCGCGAGCCGCCTCGTCGTGCTCGAGGACGGCCGCGTCACGCAGGCCGGTCCCGTGCGTGAGGTGCTCGCGTCGCCGGCGACCCGGTTCGCCGCGGCGGTGGCGGGGCTGAACCGGGTGGTCGGAACGGTGGATGCTGCGGCCTGGCGTGCGGGAAACCTCGTGCTGCCGGCACCGGCGGGGGCGCAGCATCCTGCCGCTGCCGTGTTCCGTCCGAGCGATGTCCGGGTCATCGACGGGGCGCCGAGCGGTGCGGGGGAGTGGACCGCGCACATCGTGCGGCTCGAGCAGACGCCCGCGGGGGTGCGGGTGCGCACCGCCGAACCCGACGTCGCGGTGGACGTGACCGCCGACCGTGCGGCGGGGCTGGCACCCGGGGATCCGATCACGCTGCGGGTGGACCCGGCCGACGTGCGCTTCGTCGTCGAGGCCTGAGCCATAGACTCGGCCGGTGATGCGAATCCGCCCCTTCCGGCCGGGTGACGAGCCCGCCCTCGCCGAGATCTGCCTCAAGACCGCGGACGCCGGCGCCGACGCCACCGGTCTGCTCGACGACGACGACCTCTGGGCCGAGATCTTCGTGCTCCCGTACGCGGCGCGTCACCCCGAGTTCGCGTTCGTCGTCGAGACGGACGATGAGCGCGTCGTGGGCTACGTCGTCGGTGCGCCGGACTCCGCCGCTTTCGAGCACTGGTTCGAGACCGAGTGGTGGCCGCGGTTCGCCGAGCGGTGGCCGAAGCCGCAGGGGGACCCGCTGCCGATGAGCGTCTCCCGGCAGGACGGCATCGTCCGCTACGCGTACGCGCGCCGCGGCGGCGCGCAGCCGTTCGGGGACGCGTACCCTGCGCACCTCCACATCGATCTGCTGCCCGAGACCCAGGGGCAGGGGCTCGGCCGCCGCCTCATCGAGACGCTCGAGGAGGCGCTCCGCGAGGCCGGCGCGCCCGGCCTCCACCTCGTTGCATCGTCCGACAACACCGGCGCCATCGCGTTCTATCCGCGCGTGGGGTTCGAGCCGCTGCCCTCGCCGGAGGGCACGCGGGTCTTCGCGACGCGCCTCTGACGGCGACGAGGCGGCCGTGCCGCCGGGTCGCTGGTGAAAGCTCCGGGCCGGATCGCGCAGCGACGCCCGAAATCGGGGCGGTACAGCCGTTTGAGCCCGGCGCTGTGACACGGACGCGAGCGCGTTCGCGCTCGGGCGTCAAGCCCGTGCCTCCCTTCGGTCACTCCCGTAGTCTGCGGGCGTGGACGATGTCTCGGCGCCGACCGGCCGCGAGCCGGAACTGACCGCTGTGCCGCGTGCGGACGGCTCCGCGCCGCGCGCGCTCGTGCTCGGGGCCACCGGCTACATCGGCGGACGCCTGGTGCCACGTCTGCTGAACGCCGGGTACGAGGTCCGCGTGCTGGCGCGCGACCCTGCCCGCGCCGCGGCCTTCCCCTGGGGCGACCGCGTCGAGATCGTCCGCGGAGACGCCACCGACGCGGCATCCGTCGGCGAATCGGTTCGGGACGTCGACGTGCTGTACTACCTCGTCCACTCGATGTCGGGCGGCGCGACGTTCGCTGACGCCGATCGTCGTGCTGCCCAGACGGTGTCGCGGGCGGCTGCTGAGGCGTCGGTGCGCCGGATCGTCTATCTCGGGGGCCTGCACCCGGACGGCGTGACGCTGTCGCCGCACCTCGAGTCGCGCGTCGAGGTGGGGGAGACCTTGATGGAAAGTGGCGTGCCGACGATCGTGCTGCAGGCGGGCGTCGTGATCGGGTCGGGGTCGGCGTCGTTCGAGATGGTGCGCCACCTGACCGAGGTGCTCCCGTACATGCCGGCACCGAAGTGGGTGCGCAATCGCATCCAGCCGATCGCGGTGCGCGACGTGCTGCACTACCTGCTCGGCGCCGCGCGTCTGCCCGCCGACGTGAACCGGGCGGTCGACATCGGCGGCCCGGATGTGCTGCGGTACGGCCAGATGATGAACGGCTACGCGGTCGAGGCGGGGCTGCCGCAGCGGCCGATCGCGGCGCTGCCGGTGCTGACGCCCCGGCTCGCCTCGCACTGGGTGAACCTCGTCACGCCGATTCCGCGTTCGATCGCGCGTCCGCTCGTCGAGTCCCTGCAGAACGAGTGCATCGTCAAGGACCGCGCGATCGACGCCCTGATCCCGCCACCCGAAGGCGGACTCACGCCGTACCGGACGGCGGTGCGGCTCGCGCTCGGCCGGGTCGAAGCGGACGCGATCGAGACGAGCTGGCAGGACGCCGAGGTGCTGGGCGCGCCGAGCGACCCGCTGCCGAACGACCCCGACTGGGCGGGACGCGTCGTGTTCACCGACGTGCGCACCGCGCACACACCCGCATCGCCCGCTGCGCTGTGGGCGGTGATCGTGGGGATCGGCGGCGAGAACGGCTGGTACTCGTCGCCCTTGCTGTGGGCGGTCCGCGGATGGATGGACCGGCTCGTCGGCGGCATCGGACTCGCGCGCGGACGACGCAGCAAGGGGCGGCTCGCCGTCGGCGACGCCCTCGACTTCTGGCGCGTGGAGGCTCTCGACCCGGGACGGATGCTGCGCCTCCGCGCCGAGATGAAGGTGCCGGGGCTCGCGTGGCTCGAACTGAAGGCGTCGCCCGATGGCGACCGCGGCGGCTCACGCTACGATCAGCGCGCCGTGTTCTTCCCGCGCGGGCTGGCGGGGCGCCTGTACTGGCTCGCGGTGGTGCCGTTCCACGGGTTCATCTTCGCCGGGATGGCGCGGCGCATCACCGCGACGGCGGAGGCCGCGGCGGAGTCCGCCCAGCCGTGACCCTGTCGGTTCAGCCGACGAGGAGCGGTTCGCCCGACACCAGCCGCTCCAGCACCGAACCCGGTGGCACGTCGTCGTACTTGTAGCTGAGCTTCTGCACGATCGAGGCTCCGGCGACGAAGCGGAGCGGATCGGGGTCCCAGGGCTGCATCATCCCGAGCTGCAGAAGGTGGCTCGCGGCGCTCGACAGGGTGGGTGCAGCATCCCACTGGCCGTGGAACTCGGGGACGAGGTCGAGGAGCACCTCGAAGATGCGGTGGTACAGGAAGTAGTCGGGGATCCCGCCGTCCTGCTCCCACCACGCCTCGAGCGCGAGCCGCTGCAGCCGGATCAGCGGCGTGGCGGGCACGGCGGCGATGAACCAGTTGCCGATCTGCCGGTGCGTCCAGCGCGGGTAGAGCGCGCCCGCGGTGAGGAGAGGAGCCACGGCCTCAGGCAGGGGCTCCGGCGCCCAGCATGTCGCGTCCACCCAGATGCCGCCGAGCCGGTCGAGCACGCTGATGCGGACGAAGTCGGAGAAGTGCGCAGGGTGGTCGTCCTCGAGGGCGTCGGCGACCGCGTCGGGGATCTCCACGAGCTCCCGCGCGGAGCGGCCGTCCAGTACCGTCAGCGGCGTCGGGAGCTCGGCGTGCAGGCGCGTCATCTCGCCGACGCACGCCTGCACCAGCGGTGGGGCGGTGTCGAGGGGTGTGTTCCAGAACGTGTACAGATTGAGCGCGGACGGGTCGACGCGCTCGCCGTCGCTCTGGGCGATGAGGCGGCCGTCCCGGCGGGTGCCGGGCTGTTCGGGGAGCCCCGCCGCCACGCGCAGCTCGGGCAGTCGCGGCCGCAGGAAGTCGGTGAACGTGCGGTAGGCCGCGATCGCGGCGACGGGGTCGACCGAGTCGCGGAACCTGTCCGCGCGTCGCAGCTGCGCCTCGAGCCCCTGCAGCGGGTTCGGGATGCCGTCGCTCACGGTGCGAGCCTATGCGCTGGTGCCGACGGGAACCGGGATCACGCGACCAGGCGTCCGTCTTCGATCCGCACGACGCGGTCGACCTGGCCGTCGGGTACCGCCACATGTGAGATCAGCACCACGGCCTGGTCATCACGGACGGCGCCGAGCAGATCGGTGAGCAGGCGATCGGAGGCCTCCGGGTCGACGCCCGCCGTCGGCTCGTCGAGCACCAGCACGGGGAAGCCTCGCAGGAGCGCCCGCGCGAGCGCGATCCGCTGCGCCTGCCCTCCTGACACGAGCGCGCCGCGCTCGCCGACGCGCGCTCCGAGACCCCCACGCTCGCGCAGCCACGGCGCGAGGCCGACGCCATCGAGCGCGGCCTCGAGCTCGGCGTCCGTCGCGGTGTCGCGCGCGAACAGCAGGTTCTGACGGATGTCCTCGTCGAAGAGCATCGGATGCTGCTCGCACAGGCCGACGGTGAGCCGCACGTCGTCGGGGGAGAGGTCGTGCACCGAGCGGGCGCCGACGTCGTAGCCGCCTTCGGTCTCGAGGAACCGCACGAGCGCGTGCGCGAGGGTGCTCTTGCCGGCGCCGCTCGATCCCATGACGAGGACGCGCTCGCCGGGCCGGATGGTGAGCTCGACCTCGTGCAGCGCGGGCTCGGCGGCGTCGGGCCACCGCACGCTCGCGGCCTGCAGGCGGATGCCGTCGCCGAGCGCCGGGGCGTCGCCGGTGGGCTCGACGGTCTCGGGAGCGAGCTCGGCGGGCGGGGCCTCCGGCAGCGAGTCGGCGATGCGCTCGGCCGACGCGCCCACCTGCCGCCACGCCGACGCCGCCATCGGCACGGACGCGAACACCTCGAACACCGCCATCGGCACGAGCACGGCGACCGCGAGCGACGGGCCGGTCAGGGAACCCGACGCGGCACCCGGCGCGGTGACCACCACCGCGGCGATCGACGCGGCACCGGCGAGCAGCGACACCAGGGCGGCGGTGCCGGCCTGCGCTCCCGAGCGGCGGACGACGGCGCGCCGCAGGTCGGCGTCGGCCCGGGCGATGCGCGCCCGGCTCTGCGCCTCGGCACCGAACGCCGTGAGCACGTCGAGGCTGCCGATGTGGTCGAGCACCGCGTCGGCGAGGCGGGCGCGCAGCGGCGCGATGGCGCGCTCGGCGCGGGCGCCCGACATCCATCCCCACAGCGTCGAGATGGCGGCGGCGACCACGAGGCACGCGAGGAGGGTCAGTGCCGCCGGCCACCACACGAACGCCACCAGCACGACGGCGCCGAGCGCGACGAACGCCGACGAGACGAGCGGCTGCACCACCCGCAGCGGGAGGTTCTGCAGCTCGTCGACGTCGTCGACGAGGGCTCCGAGCACCGAGCCACGGCGGGTGCGGGCAAGCCCGTCGGGGGCCAGGGGGACGAGTCGGCGTACGAGGTCGGCGCGCGTCGCGGCGAGCTGCCGCAGGGCGGCGTCGTGGCCGGTGAGTCGCTCGAGGTAGCGGAACGAGGCCCGCGAGATCGCGAAGAAGCGCACGCCCACGACTGCGGCGGACAGGTACAGCACCGGCGGCTGCTCGCTCGCACGCACGATGAGCCAGGCGCTCACCGCGAGGAGGGCGACGGCCGAGGCCTCCGACGCGAAGCCGGCGGCGAGAGCCCACCAGAACCGCCGCGCGGGAGGCATCGCGCCCCTCAGCACCGCCCCTGACGTCGAGGCCTGCGCGGTCATGCGAGCACCTCGCTCGACGCGAGCCGTACGACGTGGTCGGCGATGGCGCGCGCCGACGTGCGGTGCGAGATCAGCAGGACCGTCGCGCCCTCGTCGGCGAGGAGACGGATGCCTCGCCACAGCCGGCCTTCCGTCTCGGGATCGAGCGCCGAGCTGGGTTCGTCGAGCGCGATCACCGGGGCGTTCCCGCGCAGGTGCCGGTAGAACGCACGGGCGACCGCGACGCGCTGGGCCTGGCCGCCGGACAGACCCGCGCCCTGCACGCCCAGCTCCTGCGCCGGGTCGAGCGCGCCGGCGCAGGCGAGGTCGAGGGCACGCCGGATCGCAGCGGGGTCGGGTGCCGCGTCGCCGAGCGTGACGTTGTCGGCGATGCTGCCGGTGAGGAGCCCCGGCCGCTGGCCCGCCCATGCGAGCCATGCGGACGGCGCGAGGGCGCGCACGTCGGTGCCGCCCCAGGAGGCATCCCCGTCGAACATCGCGGCCCCGCGCAGCGCGGCGAAGAGGCTGGACTTTCCGGCGCCGCTCGGCCCCTCGATGAGCGTGACGGTGCCCGGTCCCGCCGTCAGGTCGACGGGCGGCAGCATCCGTTCTCCGCGCGTGACGCGGACGCCGTCGAGTACGAGGTGTGCGCCGGGTGCAGGCGTTTCGTCTCGTTCGTTCCTCACTCGCTCGACGACCGGGGGGAGGGGCGCCGCAGAAACGGCCCGGGCCGCATCCAGCACGTCGAACACGTCGTCGGTCGCGGCGACGCCCTCGGACGCGGCGTGGAACTGCACGCCGACCTGGCGCAAGGGCAGGTACGCCTCGGGTGCGAGCAGCAGCACGAAGAGGCCCACGCTGAGCGTCAGTGCTCCGTCGATGAGCCGGAAGCCGATCGACACCGCGACGATCGCGACGGCGATCGACGCGAGGAACTCGAGCGCGAACCCCGACAGGAACGAGACCCGCAGCACCCGCATCGTCTCGCGGCGGTACTCGGCGGTGACCCGTTCGATGGATGCTGCGGCCCGGTGCTGCCGGCCGAACACCTTGAGCGTCGAGAGCCCCTGCACGGTGTCGGCGAACCGCGAGGCGAGGCGCTGGAGCGTGCGCCACTGCCGGTGCTGCACCGAGCGCGTGGCGAGGCCGATGAGAACCATGAAGATGGGGATCAGTGGGAGCGTGAGCAGTACGGTCAGCCCGGAGATCCAGTCCTGCCACCACATCACCGCGAGGATCAGCGGCGTCGCGACGACGGTCTGCACGAGCTGCGGCAGGTAGCGGCCGAAGTACGCCTCGAGCGCGTCGAGGCCACGGCCCGCGGTCACCGCGAGGGCGGCGGAGTTGCGGGCGCCGAGCCACTCGGGTCCGAGCACGCCGATCGCCTCGACGAGCCCCGAGCGCAGCTGGCCCTGCACCCGAGCGGCCGCGCGGGCGGCGACGGCCTCGCGCGCCCACAGCAGCACGGCGCGGAGAGCGACCGTGATCGCGAGCGCGCCGAGCGTCGCGGCGAGCTCGGCCGACGGCATCCCGTCGATGGCTCCGGTGATGGCGCGCGTCAGCAGCCACGCGAACGCGACGATCACCGCGGTCTGCGCCGCCGCGATCGCGGCGATGGCGACGAAGAAACCGCGAGAGGCGCTCGCGTACCTCAGCAGCCGCGGGTCGACGGGCTTGCCGTTCACGCGAGGCGGGGCATCCGTCTCACTCATTCCTCTTCGACCCTACCTATGTCGTGGCCTGTCGCCGTCCGCGTGGCGACCGCTACTGTGTGTCGCACCGCGCGAAGGGGCAGAGGCGCATGTGGAGCATTCCGATCATCGACGGTCCGGTGCCGTGGATCGTCTACACCGTGGCGCTCGCGTTCTTCCTGGTGCTGCTCATCCGCAGGCCGACGACGCGATGGGTGCTCACTGCGCTCCTGGCGCTCCTGGTGGGCGCGCTCGTGGGCCTCGGGATCGGGCTCCTGATCGACGCGACCGACCTGTTCGGCGCCGACCCGTTGCCGATGCCGGTGCTGTGGTGGGCGGCCGCGACGTTCGCCGCGATCGGCCTCGCGGTCGCGAACCTGTGGCGCTCGCCGCTGTGGCGCAAGATCGTCGCGATCGTCGGCATCGTGGTGTTCGCGATCGCCGGCGGGATCGGCATCAACGCGGTCTACGGGCTCAACCCGACGCTGGGGAGCGTGTTCGGCATCGTCGACGACAACCCGATCGTCGTGCCGACCAACACCGCGACAGCCGATCCCGATGCCGGACCGCTCTACGAGACCTTCACACCCCCGGCCGACATGCCCGCGAAGGGACAGCAGGGCACCCAGGTGATCCCCGCGACCGCGTCGGGCTTCAACGCCCGGGCCGCGGGCATCTACCTGCCGCCGGCGGCGCTGGTGCCGAACGCGCCCGCCCTGCCGCTGGTCATCATGATGATGGGTCACCCCGGCAACCCCGACCCGAGCGCCATCGCCGGCGTGCTCGACGACTTCGCGGCGAAGAACAAGGGACTCGCCCCGATCGTCGTCGTGCCCGACCAGCTCGGACCCGACGGCAACGACCCCGCATGCGCCGACTCGAAGGCCTACGGCAATGCCGAGACCTACGTCACGAAGGACGTGGTCGCCTGGGCCACGCAGAATCTCCACATCATCCAGGACCCGAAGTACTGGGTCATCGCCGGCTACTCCAACGGCGGCGGATGCGCCGTGAAATACCTCGCGAAGTACCCCGACAAGTGGAAGAACCTCATCGACATCTCTGGGGAGCCGTTCCCGGGCTCGGAAGACCCCGGCAGCGTCACCTCGACGATCTACGGCGGCGACACGGCGGCGTTCGAGGCGGCCAAGCCCATCGCCATCATGCAGGCGGCGCCGGCGGGCACCTACGACGGCATGACCGCCGTCTTCACCGCCGGTTCGCAGGACCCGACCTACATCCAGGCGGCCAAGGACGTCTCCGGCGAGGCGCAGGCCGTGGGGATGACGGTGACGTACTACGAGGTTCCGGGGGCCGGTCATGTCGGCGACGCGCTGACGGGTGGACTGCAGGAGGGGTTCACCGTGATGTATCCGGTTCTGGGGCTGTCGGCGAAATGAGTGACGGAACCGGATGCTGCGGCCCGCAGCTGGGCCCACGCGGCCAGAGGCTCCGCGCGACGCGCCAGCGGCGCGTGGAGAGGCCGTGGGGACCGGTTCCCATCTGCCTCAGTGCGCGGGCGCCGTGGCCGCCTTCTCGATACGGGAGCGGGTGACGCGCTTGCGGAAGATCCAGTACGTCCAGCCCTGGTAGGCGAGCACCAGCGGCAGGAAGACGAGGGCCGCCCACGACATGATCGTCAGCGTGTAGTCGGTGCTCGAGGCGTTCTCGATCGTGAGCGAGCCCGCCGGGTCGCCGGTCGAGGGCATCACGTAGGGGAACAGAGCGAACCACACCGCGAGCACGGCCGTCACGATCGTGAAGGCGCCGAACCCGAAGGCCCATCCCTCGCGGCCGCGGGCGTTCGAGATCCACGAGGCGATGAGGAGCACCGCCGCCACGGCCGACAGGATCGCCGTGATCATCGCGAAGTCGCGGCCTTCGGAGAACGCCATGACGACGGTCCACACCAGGAACGCGGCGGCGACGACGATCGTGAGGAGGCCGGCGCGCCCGGCCAGGCGGCGTGCGTCGGCCGCGACCTGGCCGTCGGTCTTCAGCGCGACGAAGTAGACGCCGTGCGTGAAGAAGAGCAGCAGTGTCGTCAGGCCGCCCAGGAGGCCGTACGGGTTGAGGAGGGTCAGCAGCGAACCGGTGAACTCGTGGTCCGCGTCGAGCGGCACACCCTGCACGATGTTCGCGACGGCGACGCCCCAGAGGAACGCCGGCACCGCGGAGCCGACCACGATCATCGTGTCGAAGCCCCGCTTCCAGCGGAGCGAATCGCGCTGGTGCCGGTACTCGAACGAGACGCCGCGCAGGATCAGCGCGAGCAGGATCAGCAGCAGCGCCAGGTAGAAGCCGCTGAAGAGCGTCGCGTACCACTCGGGGAACGCGGCGAACAGACAGGCGCCGGCGACGATGACCCAGGTCTCGTTGAGGTCCCACACGGGGCCGATCGTGTTGATGACCTGGCGGCGGCTGATGTCGTTCTTGCCGAGGAACGGCAGCGACATGCCGACGCCGAAGTCGAACCCGTCGAGCACGAAGTAGCCGACGAAGAGGAAGCCGACGATCCAGAACCAGAGGTAGGCGAGATCCATGATGTGCTCCTGAAGCTCTTAGTAGACCGTCGTCGGGGTGTCTTCGACCGCCAGGTCGCGCGCATCGGGCGCTCCCGGCTCGGGAAGGGGCTCGGGGCCCTTCTTGGTCGTCTTCAGGATGAGGCCGAACTCGACCACCGCCAGCGCCGCATAGATGAGGGTGAACGCCGTCAGCGAGATGAGCACGGTCCATCCGGGCACCGAGGGCGAGACGCCGTCCTCGGTGAGCATGAGGCTGAACACGATCCAGGGCTGGCGGCCCATCTCGGTGAACACCCATCCCACGAGGATCGCGAGGAGGGAGGCGGGCCACGCCCAGATCGCCAGTCTCCAGGCCCACGCGGGGACCTCGCGCTTGGCCTTCTTGCGGGTGAGCCAGAGGCCCACGACCGCGACGAGCGCCGCGACGCCGCCGAGGCCGATCATCCAGCGGAACGCCCAGTACGTGACCCACAGGATCGGCGCGAAGTTGCCGTCGACCTGGTCGGCGAACTGCGGGAACAGCTCGGTCGTGTAGAGATTGTTCAGGTCGTTGATGCCCTCGACGCAGCCGTCGAGCGAGTGCGTCGACAGCAGCGCCAGCAGGTACGGAACGCGGATCGAGAAGAGCTCGCTCGTGCCGTCGGGCGTGCCGAGCGTGAAGATCGAGAACGAGGCATCGGCCCCGCAGGCGCTGTCGAACATCGCCTCGGCAGCTGCCATCTTCATCGGCTGCGTCGCCACCATCACAAGACTGAGCTGGTCGCCCGAGATCGCGACGCCGGCGAAGGCCGCGATGAGGCCCCAGAGGCCGAATTTGAGCGACGAGCGCATCATCTCGACGTTCTGCTTGCGCAGCAGGTGCCAGGCCGAGATCGAGACGATCACGCCCGCGGTCATCATGAACGCCGCGAACAGGGTGTGGGGGAGTGCGGCCAGCGCCACGGGGTTCGTCAGCACGGCCCAGAAGTCCGTCATCTCGGCGCGTGAGCCGTCCTCGGCCATCTTGAAGCCGACCGGGTTCTGCATGAACGCGTTCGCGGCGAGGATGAAGTACGCCGAGAACCACGCGCCGATCGTCGCGATCCAGATGCTCGCGAGGTGCAGCGCCTTGGGCAGTTTGTCCCACCCGAAGATCCACAGTCCGATGAAGGTCGCCTCGAAGAAGAACGCCATCAGGCCCTCGAAGGCGAGCGGGGCGCCGAACACGTCGCCGACGAACCGCGAGTAGGACGACCAGTTCATGCCGAACTGGAACTCCTGCACGATGCCCGTGACGACGCCCATGGCGAAGTTGATCAGGAAGATCTTCCCGAAGAACCTCGTCAGGTGCAGCCACTTCACGTTGCCGGTGCGGAACCACGCGGTCTGGAAGATCGCGACCGTCAGCGCCATGCCGAGCGTGAGGGGGACGAAGAGGAAGTGGTACAGCGTCGTGAGGCCGAACTGCCAGCGCGCCAGCAGCAGAGGGTCCAGCAGATCCACGATGCGTTCTCCGATCGTTCCGGACTGGGTCTGATCACCGTAGCATGTGGTCAGACCACACGGGCGACGAATCCCCAGGGGCGCCCGATGGTCCCAGATTCCCAGGAATCCGCGCAGGGGGCGAGTCTCCTCGCCGTGAATAAAGCGGTTGCACCGGCGCCCGTCGCCCGTCGCGCGACTACCCTCGGAATCATGGCGAGCCGGGCACAGCGATCGGAGCCGGACGCGTGAGTGCGATCCCGGTGACGATCGGGCGACGGATGCCTCTTCCCGCGGCATCCGCGGACCTCGGCGCGTTCGAGGGGACAGCGCCGGCGGCTGCGATCGGTGCAGCACTGGTCGACACGCACGGGCGTGTGCATCGCGATCTGCGGATCTCGTTGACGGATCGGTGTTCGCTGCGGTGCACGTACTGCATGCCGGAGCAGGGCAACGAGTGGCTCGCGAAGACGAGCATCCTGACGCTGGACGAGATCGTCCGCATCGCGCGGGTGGCCGCGGCCGACGGCATCACGACGTTCCGGCTCACCGGTGGGGAACCGCTGCTGCGCACCGACATCGTCGAGGTGGTGCGGCGGCTGTCGGCGATCACCGGACCGGACGGCCGGCCCGTCGAGATCGCGATGACCACGAACGGCATCCGGCTGCCCGAGCTGCTGCCCGCGCTGGTGGAGGCCGGGCTGACCCGGCTCAACATCTCGATCGACACGCTGCGCCGTGACCGGTTCCACGCCCTCACCCGCCGGGACCGGCTGGACGATGTGCGGGACGGGATCGCGGCGGCCGGAGCATCCGGTCTGCGTCCGTTGAAGCTGAACGCGGTGGCGATGCGCGACGTCAACGACGACGAGCTCGTCGACCTCGTCGAGTTCGCGACCGCGCATGATGCGCAGATGCGGTTCATCGAGCAGATGCCGTTGGATGCCGGGCATACGTGGGATCGGTCGCGGATGGTGACGCAGGACGAGATCCTCACCGCCCTGTCGGCGCGGTGGACGTTGACGCCGGTGCCGGGTCGGGGTGGGGCGCCCGCGGCGCGGTGGACCCTGGACGGCGGGCCGCACACCGTGGGCGTGATCGCGTCGGTGACGGCGCCGTTCTGCGGCGACTGCGACCGGTTGCGGCTCACCGCGGACGGGCAGTTGCGCAACTGCCTGTTCTCGACCACGGAGTACGACCTGCTGCCGATCCTCCGCGGCGGCGGCGATGACGGCGAAGTGGACGGGATGCTGCGGTCCTGCGTGCACGGCAAGCTGCCGGGGCATGCGATCAACGACCCGTCGTTCCTGCAGCCCGCCCGGGGTATGAACGCGATCGGCGGCTGACATGGGCCGCATCACGACCCGCACGCCCGTCACCCGCATCGCGCTGAACGACGGAGACGTGGCGGTGCGCCGCCGCGCCGACACGCTCGTCGTGGAGGAGCCGCTCGAGATCCGCATCGCCGGCGAGCCGCTCACCGTCACGATGCGCACCCCCGGCAACGACCTCGACCTCGCCGCCGGATTCCTGGTCTCGGAGGGCGTGATCTCGGCCGCCGCAGACCTGCATTCGGCGATCCACTGCGGCGGGCCGGGCACCGGGGCTGTGCCGTCCACCCCGCTGCTCACGATCGGCATCGGACCCACGGAGCCGACGACCTCGAACGAGAACACCTACAACGTCCTCGACATCGCGCTCGCGCCTGAGCTCGCACCGCTCGTCACCGACATCGCCCGCAACTTCTACACGACGAGTTCGTGCGGTGTCTGCGGCACGGCGTCCATCGAGGCCATCGAGAAGCAGTCGCGCTACGACGTCGGGACGGATGCCGCAGCCGTCGACGCGACCATGCTCGCCGGTCTTCCCGACGCGCTGCGCGCCGGACAGACGGTGTTCGACAAGACCGGAGGCCTTCACGCGGCGGCGCTGTTCGACGCCGCGTCCGGCGAGCTGCTCGTGCTGCGGGAAGACGTCGGCCGGCACAACGCCGTCGACAAGGTCATCGGCTGGGCAGTGCTGGAGGATCGCCTGCCGTTGAGTGGAACCGTGCTGCAGGTGTCGGGCCGCGCCAGCTTCGAGCTCGTGCAGAAGGCGGTCATGGCCGGCATCCCGATCCTGTCCGCCGTGTCGGCACCGTCGTCACTGGCCGTCGAGCTGGCCGCGGCCTCGGGGCTCACCCTCGTCGGGTTCGTGCGCGGGTCGTCGATGAACGTCTACGCCCGGCCCGACCGGGTGCGGGTCACCGCTGCGGTGCGCTGACCGCGCCGGGATCAGCCGCGCGAAGCGGCGAGCTGCACGACGCACTGCGTCGGGTCGCACGACGGTGCGATGCCCTCGACGCGCAGCGGGCCGCCGGCCTGCGCGAGCACGCTGTCCATGAGTGCGATGTGCACGCTGCACAGCACGCCGCGGTGCTCGACGGCGGGCACGTGCGGGCACGGCGTCAGATCGACCGTGAGGTCGCGTTCGTCGACGAGAGGGTCGAAGCCGGCGTCGCCGAGGTCCTCCACGAGCGCGTCGAGCTGGTGCAGCGCGTCTGCGCCTAGTGCGGCATCCGTGTCGGATCCGTACACGCGACGCAGCAGGTCTCCGCGACGAGCCGCCTCCTCCGCCCGGCGGACGGCGACAGGGCTCGAGGCCTCGTCGGCGCCGGTGGCCGCGGAGTAGAGCATGCGCGGGCGTCCGCGCGTGGTGCGGTGCTCGGTCTCGGCGATCACGTACCCGGCGTCGATGAGGCGCTGCACGTGCTCGCGCACGGTGTTGGCGTGCAGACCTGTCGCCTCGACGAGCTCGGAGATCGCCCGCTGCGGGCGCTCCTGCAGCAGGTGCATGATCTCGACGCGGGAGTAGCTCGAGATCGCGCTGTACCCGGTCGTCATGGTCCCATTATCGCGGGGCGCCACGACGACCGGGTGCCCGCAGGTTCACCCGTGTCGGATCAGAACAGCTGGCCGAAGATGAGGATCGCGATGAAGAACACCGCGACGATGCCGACGATGATCGCGAGCGTGCGGCCGGAAAGCTTCGCGACGCCCCAGCCGACCAGCACGGGGATGGCGAAGAGGAACAGCGCGACGATCCACCAGAACGCGGAGTAGGCGCCGCTGGTCGCGTCCTCGAGGCGTCCGCCGAACAGCGACTGCGTCGCCGGGTGCGTCGCGAAGCGGACCGCGATCGAGATGGGAACCGCCACGAACACGAAGACGATGAGTCCGATGAGCCAGCCCCAGAGGGTGGAGCTTCCGCCGCCCGAGAGGACGCCGCCGTGGAGCTCGGGTTCGGGCTTCTGCTGCTGCTTGCCTGATGCCATGGGCATGACTCTAGTGGCGCGCGGTGGCGGGGCATCGCATGATTCGCACGATTTCGCCCGGACATGGCGCTGTCCGCCGGCGGGGACGGGCGGACAGCGTCGGGGCGCCAGGGAGAACCGCCACTGGGGGAGCGATCTCCGCGCTCACCATCCACGATCGCCGTCCGTCAGGGGGTGGAGCTTCTGGGCGCGCGGTCGCGGGGTCTGAGGGAGAAGCTACGCCCGCCGCCGGTGTTCGCAAGGGGGATTGCCTGTGCGTCTCCTGAGTGCTATCCGGCCGTGCCGATCGCCGGCGTTCGCACACTCGTGGTGGGATGGGACCGACATGAGCCAGCCGCCGCCTCCCCTCGATTCCGCCACCGCGATCGCCGCTGCCGTGCGGCAGGGGGAGGTGACCGCGCAGGAGGTCGTGGAGGAGCATCTGGCCCGCATCGCGCGGATCGATCCGGCACTCAACGCGCTCACCGTGGTCTTGGCAGACCGTGCGCGGGCCGCTGCCGCTGACGTGGACGCCGCAGTCAAGGCGGGTCGCGACCCTGGGCCTCTCGCGGGCGTGCCGATCTCGGTGAAGGAGAACATCGACCTCACCTGGTCGGCGACGACGAACGGCTGGCGAGGGCTGACCGACGCCGTGCCGGCCCGAGACGCCACCGTCGTGCGGCGGTTGCGGGATGCCGGGGCGGTGCCCGTCGCCCGGGGAAACATGTCCGACTTCGGGATGCGGTGGGACACCGACAACGACGTGTTCGGCCGCACCGTGAACCCGTGGAACCGCGCACGAAGTGCCGGCGGATCCAGCGGAGGCGACGCCGTCGCCGTGGCGACCGGGATGAGCGCCATCGGCCTCGGCAACGACTTCGGCGGCTCGGTCCGCCTCCCCGCGTACGCGGCAGGCGTGGTCGGACTCCGCCCCTCGCAAGGGCGTGTGCCACGTGCGGCCGTGCGTGAGCAGCCGGTGGCGCTCACGCTTCAGCAATTCTCCGTGAACGGCCCCATGGCGCGGCGCGTCGACGACGTCGCGCGCGCACTCGGTGTGATGCAGGGATGGGATGCCGACGACCCGGTGTCGCTCGCCGCTCCCGCGGTGCACCCCGACACGGTGCCGCGCCGCGTCGGCGTCGTGCGCGATCCTGCGGGCCTCGAGGTGGATCCGGATGTGGCGGTCGGAATCGACCGGGCCGCGGCATCCCTCGCGCGGGAAGGCTGGGAAGTCGTCGACGTCGGCGTTCCGCTGCTCGAGGAGGCGGCCGTGCTGTGGCGGCGGCTGTCGTGCACCGACATGCTCATCTCGCTCGACCCCGCGGCCCTCGGCCTGCCGCTGGGGCGCTCCGCCACGGCATTCCTGCGCGACAGCACGGCGGCGGCGCGCCCGTACGAGTCGGCGCGCGAGTACGGGGAGGCGTGGGCACGGCGAGCCGCGATCGCGGCGGAGTGGCGACGGCTGCAGGTCGAGGTCCCCGTGATCCTGGGACCTGTGTCGACCTCGCGGATGCGCGAGCCCGACTACGATCTGGGCGGTCAGGAGGCCGCGGACCGCGCATGGCGCGATCTGTGGCTGACGGTGGTCGTCAACTTCCTCGGACTGCCGGCGCTGGCCCTGCCCACTGGTCTCGGCGCCGACGGAATGCCCACCGGTGTGCAGCTCATCGGCCCCGCGTTCGGCGAGGACGTGCTGTTCGAGGCGGGACGCGCGGTCGAGGCCGGAGTACCGGCTCTTCCCCCGGTTCCTTCGCTGGTCTGAGGCACCTCTGGCGCACGGAGGCGCCGCTGCGCCAGGCTGAGGCAGGCCCGCCGGGGGTGCGGGCGGTATCAGCGGCATCCGTCCCTCCTCTTCCGAGACGGAGCCGAACGGAGGACCCATGTCTCGCACGCAGGCGTCGCCGGTCGCGCTGCCCGATCTGCGGGGGCGCACCGCGCTGGTCACGGGCGCGAGCGACGGCGTCGGCGTCGAGATCGCGCGTGGCCTTGCGGCGGCCGGCGCCGATCTCGTGCTGCCGGTGCGCAATCGCGTCAAGGGAGAGCGGGCGGTCGAACGCATCCGGGAGAGCGCGCCCGACGCCCGTGCCGACCTGGTCGACCTCGACCTCGCGCGCCTCGACTCGGTGCGCGCGCTCGCCACGGCGGTCCTGGCCGATCGCACGCCCCTCGATCTGGTCGTGCTCAACGCCGGCATCGTGCTGCTCGGCGACCGCGACCGCCACGTGAGCACCGATGGGTTCGAGCTGCACTTCCAGACGAACTTCCTGGGGCACTTCGCGCTCACGACGGCGCTGCTGCCGCTGCTGCAGGCGCGGGGAGCGCGCGTCGTCGTGCAGCTGAGCCTGGCCGCCCGCTTCGGGCGGCCCGCCTGGGACGATCTGCAGAGCGAGCGCCGCTACTCCCCGCTGCGCGCCTACGGGGCGTCGAAGGTGGCGTTGGGACTGTTCGGCTACGAACTCGCCCGTCGCGTGGCGACGGGAGACGGTGGCGTCACGGTGCACCTCAGTCATCCCGGCGTGGTGCCCGACACCGGGATCGCGCCGGCCATGCGCGCCCGCGATCGCGGCGGCCTCGGACGCCGACTCGCCGACGGCCTCGGCAATACGCCCGCGCGGGCCGCGCAGCCGGCGCTGCTCGCTGCGGTCACAGATGAGGCGCCCCCGGGCTTCTTCGGCCCCACAGGTGAGCTGCACTTCGGTGGGGCCGCCGGCCCTGTGCGCCCGTACCGACGTCTCGCCGACCCCCTCGACGGTGCGCGGATGTGGGCGGTGGCCGAACAGCTGCTGCAGGACCGCAGCGACGCCGTGCGCGCCTGACCCGGAGCGTCGGCTACGGTCCGGGCGTCTCGGGCGTCTGCGGGAACGGCGGCTCCTCCGGGTGAGGCGCCAGCGGCTCATCGGGCCAGGGCGCCATCGGCTCGTCCGGCGGCGACGGGATGCTGGGGCCGGGGCCCGGGTCAGGGCTTCCCGGTCCGGGAGAGCCCGGCCCGGGAGGCATCTCGCCCGGCGGGGTCTGGTCCGGCATGGGCTCGGGGACTGTGGGGTCGGTCATGACGTCTCCTGGGAGGAACGAGGGCCGCGCGTCGTGCCCTGCATCACTTTCAGCCTGCGGCGCGGGCGACGACGCGGCGAGGCCCTTGACCTACGCGCACACAGGGATTAGTCGTGCCCCGGACCGCTCCTTAGGCTGGAGGGGTGGCATCCATTCTCAACATCTCGGCGTACCTCTTCACGCGCATCGACAACACCGGCGAGTTGCGCCCGCTGCTGCGTGAGCGCGCGGTCGGTGCCGGATTGAAGGGGACGATCCTGCTCGCCGAGGAGGGGATCAACCTCTTCCTCGCGGGTGACGCCGAGGGGGTGCGCGGCTTCGTCGCGGCGCTGCGGGCGGATCCGCGCTTCGCCGCACTCGCGACGAAGGAGAGCTGGTCGGACGCGCAGCCGTTCGGCAAGATGCTCGTCAAGGTCAAGCGCGAGATCATCCGCATGGACCACCCCACCATTCGCCCCGAGGGCAATCGCGCGCCCGCCGTCGCTCCCACCACGCTGCGCCGCTGGCTCGACAGCGGTCACGACGATGACGGTCGCGAGGTCGTGCTGCTCGACACCCGCAACGCCTTCGAGGTCGACTACGGCGCCTTCGACGGCGCTCTCGACTGGCGCATCGAGCGGTTCACGCAGTTCCCGGATGCCGCGGCCGCCGCCGCGGCCGACCTCGAAGGCAAGACCGTCGTGAGTTACTGCACCGGCGGCATCCGGTGCGAGAAGGCGGCGATCTACCTGCGCGAGGCCGGCGTCGAGGCCTACCAGCTGGACGGCGGCATCCTGGGCTACTTCGAGCACGTGGGCGGCGACCACTGGAGCGGCGACTGCTTCGTGTTCGATGAGCGGGAGGCTCTGACGCCGGGCCTCGCCCCGCGGCCGGGAGCAATCGCATGACCGCGCAGGAACCGGCGGCCGCAGCTCGTCCCGTCGGCCGCGCCGCGGTCCTGGGTGCGCTCGGGGTCGATGTGGTCCTCGTTCTCGCGTTCGCCGCCATCGGTCGCGCGAGCCACGACTCCGACGTCTGGGCCGGCCTCTGGCAGACCGCTTGGCCGTTCCTGGCGGGCCTCGGCATCGGCTGGCTCGTCACGCGAGCGTGGTGCGCACCGGCGGCGCCGGTGCGCACCGGCCTGGGCGTCTGGGCGATCACCGTCGGCGGTGGGATGCTGCTGCGCTGGGTGTCGGGTCAGGGCACCGCGCTCGCGTTCATCATCGTGGCATCGCTCACGCTGCTGGTTGCACTCGTGGGCTGGCGGGTCATCGTCGCGATCGTGCGTCGCGCGCGCCGGCGCTGAATCGGGCGGGCTCAGGCGGTCTTGCGCAGGCCGGTCTCGATCACGATCCGGTTCCCCTCGATCACGCCGGGGCCGTCGCCGGAAAGCGGGGCGGGTGCCGGCGTGATCTGCTCCGCCTCCCACACCGCGCGGGCGTTCTCGGCCGTCGGGTAGAAGAACTCCTCGACTCCGAGCAGTCCGCCCGACGAGTGCGACGGCGTCTCTCCGCGCCGGCGACGACGGTGCGTGTCGAACGCGAACCACAGGAAGTACACCGGCAGCGCGACGACCGCGGCGACGAATCCCCACACCATCGCGTCGCCCACGGTCATGCCGACAGCGTACGTCGCCTCAGCGGTGAGCGGAGGCCTGGAGGGTCACGTCGGCAGGGAACTCGGCGAACCACGCCTCGAAGGGCACCGGAGTCCCATCGCCGGGCACCTCGTCGACATACGCCGTGGCGGCGCGCACGATGCGGCCGTCGATCGCCCGCGCGACCACGGTGACGGCGACGTAGCGCTGGTCGTCGGCGAAGCGCCCGCTCACCGTGCCGGTCGCCGTGCCCGGCGGGGTGCGCGTCGACGTGCCGCCGGGATCGGGCGTGCCCGCGAGCCCGTCGACGGTGAACGAGCCGGTCTCGTCCGCCGGCGAGAGCGTCGCCTGCGAGGCCTCGGGTGCGGTCACTTCGATGGTGTCGATCAGCTCTTCGCCCTCGATGGTGAAGGAGCCGACGACCGCGGTCTGGCCCGACAACAGGGTCGCGATGGCGGTCGAGGAACCGATGACGGTGCCGTCCTCGGCGTACGCCTGTGCGTCGAGGAAGGCGTCGAACACATAGTCGGCGTTCGGGTTGTCGACCACGACGACGTACCACCAGATGTCGCCGAAGTCGTGCCCGAAGGCGGTCTCCGTCACCGTCGGCCGCTGGGGCGTCGGGAACTGCGCGCCGGGGTCGGGCTGGCCGTCCGTGCCCGGCGCGGCGACGCCGGGGATGGCGTCATCGTCGTAACCGTCGCCTGCGTTCGGGACGACGTCATCGCCGGAGGAGGTGCCGCACGGCCCGAGCACCGAGACCACGACCACGACGGACACCAGGCCCCCGAGGACCGAGGTCACCAGCGCGCCCGCGCCGAAGCCCTTGCCTCCCTGATTCCGGCTGAGGAGAGCCACCAGCGACAGCACGAACGCCGCGAGCAGCAGCAGGGGAGCGAGCAAACCGGCGCCCGATCCGAGCCCGACACGGACGAAGAGCAGGAGCACACCGGCACCGGCGAGGACCAGCGCGACGATGGCGAGCGCCTTGGGCCGGCTGTCGCGACCTCCGGGCACCGGGTACGCGCCTTCGGGCGCTGCCGTCGGGGAGCCGGGTGCGGCGTCGCCGGGTTCCGGCGCCGCGTACGCCGGGATCGCGTACTGCGGGGCGTCGAGGTCGGGTGTGCGATAGCGCCGCGGGGTGGGCGCGCCGTCCGGAGTCGCCGCGTCGGCGGGGTCGCCCGCAGGCAGGGGATCGGGCATGCGGCTCCTGTTCGCGGTCTCCTGGGTGCCCAACCTAGCGAAGGTGCGTGCGCGCGGTCGGGCGACTCGGGCGCGCCGACATGACGACAGCGCCCCCTGCGCGGCCCTGGACGGGCGGCGCAGGAGGCGCTGTCGGTGGCTTCGCGGAGTCAGCTCAGGCCGTTCGCGGCGAGCCAATCCTTGGCGATGTCTTCGGACGAGCGCTGGTCGACCGTTGATTCGACATTCAGTGCGACGAGGCCCTCGGGTGTCAGCGCGGCGCTCACCGCATTGATCACGTCGGCGATCTCGTCGGCGATGTCGGCGTTGACCACGGGGACGACGTTCGACGCCAGGAAGAGGCCCTTCGGGTCCTCGAGCGTCACCAGATCGTCGGTCTTGATGCGGGGGTCGGCGCTGTAGACGTTCGCCACCTGGATGTTGCCGGCGACCAGCTCATCGACGGTGGTGTCCGCGGTGGCGTTGAAGGTCACGTCGACGTCGTACAGGTCCTTGAGACCCTTCGGACCGTACGGCCGCTCCTCGAGCTCGGGCGCCCCACCCAGCACGAGACCCTCGATGCCGGCGAGGTCGGCGATCGAGGTGAGGCTGTGCTCCTCGGCAAACGCGGCGGTGACGTTGTACGAGTCCTGATCCGTGGCCGGTGACTGGTCGAGCACGGTCAGGCCGTCGGGCAGCGCATCCTTGAGGGCCGCGTACACGTCATCCGATGTCGTGGCCGTCGTCTGAGGATCGAAGAACTGCAGCAGATTGCCGGTGTACTCCGGGAACAGGTCGATGGATCCGTCTTCGAGCGAGGGGATGTACGTGTCGCGCTGGCCGATGTTGAAGTTGCGCTCAACCGTGAAGCCGGCGCCCTCCAGCGCCTGCGCGTAGATCTCGGCGATGATCTCGTTCGAGTAGTACGCCTGCGAGCCGATGACGATCGTCGATGAGTCGGGCGTGGAGCCGCTGTCGGTGCTGTCGCCGCCGAGCGGGTCGCTCGAGGCGCAGCCCGCGAGGGCGAGTGCCGCGACGGCGGTTCCGGCAAGGACGGCCGCGAGGCGGGTTCGTGCTGTGGACATTGTCGTACCTCCGGTGTGGTGGTGGGGGATCAGTGGGAGACCTGCAGTGAGCGAACCGTTTCGGTGCCGGTGGCTCGTGACGGCCGACGGCGCAGGCGGTCGGTGCGTGGCACGGCGAAGCGGGCGAGCAGCGCGAAGAGTCCGTCGAGCACGAGTGCGAGGGCTACGACGATGATCGAGGCCCCCAGGATCTCTGCGAAGTCGCGCAGCGCGATTCCCTGGAGGATGTAGAACCCGAGGCCGCCCACCCCGATATACGCCCCGATGGTCACCGTGGCGACCACCTGCAGCGTCGCGGAGCGGAAACCGCCGATGAGGAGAGAGAGTCCGAGAGGCACTTCGATCCGGAACAGGATCTGCCACTGGGTCATTCCCATCGCGCGGCCGGCGTCGATCACAGCGCGGTCGATCGCCTCGATGCCGGCATACGCTCCGGCGAGGATCGACGGGATGGCGAGCACCACGAACGCGGCGACGGCGGCCTCGGTCTTGAGCGTGACCCCGAACAGCAGATACAGGAGTACGACGAGCCCGAGGGCGGGCAGCGCGCGGGCGGCCCCCGAGAGGAACACCGCTATCTCGCGGCCCTTGCCCGTGTGACCGATCAGCCAGCCGATGGGGACGGCGATCACGGCCGCGATCGCAACCGAGCCGAACGTGTAGGCGAGGTGCTGGGCGATGGCGGTCGGCAGCGGCAGGGAGCCCGTCAGCCGTGCGGGGGAGAAGATCCAGGCGAACGCGTCCGCGAGCAGGTTCATGCGGTCACCGCCCGGAGCCTGGCGCGGCGCGGCGGGGCGATCCGCCGCGTCCACGGCATGAGCGCGCGCCCCGCCAGCATGAGCAGCAGGTCGATGACGACCGCGATCACGACGACGGCGACGACGCCTGCGAACACCTCGGCGAGGATGCGGCGCTGCGACCCGTTCGTGAACAGGTAGCCCAGGTTCTGCACGCCGATCAGCGCTCCGACGGTCGCCAGAGAGATCGTGGACATCGCGGTCACGCGCAGCCCCGCGAGCACCACGGGACCGGCGAGGGGGAAGTCCACCGTCCAGAAACGTCGCCAGGCGCCGAAGCCGACCGCGATTGCGGCGGACCTCGTGCCGGTGTCGACCGAGGCGAGTCCGTCCGTGACGGATCGGGTCAAGATCGCCACGGCGTAGATCGTGAGCGCGACGATGAGATTCAGCTCGGACTGGTAGGGGATTCCGAACAGGGTGGTGAGCAGGGCGAAGAGCGCGAACGACGGGATCGTGAACAGCAGTCCGACGATGGTGAGGATGGTGCCTCGAAGCCGTGTGTACCGGAAGGCCAGCCACCCGAGCGGCACCGACAGGACGAAGCCCGCGATGATCGCGATGGCGCTCTGCCGCAGATGATCGAGTGTCAGCGCCCAGATCAGGTCGACGTTGTCGGCGACCCAGCTCACCGCTCGTCCTCCACGAGAACGCCCTGCGTGCGGCCGGCGTCGTCGACGAGCACCGTGCCGCGCGCGGTGCGCTTGGCGCGCAGCGCCCGCGTGCCGCGCTCGACGCCGATGAAGTCGGCGACGAAGTCGCTCGCCGGGTTCTCGATGATCTCGCTGGGGCTGCCGATCTGCGCGATGCGCGCGCCCTTCTCGAGGATCACCACCTGGTCGCCGAGCAGGAACGCCTCGTCGATGTCGTGGGTGACGAAGACGATCGTCTTGTCGAGCTCCTTCTGCAGGCGGAGCGTCTCGGTCTGCAGTTCGCGACGCACGATGGGGTCGACGGCGCCGAAGGGCTCGTCCATCAAGAGGATGTTCGGGTCGACGGCGAGGGCGCGGGCGACGCCGACGCGCTGCTGCTGGCCGCCCGAGAGCTGGCTCGGATACCGCTTGGCCAGACCGCGCTCGAGGCCGACGACATCCATGAGCTCCAGGGCCCGCTCGCGCGCCTTCGCCTTCGGGACGCCGTTCAGCACCGGCACCGTCGCGATGTTGTCGACGACCGAGAAGTGGGGGAGGAGGCCGGCGTTCTGCAGCACGTAGCCGATGCCCCGGCGCAGCGTGACGGGGTCGCGTTCCGAGATCGGCTCGTCGTCGATCGTGATGACCCCGCCGGTGGGGTCGACGAGCCGGTTGATCATGCGCAGCAACGTGGTCTTGCCGCTGCCGGACGAACCGACGAGCACCGTGGTCTTGTGTGCGGGGATGAGCACACTGAAGTCCTCGACCGCGGCCGTGCCATCGGGGTACCGCTTCGAGACCCCACGGAATTCGATCGCCATGCTGCCCTTTCGGCCGGGTTCCCAGATAACCACAGCCTTCGGACATGACGGCGGCGCTGGACAGAGGCCGTAACCTGGGCCATCCTTCCGCCTGCAGGCGCCGCAGGCAATGGCTTCGCCGCTGTCACCGGCGGCCGCTACCGTGGGGCGCATGACTGCTCGGGAGTACGACCTCATCGTCATCGGCGGCGGTCCTGTCGGCGAGAACGTCGCCGACAGGGCGACCCAGGGCGGCCTGTCGGTCGTCGTGGTCGAGAGCGAGCTCGTCGGCGGCGAGTGCTCGTACTGGGCCTGCATCCCCTCGAAGGCGATGCTGCGCGCAGGCGCCGCGGTGCGTGCCGCGCAGCGCGTGAAGGGCGCCGCCGAGGCGGTGACCGGAGACGTCGACGTGGCCAGGACCCTGGTGCGACGCGACGAGCTGGTGCACAACTGGGACGACACGTCGCAGGTCGAGTGGCTCCAGGGTGCGGGCATCGATCTCGTCCGCGGGCACGGGCGCCTGACCGGCGAGCGCGAGGTCACCGTCACCGGTGCCGACGGTGGTGAGACCGAGCTCGTCGCCCGCCACGCGGTCGTGGTGTCCACCGGGTCGGCGGCGCTCCTGCCCGATATCCCGGGGCTGGGCGACGTCGCACCGTGGACGAGCCGCGAGGCGACCGGCGTGCACGATGTCCCGGCGTCGCTGGCGGTGCTCGGCGGGGGCACCGTCGGCACCGAGATGGCGACCCTGTACGCGTCGTTCGGCTCCACCGTGACCGTGATCGCCCGTTCCGGCCTGCTGCGAGGCGTCGAGCCCTTCGCGGGCGAGGCGGTCGAGAAGGCGCTGACGGATGCCGGAACCACCGTCAAGACCGGCGTCGAGGTCGAGCGGGTCTCGCGTGACGACGGCGGCGACGTGGTGCTGGCGCTGTCGGACGGGTCCGAAGTCCGGGCCGCCGAGGTGCTGGTCGCGACGGGCAGGGTGCCGCGGACGGAGGATCTCGGGCTCCAGGCGATCGGGCTCGAGCCCGGTTCGTGGCTCGACGTCGATGACACGCTCCGCGTGCGCGGCGTGGACTGGCTGTACGCAGTCGGCGACGTGAACCACCGCGCGCTGCTCACCCACCAGGGCAAGTACCAGGGGCGGGCCGCGGGCGACGTCATCGCCGCGCGCGCGAAAGCCGCCGACGTCGACGACGCCCCGTGGGGGAGGCACGTGGCCACGGCCGATCACGCGGCGGTGCCGCAGGTGGTCTTCACCGACCCCGAGGTCGCCGCGGTGGGGCACACCGAGAAGTCGGCGCGCGAGGCAGGTCTCAGCATCCGTGTCATCGATTACGACCTGTACTGGATCGCGGGTGCGAGCGAGGTCGCCGACGACTACCAGGGACGAGCTCGGGCGATCGTCGACGAGGAGCGCCGCGTGCTCGTCGGCGCCACGTTCGTCGGCCAGGACGTCGGAGAGATGCTCCACGCGGCCACGATCGCGATCGTGGGCGAGGTGCCGATCGAGCGCCTGTGGCACGCCGTGCCGTCGTATCCGACGATCAGCGAGGTCTGGCTCCGCTGGCTCGAGGTGTACGGCCGCTGAGCCGCGCCTGGTCCGCCGAGGATGCTCGGAGCATCGCGCTGTACGCTGACCGCGCACCGCCACCGTGAGGAGGACCGCCATGCGACCCGAGCCCCTTCCCGCCGGTCCCGGCCAGGAGTCGGTCTGGGACTACCCGCGCCCGCCGCGTCTCGAGCGGGTCGCACGCCGGGCGCGGATCCGGCTGGGTGGCGAGGTCATCGTCGACACCGACGATGTCGTCCGCGTCCTCGAGACGAGCCACCCGCCGGTCTACTATCTGCCGATCCAGGCATTCGCCGAGGGGACGCTCACGCCCGGCGAGGGGTCCTCGTACTGCGAGTTCAAAGGCGGTGCCGCCTACTTCGACGTGCGCGGTGGCGACGAGGTGCGCCCGCGCGCGGCGTGGACGTACCCGCGTCCTTCCGCGGGGTTCGAGCAGCTCGCGGATCGGGTCGCGGTGTACGCCCGTGAGATGGACGACTGCACGCTCGACGGCGTGGAGGTCGTGCCCCAGCCCGGGCGCTTCTACGGCGGCTGGATCACCCCCGACGTCGTCGGTCCGTTCAAGGGGGAGCCGGGTTCGCTCGGCTGGTGAGACACCCGGATGCTTCGGCATCCGTCCTGCGAACTGCACAGCGAACGCTCAGGCCCGACTCTTGTTCACCGATATATCGGTAAGTATCGTCGGGGTATCGGCACATGCTCGTTCAGGAGGTTGCCATGAGCGGTTCATTCCAGGGATTCGGTTCGCGTCCGGGAGGGCAGGGCTCGGGGCTTCCGAGCAGCTTCTGGGACGCGATGGATCAGTTGAAAGAGACGTTCGAGAAGAGCTTCTCGCCGCGGGCCACGAAGGGAGACGTGCGCGCAGCGGTGCTCGCGATCCTCGCCGAGAAGCCCATGCACGGGTACCAGATCATCCAGGAGATCGAGGAGCGCAGCGACGGCGCGTGGAAGCCGAGCCCCGGCTCGGTGTACCCGACGCTGCAGATGCTCGCCGACGAGGGGCTCGTCGCCGCCGAGGAATCGAACGGCAAGAAGACCTACTCGCTGACCGAGGCGGGTCGTGCGGCGGCGGCGGCCGCCGAGGGGCAGTCGGCCCCGTGGGAGGCGGCAGGGTCACGCGACGCGGGGCGCGCCACAGCGCTCCCCAAGGCCGGCGCGAAGCTCGCTCAGGCGGCCGCGACGGTCGGTCGCAGCGGCACGCCCGAGCAGGTGGCCAAGGCCGTCGAAGTGCTCGACGACGCGCGGCGTAAGCTCTACTCGATCCTGGCTCAGGACTGACGGCCGGCGTGCCGGCAGACGGCGTCGGCCCGAGTCCGCGGGTTCGGCGGGGCGCACGATCCCGGGCGACCGGGATCGCAGGCACCGTTAACCGCTGAACAGCACCGTCCGAGGAGCTTCGATGGCCGACGTCGGGAACCCGCGCGCCCGCTACCGCCGGATCCTGCGCTTCGCCGGCCGGTACATCGTGCAGGCCTGGTGGTACGAGCTGTTCCTGCCGCGGTTCGGCTTCGGCGCGCTCGCCGCGCGCGGCCGCACCCAGCGCTTCCAGAACATCGCCCGCCGGTTCCACGTGCTCGCGGTCCAGTACGGCGGGCTCATGATCAAGGTGGGGCAGTTCCTCTCGTCCCGACTCGACGTGCTGCCGCCCGAGATCACGAAGGAGCTGGAGGGGCTGCAGGACGAGGTCCCGCCGGTCGCCTTCCCCGCGATCCGCGCGCTCGCCGAGGCGGAGTTGGGCATTCCACTCAGCCGCGCGTTCGAGTGGATCGACGAGACCCCTCTGGCCGCGGCATCCCTCGGTCAAGCGCATCGTGCGCGGCTGACGCCGGCCGACGCGGCTGAGACCGGGTTCGCCGGCGTCGTCGTCAAGGTGCAGCGGCCCGGGATCGAGGAGATCGTCGACGTCGACCTGGCGGCGCTGCGCCGCGTGGCCGGCTGGCTCACCCGCGTGCGGATCGTGCGCGATCACGTCGACCTGCCCGCGCTGGTGGAGGAGTTCGCGCACACGAGCCGTCTGGAGATCGACTACCTTCACGAGGCGCAGAATGCGGAGCGGTTCGCGACGGACTTCGCGGGCGACCCCCGCGTCACGGTGCCCGAGATCGCGTGGGAGCGCACGACGCGCCGCGTGCTGACGCTCGCCGACGTCACGGCGATCAAGATCAACGACATCGACGGGCTGCGGGCGGCGGGCATCGACCCGTCGGAGGTCGCGGTCGAGTTCGCGAACGTGATGTTCGACCAGCTCTTCCTGCGCGGGTTCTTCCATGCCGATCCCCACCCCGGGAACATCTTCGTGACGCCGGTCACGCGGGCCGCCGGCGACAACCGGCATCCGTGGACCCTCACCTTCATCGACTTCGGCATGATGGGCGAGGTCCCCGACAAGCTGCGCCACAACCTGCAGCAGCTCATGATCGCCGTCGCCTCGCGCAACAGCGCGCAGATGATCGACAGCATCCGTGCCGTCGGCGTGCTCCTCCCGTCGGCGGACACGGTCGAGCTCGAGCGCGCCATGACGGCGCTGTTCGGGCGCTTCGGGGGCATGGGGTTCGCGGAGCTGCAGGAGGTCGACCCGCGCGAGTTCCGCCAGTTCGCCAAGGAGTTCGGCGACGTCATGCGGTCACTGCCGTTCCAGCTGCCCGAGAACTTCCTGCTCATCATCCGCGCGGTCTCGCTCACCAGCGGCATGTGCAGCTCGCTCGACCCCGCCTTCAACGTATGGGACGCCGTCGAGCCGTATGCCGCGCGCCTGCTGCGCGACGAGCGCGGCAACGCCGCGAAGGCGATCGCGCAGGAGGCCGTATCGACCGCCGGTGTCATGGCCCGCCTGCCACGTCGCCTGGACGACATGGTCACGCGCATCGAGGATGGGCGCCTGGTCGCCGACGTCCCCAAGCTCGACCGGTGGCTGCGCCGTCTCGAGCGCCTGATCCGGCGCGTGGTGGCGGCCGTGCTGTTCGCCGGGCTGCTGATCAGCGGGGCCGTGCTGCGCGCCGAGGACCTCACGATCGGCACCGTGCTCATGATCGGCTCACTCGTGCCGCTGCTGTACGCACTGTTCGCAGGCTTCTCCGGCAGGCGCGGCCCGCACGACTGAGGTCACGTCGACCCGGGAGATCGGGTGACGGATGCTGCGCCCCGGCGCGTCAGCGGCCGTCGAGGTCTGCGATCGCGGCCTCGACCTGCGCCAGCCGAGCCGTCGGGTCGCCGGCGACCTCGATCACCTGCGCGTCACCGCGCAGGTCGGGGTCGTCCGAGAGCTCGAGCAGCGCACCGTCCATGGCGTCGCGCAGCTCCGGATCCTCGTCCTCGGGCACCCGGATGTCTCCACCGAGCGGCAGGATCACGAGCAGATCCACGTGCGCCATCGCGGCCACGGCGAGGTCGATGGCCCGGGCCGGGTGACCGCCGGGGCGCGACGCACGACCCAGCTCGTCGAGGGCCGTGAGGTACGCGAGGAAGTCGAGCGGGCCGCGCTCGGCGATGACGCGGGCGCCTCGCTCGAACTCGAGCAGCCGGCGGCCGGAGATGCCGAGCTGCGCCAGGAACAGTCCGGCGTCGGGCTCGTCGCCGGCTTCGTCGATGAGCTCGTACGGATCGGGAAGCACTTCGTACGCCGGGTGCGCCGCCGAGAAGTCGCCGATGAGGGTGCTCTTCCCGCTGGCATGGGTGCCGGAGACCACGATCCGCATGATCGGAGCATACGGGTGGCGCGCGTCCTGCTCGGCGGGCTCCTCACCCGCTACGGTGGCACGCAGGAACTCGTCCTCGGGGGTGCGTGCGGTCTGGGCGGTGATCGTGCGGGTCGCGGATCTGCTGGTGCAGCTCGCCCTGATCTGGCTCGGGCTGCTCATCATCTTCGTAGAGGGCGAGGAACCGACCCTCGACACGCTCGTCGGATGGTGCGCCCTGGGCGCGCTCTACTGGCTCGCATCCGCGATCGTGGTCGGCGCGAGCGTGAAGCGCTCCCGCAACGCCGCTCCGCGCTGGATCGGAGCGTTCGACGCGCACCCGCTCGTCGCGGCGGTCACCGTCACCGCGACCTTCCTGGCGAGCATCGTCGGGATCATCGCCGCCGCCGAGATACTGGTGCTCCGCAACGACCCGGGCTGGGCGGGCTGGGTCGAACCCATCGGAGTGGTCGCGATGCTGTTGTCGTGGGCGCTGTACCACTGGGGCTTCGCGCGCATCTATGACCGCCGCTACCGCCTCGCCGTCATCCCACCGCTGATCTTCCCTGGCACCGAGAACCCGCGACTCGCCGATTTCGTGTACTTCTCCTTTACGAACGCGACGACCTTCTCCGTCTCCGACGTGCAGGTGGTCACGACCCGTATGAGGTGGACCGTCGTCTGGCACACGACGACGAGCTTCTTCCTCAATGCCCTCATCATCGTGCTGGCGTTCAGCACGATCATCAACGCGGGCCCGGTGGATCTCTAGACTGCGAGGACGAGCGCCCGGGCGCGGCGCTTTCGCCACAGGCGAGCGAAGGAGACGCGATGCAGCTGGGAATGGTGGGCCTCGGCCGGATGGGCGGCAACATCGTCCGGCGCCTGATGCGGGACGGTCACGAATGCGTCGTGTACGACGTCAGCCCGGATGCGGTGTCCACTCTCGCTGGCGAGGGCGCCGTCGGATCCGCGAGCCTCGCCGATCTCGTGTCGAAGCTCGAGGCACCGCGCGCGATCTGGCTCATGATCCCCGCCGGACTCACGGGCAAGGTCGTGGACGAGGTCGCCATGCTGCTCGAGCCGGGCGACATCATCATCGACGGCGGCAACTCGAACTACCGCGACGACGTGCGCCGCGCGTCCGCACTGCAGGGCAGCGGCATCCACTACGTCGACGTGGGTACGAGCGGCGGTGTGTTCGGCCTCGAGCGCGGCTACTGCCTCATGGTCGGCGGGCCCGACGAGGCGTTCGCACGCATCGAGCCGATCCTGCGCACGATCGCTCCGGGCAGCGGCGAAGTCGAGCGCACGCCGGGCCGCGCCGGGGACTTCGCCCCCGAGGAGCAGGGCTACCTCCACTGCGGTCCGTCCGGTGCGGGCCACTTCGTCAAGATGGTGCACAACGGCATCGAGTACGGGGTGATGGCGGCGCTCGCCGAAGGCCTCAACATCCTGGAGCACGCGGATGCCGGCGTTCAGGAGGCCGAGCACTCCGCCGAGGTCGCACCGCTCGAAGAGCCCGAGTTCTACCAGTTCACGATCGACACCCCGAAGGTCGCGGAGCTGTGGCGCCGCGGATCGGTGATCTCGTCGTGGCTCCTCGACCTCACTGCGGCGGCGCTCCAGGGCAACCCCACGCTCGACGGTCTCGCAGGGCGCGTCTCGGACTCGGGGGAGGGGCGCTGGACGGTCAAGGCCGCGGTCGACACGGGAGTTCCGGCGCCGGTGCTCGCAGCATCCCTGTTCGAACGATTCGCCTCGCGCGGCGAGGACCATTTCGCCAACCAGGTGCTCTCGGCCATGCGGCTGCAGTTCGGCGGCCACCAGGAGCTGCCCGCCGGTGACGTGCTCGAGGCGGGCTCGCGCAAGGCCGAGTCGTCGAGCGGCGGTCGGTCCGGGTCCGACGGCGCTTCGTGACCAAGGCCGACCTCAAGAAGTCGATCGCGGCGTACACCGCCCCGCGCGGGTCGTTCGAGATCGTCGACGTTCCACCGATGCAGTACCTCATGGTCGACGGCCACGGCGACCCCAACACCTCGGACGAGTACGGCGAGGCCGTGGCGGCGGTGTTCGGGGTCGCCTACAAGCTGAAGTTCCTGAGCAAGGCCGAACTCGGCCGCGACTACGTCGTGATGCCGCTCGAGGGCTTGTGGTGGTCCGACGACATGGCGGCGTTCACGTCGGAGCGCGACAAGTCCCGGTGGAGCTGGACGATGATGAGCCTCGTCCCGGAGTGGCTCGACGGCGGCCATTTCCAACGCGCGCGGGACGCGGCCGTCGCCAAGGGCACGTCACCCGCCCTGGAGCGGCTGCGCCTGGCGGAGCTCGCCGAGGGCCGGTGCGTGCAGACCCTGCACGTCGGGTCGTACGACGACGAAGCGCCGGTGCTCGCCCAGATGCACGAGCGCTTCATCCCCGACGCAGGGCTGCGCATGCGAGGGCTGCACCACGAGATCTACCTCGCCGACCCCCGCCGCACGGCCTCCGAGAAGCTCCGCACGATCCTGCGCCAGCCCATCGACCCCTCGCGCTGACGTTCAGGCGGTCGGCGGCTTCACGGCGTCGGGCGCGTCCTGCGCCGGGTGGCCGTGGGTTCCCTCCGCCGTGCCGCCCGGACCACGCGAGATGAGGTTGGTCGCCCAGCGTTCGTTGAACCCTGCCAGGAATCCGACGGCGCCCCAGAAGAACCAGCTCGCGATGTGATCGTCGGGGACGGTGAAGATGCCCGCGAGCAGTCCGCTCTTCAAGAAGAACACCACGGCCGCGGCGAAGAACCAGCCGAGGAAGATGCGGTAGATCGCCGCACCCCGGGCGGCCGACTCGATCGTGAGATTGTGCATCCGGTGCATGCGCAGCATGACGCTCACGCAGGCGCCCGCCGCCCCTGCTCCGACGGCGACCAGCACATCACGCAGAGCCTCGCTCTGGTCCACCGGCATCGGCCCATGGCGCCACAGCGTGATGACGGCCGCGCCGCCGGCGCCGATGAGCAGGAGGAGGAAGAACGTCATCGTGACGCCGCCGAGCAGGCCTCGCGCGTAGCGTCGGCGCGCGATCTCGCCCTCTCTGCGCTGGAGGAAGTCGGCGGCGTAGATGATGCGGCCGTCCAGGGCGGTGAGCTCTGAGGGGTGGGGGCCCGGTCCGTCGAAGCCGATCGCGGCGATTCTCACCGCTTCGTGCACGAGTTCGTCGAGCGTGGCGACGTCTTCGCCGCGCAGGACGAAACGCCCGCGCAGGATGATCTCGTCCAGCCTGCCGAACTGCTGCGGGGCGTTCACGGCGACGATCAGAGCCGCCTTCTGGAACTGCGCGTCGTCGACGTGGAGGAGCCCGATCGGCTTCTTCCGCGAAGTCGCACGCTTGCGCGCGGCCGCGCGTCCTCGCGCAGCCTCCCGCATCCGTCCGATCTCGAGGGCGATCCATGACCTGCCCTCGGGGATCTTGATGCCGACGGTCGGTGGCGCCGGCAGCGTCGCATCAGCCACGATCGCTCTCCCTTGGCCTCGCGGCGCGGGTTGCGCCGCATGCTGTGAGGAGAGTGCTCACGCGCCTCGTGATACCCCGACGGACGAACGGATGCCGCGACCCGGCCGGGTCGCGGCATCCGTTTCTCGTCTGTTCCTACGCCGTCGCGTCGGCGCGCTTGGGGAGCACCCAGCCGGCCCGCGGGAAGTGGCACGTGTAGCCGTTGGGGATGCGGATCAGGTAGTCCTGGTGCTCGGGCTCGGCCTCCCAGAACGGACCCTCGGACTCGATGGTGGTGACGGCCTTGCCGGGCCAGAGACCCGAGGCGTCGACGTCGGCGATGGTGTCGCGCGCGACCTCGGCCTGCTCGGCGGACAGCGGGAAGATCGCGGAGCGGTAGCTCGAGCCGATGTCGTTGCCCTGGCGGTTCATGGTCGACGGGTCGTGGATCTGGAAGAAGAACGCCAGGATGTCGCGGTACGAGGTCTTCGTGGGGTCGAAGACGATCTCGACCGCCTCCGCGTGACCGGGGTGCTTGCGGTAGGTCGCGTGCGCGTTCTCGCCGCCGGTGTAGCCGACACGAGTGTCGAGCACGCCGGGCTGGCGGCGAATGAGGTCCTCCATGCCCCAGAAACAGCCGCCGGCGAGGACCGCCGTCTCGGTGCCGGGGGTGCGGGTGATCTCGCCGGTGTCGAAGGGACCGCTGGTCATGATGCGTGCTCCTGGTTCTCGGTGGTGAAGAGGTGTCGGTAGGCGCCGTAGCCCTCGTCCTCGAGCGACGAGGCGGGCACGAAGCGCAGTGCGGCCGAATTCATGCAGTATCTCAGGCCCCCGGCCTGCCGTGGGCCGTCGGAGAAGACGTGACCCAGATGACTGTCGGCGCCCGATGAGCGCACCTCGGTGCGCGGCAGCAGCAGCTTCCAGTCCTTCTTGGTAGAGACGGCGTCGGGCTCGATGGGCTTGGTGAAGCTCGGCCATCCGGTTCCGCTGTCGTACTTGTCGGTCGACGAGAAGAGCGGCTGGCCCGAGACGACGTCGACGTAGATGCCGGGCTCGTGGTTGTTCCAGTAGGCGTTGCGGAAGGCGGGCTCGGTGCCCTCCTCCTGCGTGACGCGGTACTGGGTGTCGGAGAGGCGGCTCAGCGCCTCGGGTGTCTTGCGGTACTCGTTGCTCACGATTCCTCCAGGTTCGACGCGGCTGGCTGCGGCGTCATAGAGGAGAACGGATGCCTCACGGGTTTTGGTCCCGCGAACCTGGGAGCGAGCTTCGAGTTCTGGGCGACGAGTGTCTCCGGCCGTTTCGCATACGCCGACGAAACATCGGTTCGCGTGGACTGGTTCGGCCGGAGCACCCGATCCCGGCCGGAAGGCGTCCACCATGCACGACCGCATCACCACGGCCCCGCGCGTCGTCGCTGCCGCGGTGGCCCTTCTCGGAGTCGCGGCACTGACGCTCGGGCCGCGTGCCATCGTCGCGCCCGCGCGCGGTTCTTTCCTGCGCGCCACGGAGGCCGTGGCCGCACCCGTGTCCGCCCTGCTTCCGCACGCGAGCGTCGATCAGATCCTCAACGCGCTCCTGTTCGTGCCGCTCGGCGCAGCCCTGGCACTTCTTCTCCCGCGGAGGCTCTGGTGGGTGGCGATCGGCGGCGGCCTCGCACTGTCGGCCACGGTCGAGTACGTGCAGGCCTCGATCCCCGGCAGGGTGCCCGATGTCGACGACGTGCTGTGGAACACCGTCGGAACGACGATCGGCGTCCTCGCGATGACGCTCGTGGGTCTGGCCGTCGGGGCGGCCGGACACCTGCTGCGTCGTTCGGTCAGGCCGAGCCGAGCTCGCCGCTGAGTCGGCGGTGGAAGCCTGCCGCAGCATCCGTCATCCCGTGCAGATCGACGGCCGTTCCGCGCGCCTCGTACTTCGTGACGATGGCGTCGAGGGCGGCGACCGTCGAGGCGTCCCAGACGTGGGTGCGCGAGAGGTCGATGACGACGTGCGGTGGGTCGGCGGCGTACTCGAACTGCGTGGTGAGGTCGTTGCTGGAGGCGAAGAAGAGCTCGCCGTCCACGCGGTAGCGGGCGGTGTCGCCGTCGACCTCGCGCGTCACGGTCGTGAAGTGCGCGACGCGGCGGGCGAACAGCACCATGGCGGCGAGCACGCCGAGGATCACGCCGACGGCGAGATTGTGCGTCCATACCGTGGCCACGACGGTGACGAGCATCACGAGGGTCTCGCTCAGCGGCATCCGTTTCAGCGTCGACGGACGGATGCTGTGCCAGTCGAACGTCATGACCGACACCACGATCATCACGGCGACGAGGGCCGCCATCGGGATGAGCCCGACGATGTCGCCCAGGGCGACGACCAGGATCAGCACCCACACGCCCGCCATGAACGTCGAGATCCGCGTGCGACCGCCGGAGGTCTTCACGTTGATCATCGTCTGGCCGATCATCGCGCAGCCGCCGGTGCCGCCGAAGAACGCCGAGGCGATGTTGGCGACGCCGAGTCCCCACGCCTCACGGGTCTTGCGCGAGTGGGTGTCGGTGATGTCGTCGACGAGCTTCGCGGTCATCAGCGACTCGAGCAGACCCACCAGCGCGGCGGCGAACGCATAAGGCGCGACGATCTGCAGCGTCTCCCACGTCAGCGGGACGTTCGGGATGAGGAGCTCCGGAAGGCTCCGGGGGAGCTCGCCCTGGTCGGCGACGTTCGGCACCGCTGAGAGCCCGAACACCACGACGACCACGGTCAGCACCACGATCGCGATGAGCGGTGCGGGGATCGCGCGCGTGATGCGCGGCCAGACGAAGAGGATGCCGAGACCCGCGGCCACGAGCACGTACACCGCCCAGGGCACGTCGACGAGCTGCGGCATCTGCGACAGGAAGATCAGGATCGCGAGGGCGTTCACGAAGCCGACCATGACGCTGCGGGGGATGAACCTCATGAGCCGGGCGACGCCCAGCACCGCGAACAGCACCTGGAGGATGCCTGCCAGTGCGATCGTGACGATGAGGTAGTCCGACCCGTATTCGCGCGCGACGGGTGCGATCACCAGCGCGACCGCGCCCGCGGCGGCGGTGATCATCGCCGGACGCCCGCCGGTGAACGCGATGACGATGGCGAGCACGAACGATGAGAACAGCCCCACCCGGGGGTCGACGCCCGCGACGACCGAGAATGCGATCGCCTCGGGGATGAGGGCGAGCGCGACGACGAGCCCGGCGACGACCTCGCGCGTGACGAGGCGGGGGCGCCGCAGCGCCTGCAGCACGGTCGGCTCGCTGCGGTAGCGATCGGCGGATTCGGCGACGGCGGACACGGGCGCTCCTCGGGTTTCGCGCGCACCGTTGCGCCCGCAGGGGGTGGATGAGGGGAGGGATGCCGCGACCCGCGCGGCCCTCCGACTCTAGCGGCGTACCTGACGACGTCACTGATCTCAAGGGCCGCCGGTCAATCGGTCCGGAGTAACGTGGAGGCCGATGTCGGCCTCCGTGTTCACAGGGCATCTGCCCGGCGATCGGGCGTACCGCCGGCTCATCGCGGGCCTGTTCTTCGCCGGCATCGCGACCTTCGCGCAGCTGTACTCGCCGCAGGCGGTGCTGCCGCTGATCGCGGCCGAGTTCGCCGTGCCGCCCGCGACCGCGGCGCTCACGGTGTCGGTGACGACGCTCGCGCTCGCCGTCACCGTCATCCCGTGGTCGGCCGTTGCCGACCGCGTCGGGAGGGTCCCGGCGATGACGGCAGGAATCATCGCCGCGACGGTGTTCGGCCTGCTCGCCCCGTTCAGTCCCGACTTCGGCACGCTGCTCGCGCTGCGCCTGCTCGAGGGTGTGGGCCTCGGCGCGGTTCCGGCGATCGCGCTCGCCTACCTCAGCGAGGAGGTGGATGCTGCGCACACGGCGGCCGCCGCGGGCAGCTACATCGCCGGCACGACGATCGGCGGGCTCGCGGGCCGCATCGTCGCGGGGCCGGTCGGCGATTTCGCCGGCTGGGAGACCGGGGTCCTCGTCGTCGCCGTCGTGTGCGCGGTCTCGGCGGTCGCGTTCCTGATGCTGGTGCCGAGGGCGCGCGGGTTCGTCGCGCTGCGCCATCGCCCGGACCCTGGGCCGTCGCTGCTGCACCGGCTGGCAGTGAACCTGCGGTCGCGGCGGCAGCTCGCGCTCTACGCGCAGGGGTTCCTGCTGATGGGCGGCTTCGTCGCGCTCTACAACTACCTCGGCTTCGCCCTCGCCGAGCCGCCGTACTCGATGCCGCACTGGGCGGTCAGCCTGCTGTTCCTCGCCTACCTCGCCGGCACCGTCGCATCGCCGATCGCGGGAACGCTCGCGTCGCGCTTCGGGCGGCTCCCTGTCCTGCTGGTCTCGAGCACCGTCATGGCCGCGGGAGGGACCCTGACGCTGGTGCCGGCCGTCCCCGTCATCTTGGCGGGTCTCCTCGTCTTCACGGCCGGCTTCTTCGCCGCGCACGCCGTGGCGTCGGGCTGGGCGCCGGTCGCGAGCACGCCGGACGCGAAGGCGCAGGCCTCGTCGCTGTACTACCTCGGCTATTACGGCGGCTCCAGTCTGTTCGGCTGGGCGTTGGGCCTCGTGTTCGTCGCGGCGGGATGGGACGGCGTCGCGGTGGCAGTGCTCGCGCTGATCGCGACGTCCGTGCTCCTGGCGGTGGCGTGGCTGCGACCGACGGCGCGGCGCGCGCCGTGAGGGAAGAGCGGATGCCGCGGGCCGAGGCATCCGTGACCGAATGGTGGAGTGTCGCCGCGCTCTCGTCAAGGGGGTGTCAGCTGTTCACCCCGGCGACCTAGAGTCGCTCGAGTGGTGGACCGAGCCAGCGCCCAGCCCGACCACTCGGGTTTTCGCGCCGATATCCAGGGACTGCGTGCGATCGCAGTCGGGTCTGTCCTGCTCTATCACGCGGGCCTGCCGTTCCTGCCGGGCGGCTACGTCGGCGTGGACGTGTTCTTCGTCATCTCGGGCTTCCTCATCACGTCCCACCTCCTGGGTCAGCTCGAGCGCCACGGCAGGCTGAGATTCGGGGAGTTCTACGCGCGACGTGCGCGCCGGATCCTCCCGGCGTCGTTCGTCGTGCTCACGCTCTCGGTGGCCGCCGCGCTCATCTGGTACCCGCCGCTGCTGATGAAGGACCTCTGGGCGGCGGCCGTCGCCACGGCGCTCTACGTGCCGAACTACTTCTTCGCCTCTGCGAACTCGGACTACCTCGCCGAGTCGTCGAACCCGTCGCTCTTCCAGCACTACTGGTCGCTCGGCGTCGAGGAGCAGTTCTATCTCCTGTGGCCGGCGGTGCTCGCGCTGGTGTGGGTGCTGGTCCGGTCGCGGCGCGCGCTCGTCGGGGTGCTCCTCGTCGTGGTGGCCGCGTCGTTCGCGCTCTGCGTGTGGCTCACCTTCGCCGCCCAGCCGTGGGCGTTCTTCTCGCTCCCCTCGCGCGCATGGGAGCTCGGCATCGGCGGGCTCGTGGCCGTGCTGCTGCAGCGGAGGCGCGGGATCGTGGGGCCGCGGTGGGCGGCGCCCCTGGGGTGGGCAGGCATCGCGGCGGTGGCGGCATCCGTCTTCCTCTTCTCGTCCGAGACGCTCTTCCCGGGCGCGGCGGCCGCGGTTCCCGTCCTCGGCACGGCTGCTGTGATCGCGGCGGGCGAGTCGCGGCGCGGACCGACACGGATGCTGTCGGCCCGGGGCATGGTGTTCCTCGGAACGATCTCGTACTCGCTGTACCTCGTGCACTGGCCGGCGCTCGTGCTTCCCGGCACCGCGCTGCCCGGGGAGCTGCCGCTGTGGACGACGCTCGGCATCGCGATCGCGTGCGTGCCCGCGGCGTGGTTGCTGTACCGGTTCGTGGAGGACCCGGTGCGCCGGACGCCGCTGCTCACGAAGCGCCGGGCGCGCGTCACGCTGGTGGGCGCGCTGGCCGGATCGCTCGCGTGCCTGGGGCTCGCCAGCGCCGCGTACGCGGTGGCCGACACCCGGTCGCTGCACGCGGAGCGCGCGGCGTCGGGCACCGTCATCGCCGACGCTCCGCGCGGCACCGACTTCGTGCCCGACAACCTCGCGCCCGCGTTGCGGGATGCGCGCGACAGTCTTCCCGAGGTCTACGACGACGGCTGCATGCTGGGCATCGCCTCGACGGACGCCGAGGGCTGCGTCTACGGGGATCCCACGGCGCCGCGCATCGTGCTCTTCGGCGATTCGCACGCCGCGCAGTGGTTCCCGGCGCTCGAAGGGTTCGCGACCTCGGCGGGGTACTCCGTCGAGGTGCACACCAAGAGCTCCTGCCCCGCCGCCGACATCGAGTCGCTCCGCCGCGGTGCACCGTACCCGCAGTGTCCCGAATGGCGCGATGCCGTGATCGATCGCATCAACGCCTCGCCGCCCGCGCTGGTGCTCGTGGCGACGTTCACCGATCCGGAGCTCGCCCCGGGGGTCGACGACGACGCCAAGACGTGGGCGGCGGCGTTCGGCCGCACGCTCGACGCGATCGACGCGCCTGTCGCGATGATGGCCGACACCCCCGACATGCGGGAGGATCCGGCGCCCTGCCTGTCGGCGCACCTGTCCGACGCGGCGGCCTGCGCGCAACCGCGGACGGTCGCGCTCGAGGGGCCGGCGCGTGACGGCGAGGCGACAGCGGCCGCGAAGCGCGGCATCCCGCTCGTGGATCTCAACGAGTACCTCTGTGACGCCGAAGCCTGCCCGCCGATCATCGGCAACACGCTCGTCTACCGCGACTCGCACCACCTCACCGCCGCCATCAGCGCCGACATGGCCGACGTGCTCGGCCGGGCGCTGCAGCCGCTGCTGCCGCCCGCTTCGGGCGGCTGATCGGCGCGACGCCCAGCCGCCGGCAGGACGGCCGTTGCGCGCGGCCCCTCGCGCCCGGAACGATGGGGGACATGCGCGCGGTCGTGTACGAGCGGTACGGGTCGCCCGAGCGGCTCGAGTTGCGCGACGTCCCCCGGCCGGTGCCCGGCGCCGGCGAGGTGCTCGTAGAGGTCGTCGCGACGTCGGTCAACCTGTCGGACTGGGAAGGGCTGCACGGCAGTCCCGCCTATGCCCGACTCGGCGGGCTGTTCCGGCCCCGCCGGAGGATCCTCGGCTCCGACATCGCCGGCCGGATCGCGGCCGTCGGCGACGGCGCGACCCGCTTCGCGGTCGGCGACGCGGTGTTCGGCGACATCATGCCCCGCTACGGCGGGTTCGCCGAGTTCGTCGCCGTGCCCGAATCGATGCTGGCTCCGAAGCCTGCCGAGCTGTCGTTCGCCGAGGCGGCCGCTCTTCCGCAGGCTGCGGCGATCGCGACCCATGCCGTCGCGCTGGCGAAGCCGGGAGCACGGATGCTGCTCAACGGCGCCGGCGGAGGCTCGGGGAGCCTCGCGATCCAGCTTGCGGCCCAGCAGGGCGTGCACGTGACGGCGGTCGACAACGCGGGCAAGCTCGACTTCCTCCGCGCGCTCGGCGCGGACGAGGTGATCGACTACCGTCGCGACGACTTCACGCGGCACGGGCCGTATGACCTCATCGTGGACCTGGTCGCCCGCCGTTCGGTGTTCGCCTACGCCCGCGCGCTTGCGACGGGCGGCCGGTGCGTGATGGTGGGCGGAACGGCACGGACCCTGATACGGATGCTGACCGCCGGCGCGCTGCTCGGGGCCCTGACCCGCACGCACCTGGGCGTGCTCTTCGTGCGCCAGGGGCCGTCCGCGTTCGTCCCGGTCGCCGAACGCTGTGCGGCGGGCGAGGTGCAGGTGCACATCGACCGTGTGTTCCCGCTCGACCAGGTGCCCGAGGCGCTCGCGTGGCACGGTGAGGGCCATGCCCTCGGCAAGGTCGTGGTGGCGGTGCGTTGACGGGGGCTCGACGCGATCCTCGAGTCGGCGCGGCTATCAGTCCGGCGCGGCGCGTGTCAACGGGCAGACGCATGCGGGAGTCCCTGAGTAACCTGGCGGAGCAACACAAGCAGTTCAGCGCGTAGCGGTCGAGCTTCGGCGTTCGGGTCGCCGTACCGTCTCCCGTCGACGCGCGATGGTCCCGGTGGGAGGGCAACCCACCGGGACCATCTTGTGCGTCGGGGACTCCGGATGCCGCGTGCCGAGGCATCCGTCCGGCATTAGCCTGTCGGCATGCACCGGATCTTCTCGATCAGCTTCGCCTCGGTCTACCCGCTCTACGTCACCAAGGTCGAGAAGAAGGGACGCACGACCGCGGAGCTCGACGAGGTCATCGAGTGGCTCACGGGGTTCGACGACGCCGCGCTGAAGCAGCACATCGACGAGCACACGACCTTCGAGGACTTCTTCGCGGACGCCGACCTCAACCCGAACGCCTCGCTCATCACGGGAGTCATCTGCGGCATGCGCGTCGAGGAGATCGAGGACCCGCTGATGCAGAAGATCCGCTACCTCGACAAGCTCGTCGACGAGCTCGCCCGCGGAAAGTCGATGGAGAAGATCCTCCGCGCCGCCTGATCGACCGGGTCGACGCCCACTTCGACGCCGTCGAGCCAACGGCGGACGCGCCCGGCGTCGTCGACGATCAGGCCGGTCGTCGGGCCGGCGCGTCCGATCCACCCGAGGTCGTCGAATCCGGCCACGACGGCTGCGGTCGCCCAGACATCGGCATGGGCGAGGCTCGTCGACACCACCGTCGCCGACGCGGCTCCCAACGCCGCGCGGCCGGATCTCGGATCGATGATGTGCGCGCCGCGCTCGGCGCTCCCCGAGGTGGCGACGGCTCCATCCCGCACGGGCACGGTGGCGAGCACCCGCGCCCGGTCGGAGGGATCGACGATCGCGACGTTCCAGGTCCAGTCCGTTCCCGGCGCGGTGAACAGCTGCAGGTCGCCGCCCGCATTGATCCCCGCGGCGACCACGCCCGGGCGCTCGAGCAGCGGGGCGAGGTGCGCGCGGGCGGTCCGCTCCGCGGCCCATCCTTTGACGTATCCTGTCGGGTCGAACACCCCGGCCCACGTCGCGGTGAACAGGCCGCCGGTGTCGGACTCGGCCTGCGCGCACGCCCTGGCCACCTCGGCGACCCAGGGCGAGGCATCCGCCATCGCGAGCTCGCCGCGCGCCACGCGCAGCAGGTCGGAGTCGTCGCGATACGGCGAGAAGACCCGATCCACGAGGCGCAGCTCGTCGAAACAGGCGGCGGTGGCGGCGGCGAAGACGTGGGCGTCGATGTCACCGATCACATGCACGCTGATCGCCGTGCCCATGATGTCGGCGACTTCCACGTGCCGGGGCGGACGCCTCATGCCCGTGCCTGGTCGATCGCGCTCTGCAGCGACTGCAGGTAGCCCTGGCTGGTGTACGTCGCGCCCGACACCATGTCGATGTCGGCGGACTGGGCGGCGGTGGTCTCGGCGACGAGCACGGGCAGCGCGCGCTCGTTGATCTGGCGGTCGCGAGGGTTGCCCGACGGGTACTCCGGCACCTGGACGTCGGTGATCTGCCCTCCCGAGACCGTGATCTGCACTTGGACCGGGCCGAAGCGGGTGTTCGCCGACGAGCCCGTGAAGGTGCCGTCGGAGAGTCCGGTCGACGACGTGGATCCTGTCTCCGAGCCCGTCGCCCCGGAGGTCGAATCGCTCGAGCCCGCGTCGGTCTCGGCGCCGCTGCCGGTCTGAGTGCCGGTGTCGGTTTCGCTGCCCGTGTCGCTGCCCGTCGAGCCCGACGAGCCGGACGAGCTCGACGAGGTGGTCGCGGTGTCCGCGGCGACGGGCTGGATCGCGTCGACGTGCGACGTGCGATAGCTGAACAGCAGCACCAGGCCGCTGAGGGTGGCGAGGACGGCGTAGACGATCTTCTTCATCGCGGACTCCTGGAACGGTGCATGACGGCCTCAGATCGTGAAGGACTCGGTGTGGATGCGGGCCGGCGCGACGCCCGCCGCACGCAGGTCGCGGGTGACGGCATCCATCCACAGCTGCGGACCGCAGACGAACACGTCGTACGCGGCGAGGTCGGGCGCGAGATGACGGAGGGCATCGGCGCCGTTCCAGGCGGCATGCGTCGCGGGGAGCCACGGCGTCGCGGACGACGCGCGTGGACCGTCGAGGGGAATGTGCCGCACCCCGCGATCACGCACGAGCGCGGCGATGGCGGCGCCCCGCAACGCGGCGTCGAGGGTCGAGTCACGGGTGACGAGCGTCGCGTCGCCCGGCGCGTACGGCTCGGACTCGAGCAGGGACACGAGTGGTGCGACCCCGGCGCCGGCACCGACCAGGAGCAGCTTGTGCCCGCGGCGTTCGTCTCCGGTCATCCGGCCGTACGGGCCCTCGATCAGCACCCTCGTGCCCGGGCGCAGGGCGGCGAGCCGGGCGGTGCCGTCGCCGACGATCCGCGCCGAGATGACGAGCTCGTCACGGCGGGGTGCCGAGGAGAGGGAGAACGGATGGCCGCGCGACCACCCCGCGCCGTCGAGGAAGCGCCAGACGAAGAACTGGCCGCCGCGTGCGGCGAGGCGCTCGAGTCGGCGTCCGCGCATCCGCACGGTCACCCCGCCTGAGCCGTCGGCCTCGACGGCGGCCACCCGCAGACCATGCCGCCATGACCGCACCGCCGGAGCGCCGAGGCGGAACACGACGACGGCGGCGGCCGCGAGCGCCCACAGGGTCCACCAATAGACGGTGGCCCACGCTGACGCGGTGAAGTCTGCCCCGGCCCACAGCTGGTGCGGCAGTGCGATGCCGACGCCGATGTACGCGTACAGGTGGAGCAGGTGCCACGACTCATACCGCAGCCGGCGCCGGGCCCGTCGCATCGACGTCACCACGACGAGCACGATGAGCGCGGCGCCCGCCGTCGCGAGCAGCACGCCGGGGTAGTCCCACACGAACTCCCACAGCTGCACGAACGGGTTGATCTGCGCGACCGCCGCGTAGCCGGCGACGAGCAGCGCGATGTGCGCGAGCATGAGCCAGAACGACCAGAACCCGACGACGCGGTGCATCCTCGTGATGCCGTCGTGGCCGAACCCCCGCTCGAACAGCGGCACCCGCGCCATGAGCAGCACCTGGTAGAGCAGGAGGTTCGCCGCGACCAGGCCGCACAGGCGACCGGCCGCATTGAGCGCCTCCGCGCCGCCCCCGAGAACCGCGTCGACTCCGCCACCCGACACCCACAGGGCCGCCACGAACAGGCTCGTCAGCCAGATGACGACGATCGCTCCGCCATTCCACATGGCGGCGCGGCGCGGGCCCGTCGAGACGGACGGATGCCGCAGCGCGACCGGTGCGGTCGGTGACACGATCGTCGCCATGGCTGCTCCTCAGGTTTCGGGGGGAAGGTTCAGGACCCGTCGGAGTCGGTCCCGGAGCCGGAGTCGGAGTCGTCCCCGCGCGGGTCGCCCTGACCAGGGCCACCGCCGGGTCCGCCGTCCTGCCGGCCGTCGTCGGGGCCGCCGCGCTGCCCGGACCCGTCTCCGGGTCGGCCCGGCGCATTGCCGTCCTGGTTCCAGCCGACCGGACCGCCAGCGGGTCCGCGCGAGCTGCCCGCGGCCCAACCGGTGCCGAAGCCGACGCCGAGGAGCAGGACGGCGGCGACCGCGGCACCGGTGACCTTGACCCACGTGCGCCGCAGGAACGGCGGCTTCTCCGTGGCGGGCGCGGGGGCGGCCGCCACGGCCGGAGCGACCGGAGCGGCCGCTGTCGCATCCGACGCGGGGGTCGACGGCGCGACGGGTGGCTGCGGCGGGAGAGGCGTCGTCGCCTGGGTGGGCGCCGCAGGGGCGGGCGTGGTGGGCTCGGGCGTGACCGGCTCGGTGGAGGCCGCCTCGTCGGGCGTGCCGGCGGGCTTTTCAGGGGTGCTGTCGGACATGACCACACTGTCCCGCCGCGGTTCCAAGAATGCTCAAAGAGTCGGTCGATCTGGGCATTCTCATAAGTTCGCGCCGCGTCATCCTCAGCGTTCGCGCGTGCGCCGGCCGCCCGACGGCAGATCCAGCAGGAACGTCGTGCCGGCGGGCGACGTGTTCTCGACGCGTACGCCGCCGTCGAAGCGCGCGACGATGTCGCGCACGAGCGCGAGGCCGAGCCCGAACCCGCGGCGCCCGCCATCGCGCGGCGCGTCGTTCGAACGGGCGAAGCGGTCGAACAGTCGATCGGGGTCCATGCCGGCGATGCCGCTGCCCTCATCGACCACCCTGATCTCGACGCGGCGCCCGGCGGGTCGTGCGCGGACCGTGATCGTCGAGCCGGCGGGGGAGTAGCGCACCGCATTGTCGAGGAGCGCCATCAGCGCCCGCGTCAGCGACGTGGGGTCGGCGGCGACGTGCAGATCCGCGGATGCCTCAGCGACGAGCGCGACGCCGCGCTCGACCGCTCTCGGCTCGATGACGGCGATGGCGTCGTGCGCGGCGGCGGCGACCGATGCCACGGCGTCGTCGTCCCCGGCGTGGGCGCCGGCGGTCTCGGCCGTGAGCAGCAGGTCGGTGAGCACCGCGTCCATCACCGCCGCGTCGCGGCGCAGATCGGCGAGGACGGCGTCGACGTCGCCACCGCGTTCGACCCGATACTGCGCGAGCTGGATGCGGCTCGTCAGGGTCGTGAGGGGAGTGCGCAACTCGTGGCTGGCGTCGGCGACGAAGGCGCGCTGCACCTCGAGGGCGTCCGCCAGCGGCTGCGCCGCCCGCTTGGACGCCCACCACGCGACGAATCCCAGCGCGACGACGCCGATCAGCCCGACGAGGATCGCGAGGGGAACGACGTCGTCGAGGTCGATCACGCGATCCCCCGGTCCGTCCCAGCCCCCGCCGCCCGGACCGGGGTGCGGCGGACCATGCTCGGGCCGTGAGGTCGCGAACATCACGGCGACGATGACGGTGGTGATGATCGCGACGACCGCCGCCGCGGCGACGGCCACCCAGACCCCGGCACGCAGGGCAGCCTGCTGCACGCGCCGCCGGTCGGCGGCGGTCGCAGCATCCGTCCGCTCGCTCATCGGGGCGTCCCGCTGCGATACCCGCGCGTGCGGACGGTCTCGATGATCTCGGGCGTCGACTTGCGGCGCACGTAGTGCACGTAGGTGTCGACGGTGGCGGCCGAGCCGCCGGGGAACACGTGAGCGAGGATCTCGTCGCGCGAGAACACGTGCTCGGGGCTCGAGGTCAGCAGTTCCAGCAGCTCGGACTCGGCCTGCGTGAGCGGGATGCGGCCGTCGGCGGGGGAGTAGAGCGCCTGCGAGGCCGGCGTGAACACCCAGTCGCCGAGCTCGCGGCGGTCACCGGCTCCGCGCCCGCGGCGGAGCGCGCGCAGCCGGGCGCGCAGCTCGGCGACGTCGAACGGCTTCACGAGGTAGTCGTCGGCGCCGGCGTCGAGCCCGGTCACGCGGTCGTCGACCGCGCCGAGCGCCGTGAGCATGAGTGCGGGCGTCGCGATGCGCGCCGTGCGGACCGCGCCGACGAGTTCGACGCCCGACATCCCGGGCAGACGGCGATCGACCACGATCACGTCGTAGCGGCGACCGAGTGCAAGGCGCAGGCCCTCCTCGCCCGTCGACGCGTGGTCGACGTCGTATTCGTCGCCCAGCATCTCGACGACGATGCCGGCGATCTCGGCCTCGTCCTCGACGTACAGCAGGCGCGGCGCGAGCGACGGCGGAGACGACGAAGAGGGCACGTCCACAGTCTGGACGTGCCCTCTTCGAGGCTGTCAGGCGAGCGCTATGGATCGCCTATGAGCTTCGCGGCGGTGATCAGTACCAGCCGGTCGACTGCGAGTGGCTCCACGCGCCGCAGGGGCTGCCGTAGCGGCCCGAGATGTAGCCGAGGCCCCACGCGATCTGCGTCGCCGGGTTGGTCTGCCAGTCGGCGCCGGCGCTGCCCATCTTGCTGCCGGGCAGGGCCTGCGGGATGCCGTAGGCGCCGCTGCCGCGGTTGTAGGCCTGGTAGTTCCAGCCCGACTCCTTGTTCCACAGCGACACGAGGCAGCCGAACTGGTCGTCGCCCCAGCCGTAGCCTCCGAGCATCGATCGAGCGGTCGCCTGGGCGTCGGCCGGGCTGGTGCCGCCCACGGCGCCGCCGGTGGCGAACACCGGCGCACCGCCGCCGGACGAACGCGGCGCCGACGACTTCTTCGCTGCAGCCGCGGCGGCGGCCTCCTCGGCGGCCTTGGCGGCTGCGGCGGCCTCGGCCTCCTTGCGGGCCTTCTCCTCCGCCTCGCGCTGCGCCTTGAGCGCGATCGCGGCGTCGAGCTTGCCGCGCAGTCCCTGCGCCTGCTCGTTGACCGACGCGGTGAGGGTGGTCACGGCATCCGTGACCTCCGTCGTGTACTCGGCCGGGAGCGACTGCGCGCGCTTCAGCTGAGCGACGGCGCCCTCGAGCTCCGCGGTGTCGACGGTCGTGTCGGCCGTGCCGACGTCGAGGCCCGACGCGGCGATGTCGGACGAGACGGTCGTCGCCGCAGACACCGCGGCGCTCGCGTCGGCCACGGTCTTGTCGAAGTCGCTCGGCGCGGCAGCGGCCTCCGCCGTGACGGAGGCGGTGGAGTACGAGGCCAGCGCGAAATCGGTCAGCGAACCGGAGGCCTCGGCCTGCGAGGCGGGGGTCGCCGTGCTGAACGCGGCGGTGGCCAGCACGCCGACCGCGAGTGTCGCCGCGACCAGCACCGGGCGGCGGCGGAGGCGGCGTTCGGCGCGGCGGAGAGTGCGGCGGGCGGGCGGAAACGACGTGTGGGAGCGCATGTAAGACCGGGTTCCGTATCAGCGAAATGCGCCTTCGGGAGGCGCGTCGTGACCGTTCGGGCGGGCACAAGTCCCCGAGTCTCCCGGGCCTTTCTGGACGCTTCCGGTGCGTTACCTGAACGTTACATGTGAGTGGAATGTTCGAAAAGGCCAGATCAAGAGGTCGGATCCCGGTCTGCGGCGCCGCCTGGGAGGGTCCTCCGAACTACGATCGAAGCACCCGTCGCACCTCTACAGGAGGCCCATCCGTGCCCTCGTCCACCGCTCCCGCCCGCCCCGCAGCCCTCGCGCACGCCGACGATCTCGCCGCGTTCGTGGCGGCGTCGCCGTCGAGCTTCCACGCCGCTGCCGAGGTCGCGAGACGCCTCGAGGACGCGGGGTTCACGCGTCTCGACGAGGCGGCCGGGTGGCCGGCTCCCGCCGGTGGGAAGTACGTCGTGGTGCGCGACGGCGCGGCGATCGCGTGGGTGGTGCCGCAGGGCGCGTCGGCGTCGACCGGTGTGCGCATCTTCGGCGCCCACAGCGACTCGCCGGGGTTCAAGCTCAAGCCCAAGCCGACCACCGGCAAGCTCGGCTGGCTGCAGGCCGGCGTCGAGATCTACGGCGGCCCGCTCCTGAACTCGTGGCTCGACCGGGAACTGCGTCTGGCGGGTCGCCTCGTGCTCGACGACGGCACGGCCGTGCTCGCCGCGACGGGCCCGCTGCTGCGGCTGCCGCAGCTCGCGATCCACCTCGATCGAGAGGTCAACGATCACCTCGCCCTCGACAAGCAGTCGCAGACCCAGCCGGTGTGGGGCCTCGGCGAGGCGGAGTCCGCCGACATCCTCGACGAGCTCGCCCGCGAGGCCGGCGTCGACGCCGCGCGCATCCGCGGCTACGACGTCGTCACCGCTGACGCCGCGCGCGGCGCGACCTTCGGGCGCGACGATGTGTTCTTCGCCTCCGGACGCCTCGACGACCTCGCGTCCGTGCACGCCGGCGTCGTCGCGCTCGAGCGTGCGGCCGACGGGCACGACGCCGACCACATCGCGATGCTCGCCGTCTTCGATCACGAAGAGGTCGGCTCGGGCACCCGGTCGGGCGCGGCCGGTCCCTTCCTGTCCGACGTGCTCGAGCGGCTGTGGCTGTCGCTGGGCGCCGACCGCGAGCAGCAGCTGCGTGCGCTCGCCGCGTCCTGGTGCGTCTCGAGCGACGTGGGCCATTCGGTGCACCCCAACTACGCCGACAAGCACGACCCCGTCGTGCAGCCCGTGCTCGGCTCCGGCCCGATCCTCAAGATCAACGCCAACCAGCGGTACGCCACGGATGCCGCGGGCGCGGCCGCCTGGAACGGCTGGTGCGCCGCGGCGGGCGTCACCAGCCAGGAGTTCGTCTCGAACAACGCGGTGCCGTGCGGCTCGACGATCGGCCCGATCACGGCGACTCGCCTCGGCATCCGCACCGTGGACGTCGGCATCCCGATCCTCTCCATGCACTCGGCACGCGAGCTCGCCGGCGTGAGCGACCTATGGGACCTCGCCCGCGTCGCGGAGACCTACTTCCGCGGCTAACCCGGCAACACAGCGTCGGAGGTTGTAGACGGCACGCCGGGAGATGGATGCCGCGACCCGGCGCGTCGCGCGAATCCTCCGATTCTGTGCACGGCGTCAGGTGCCGGGCGCGCCGAGCGCGAGGTACTGGTGCGTGAACGCGATCGACGCGCCGCCCTCGCCGACGCCCGCGACGACGCGCTTCACCGAGCCCGACCGCACGTCGCCGATCGCGAAGACGCCGGGCACGGTCGTCTCGAGGGCGAACGGGCGGCGCGCCTCGCGCCACGAGCCTGATTCGGCCGCATCCGCTCCGGTGAGCACGAACCCCCGGGCGTCGCGCGCGATCTCGGCCGGCAGCCACGCGGTCTCGGCGTCGGCCCCGATCATGACGAAGAGCACGTCGACGTCGCGCTCCTCGACGGCGCCCGTGCGCCGGTCGGCGATGTCGGCGGCTCGGAGCGCATCGGCACCGTGCAGTCCGACCACCTCGCTGCGGGTCTCAACGCGGATGGCCGGGATCGCCGCGATCTGGTCGATGAGGTAGCGCGACATGCTCGCCTCGAGGGACTCGCCGCGCACGAGCATCGTGACCGACCGTGCGTGCCTGCTGAAGAACAGCGCCGCCTGCCCGGCCGAGTTCCCGGCGCCGATGATGCAGACGTCGGCACCCTGCGCCACGGCCGAGTCGCTGCGCGCGGCGCCGTAGTAGACGCCGCTGCCGAGGAAACGCTCGACGCCCTCGACCGGGAGCGTGCGCCACACCACGCCCATGGCGAGGATGACGACCTCGGCGCGCACGACGTCGCCGCCGTCGAGTGTCAGCTCGCGCGTCTGCGGGTCCAGTGCCTCGACCGTGCGCGTGACCACGATCTCCGCGCCCAGCCGCTTCGCCTGCGTGAAGGCGCGTCTGGCGAGGTCGTCTCCCGAGATGCCGAACGGGAAGCCGGTGTAGTTCTCGATCCGCGTCGAGGTGCCCGCCTGGCCACCGGGGGCGAAGGTCTCGACGACGAGCGTCCGCAGACCCTCGGCGGCGGCGTTCACGGCGGCCGTGAGACCGGCGGGGCCGGCGCCCAGGATCACGACGTCGTAGTGACCGGCGGCGGGCATCACATCGAGCCCGACCGCCTCGGCGATCTCGCGCATCGTCGGATTCTCGAACCGCGTGCCGCTCGCAAGCTCGAGCACCGGGTATTGCGTGGCGTCAGCGGCGGCATCCACGTCCACGGGCTCGAAGTCGACCTGGTTGCGCGTGAGGAACCCGATCACGCGGTGCGCGCGGGCGCTGCGCCGCGGATGGATGAGCCGCACCTCGTACTCGTGCTGCTCGGCGGCCATGGTCTGCAGCGAGTCCAGGTAGCGCCGCGCGAGCCCCGCGACCCGGTCGGGCACCGACGGCGCGGCCGCGGCGAGGGAGTAGTAGACCGCGGGCTCGAGTTTGAGCACGCGCGTCGGCTCCCCGGCGCGGCCGCTCGCCGGAAACGGCGTGCTGAGGGTCATCGGCACCTCGCCGAAGAACTGACCCGGCCGGCGCGTGCCGATCACGCGCTCCTCGCCATTGACGACCTTCGTGATCTCCGCGAGCCCTTCGACCACGACGAACAGGGCCCGAGCGTCACCCTCGTGCGCGAAGTACTCTCCCGTCACGAGGCGGATGTCCTCGACCGCGCCGGCGAGGTAGGCGAGGGCCGCGTCGGGCACCTCAGCGAAGACGTGCAGGGCCCGCAGGCCATCGACGGTGATCATGCGGGCTCCCCAGCAGCGCAGGCACACGGGGCGCGGCGCGCCCGATGGCGCCGGTGCGCCACGGGGCGAACGTAGCGGCGCGGCCGAGCGGCGGTCAACACAAGGTTCCCTCAGCAGCGACCGCGTGTCGTCGATGCGGCGTAGCCTGAACGGATGCCGCAGCCGTCGACTCCGCAGACCGGCGAGGCACGTCCAGGTCTCGCCCTCGGTGCGCGTGCCCAGCTCGCCGCGCTCGCCGACGCGTCCGCGACCGGCGCGGGCGCGCTGCTCGATCTGCCCTCACCCGCCGATCCCCGCCCGGCGGCGGTGCTCATGCTCTTCGGGGTGCTCGACACGCTCCCCAGCGACCACGACGCGCAGGCCCACGCGGTGTCGCGAGACCTCGACGTCCTGCTCCTGTCGCGCGCGACGACGCTGCGCGCGCACCCGGGCCAGGTCGCGTTCCCGGGCGGCCGTCTCGATCCGGGCGACGACGGCCCCGTGGCCGCGGCGCTGCGCGAGGCGCAGGAGGAGACCGGCCTCGACCCCGCCGGTGTCGAGGTGCTGGGCGAGCTCGTCGACATCCCCCTCGCCTTCTCGCAGCACGTGGTGACTCCGGTGCTGGCGTGGTGGCGGCATCCGTCACCGGTCCGCGTCGTCGACGAGGCGGAGTCCGCCGACGTCTTCCGCGCGCCCGTCGCCGACCTGCTGAACCCGGCGAACCGCGGCGTCACGGTGATCCGCCGCGCCGGCCAGGAGTGGCGGGGCCCGGGATTCCTGGTGCGGCATGCGACCGGAGAGCACCTGGTGTGGGGGTTCACCGGCATGGTGCTCGACGCGCTGTTCGACCGCCTCGGCTGGACCGAGCCGTGGGACGAGGAGCGAGAGCTCCCCCTCACGGTTCCCGACTGACCACGGGCCGTCAGCGGTAGCGGTAGTGATCGGCGCTGCTGTTCACCCAGGTGATGAAGCGCCGGGCCTCGGCATCGCGCGCCGGCGGGAACGGCACGACCCACAGCTGCGAGCCGGCGACCACGAGGTGCGGCGCGGCACGATTGATCGCCCGGTTGAGCGTGCGCGGCGTGATGGGACCGGCCGGCCCGAACATCCGCCGCTCGACCGCCGCCTTCGTGAACTCCGGGCGTCGCAGCAGCGCATCGCCCGAGTCCGCCGAGGCGGCGATCTCGCTCACCGGCTGGCTCAGGTCGCCGAAGTGGATCCACCGGCCGTCGATCACCACGCCGGCGAAGTCCTGCTCCTGGCCGCTGTAGCGCACCTCGCCGGTCCAGCGCCGGCCGTCCCACCAGCGGGTGCGCCCGCGCTGGTCGTCGTACCAGCCTGGCTGCGCCTGGCCGGAGGCGGCGGGGCCGGCGTCCGTCCGCAGCTCGGTGGCGTGCTCGCGCAGGTCGATGTACTGGTCGGTCCAGTGCGTGCCGTCCCACCAGCGCTGCTTGCCGGAGCCGTCGTCGTACCACCCCGGTGCGGGCTGCGTCGCCATGGTCCGAGCGTAGTTCGTGCCCGGGCGGTGTCCAGCCGGGGCGGTTATGCTCGACCCGTGCATTTCTACTTCTTCATCTGATCCGACGGAGCGGCCACGCCCGCACGTCGCTCGTCGAGTCATCCGAGCGACGCGTGCCCGCAGCATCCGGCCCTTCCCGGGCCTTCCGTCAGATCATCCGCACGCGCGCGCCCCCGGCCCGGCGTGCCCGCAGAGACCTCGGTCTCGGAAGTGGACACACCACATGCCTTCCCTCACGCACACTCCTGCGCGCGACCGCGCTCAACTCACCGCCGCGCGCGTCTCGTTCTCGCGTGCGGGCCACCGGATCCTGAACGACGTCGATCTCGTGGTCACGCCCTCCTCGCGTATGGCGATCGTCGGCGAGAACGGCCGTGGCAAGTCCACGCTGCTGCACCTGCTCGCCGGCGTGCTCGTGCCCGACGGGGGCGAGATCGCGCGCGTGGGCACCCTCGCGCTCGCCGAGCAGGAGATGCCGAAGGGCGATCGCCGGACGGTGGGCGACGCCGTGGCCGAGGCCATCGCCGACGCCCTCGCCGCTCTCCATGCGTTGGACGAGGCATCCGTCGTCCTCAGCACGGATGACCCGACGGGCGCCGCCGCCGACGGGTACGCGGAGGCGCTCGAACGCGCCGTCTCGCTGGACGCCTGGGACGCCGAGCGGCGCGTCGAGGTCGCGCTCGAGGCGCTCGGGGCCGAGACGGACCGCACGAGGCCGCTTGCGGAACTCTCCGTGGGGCAGCGCTATCGCGTGCGTCTCGCGTGCCTGCTGGGCGCGGACCACGACTTCCTGCTGCTGGACGAGCCGACCAACCACCTCGACCGGCACAGCCTCGACTTCCTCACGGCGCAGCTGCGCGCGCGGGCCGGCGGCATCGTCGTCGTCAGCCACGATCGTGCGCTGCTCGCCGATGTGGCCGACACGTTCCTCGACCTCGACCCGACGTCCGACGATCGTCCGCGCGTGTACGGCGGCTTCGACGCCTACCGCGAAGGGCGCGAGGCCGAACGTGAGCGCTGGGAGCAGCTGTACGACCGCGAGCAGGCCGAGCGGACACGGCTGCAGGACGACCTGAGCGCGGCGCAGAACCGGCTCGTGACCGGCTGGCGACCGGAGAAGGGATCGCCGAAGCACGGGCGGGCCACCCGCGCCGCGGGCATCACGCAGACGGTGCACCGCCGCCGCGCCGCGCTCGAGGCGCACGCGGTCACCGTGCCCCCGCCGCCGATGCGGTTCGCATTCCCGGGGCTCCCGTCCCGCGGCGGGGCGGCGCTGCTGGTCGCCGAGGACGTGCACCTGGACGGACGGATGCCGCGGCCTGTCTCGCTGGTGCTCCACAGCGGCGCGCGGGTCGTCGTCACCGGCCCCAACGGCGCCGGCAAGTCGACGCTGCTGGCGGCGCTGGCCGGCGCCGTCGATTCCGACCACGCGAACGCTGCGGCCCCGGAAGCGGGTGCCCTGGCGGGCGCGGTGCGCCGGGGCGGGAGCATCCGTCTCTCCCTGCTGCGTCAGGAGTCCGTGCTCGATCCCGACCGTCGCGCATCCGAGCTCTATGACGAGCGGATCGGGAAGGCGGTCGCGTCGGGCGCGCTCGCGGCGTCGCAGGCGACGGGGCTGAGTGCGCTCGGGCTGCTCACGTCGCGGGAGACCGGGCGCCGCGTCGGGGAGCTGTCGATGGGGCAGGTGCGCAGGCTCGATCTCGCGCTCGCCCTCGCGGTGCGCCCGCACGTGCTGCTCCTCGACGAGCCCACGAACCACCTCTCGTTCACGCTCGTCGACGAGCTGACGGCGGCGCTGCAGGCGACGGATGCGGCCGTGGTCGTGTCCACGCATGACCGGCAACTGCTCCGCGACGTCGGCGAGTGGGACCGCATCGACCTGGAGGTGCGCGTGTGACGCCGTTCGACCCTCGCCCGCGGGGGCCACGGCAGACTGGAGCCATGCCCCACGTCGACGACATCGTCCCCGCTGACCGCCGCCACCTGCTCGAGCTCCCGGTGTACGCGCACCTCGGGACCATCCGGCCCAACGACACCGTGCAGGTCAACCCGATGTGGTTCGAGTTCGACGGCGAGCACGTCCGGTTCACGCACACGAACTACCGGCAGAAGTACCGCAACCTGCAGCACAACCCGTCGATGTCGCTGTCGATCATCGACCCCGACTCGCCCTTCCGGTACCTCGAGGTCGCGGGCAAGCTCGTCGACGTCGTCCCCGACCCTGACGGCGCGTTCTACGTGCGGCTGCAGAACCGCTACGGCAACCCGAGCTCGACGCCGCCGCGCGACAAGGAGGACCGCGTGATCCTCGTCATGTCGATCGACCGCGCGACCCAGCAGTAGGGCGCGCCGACGCCCTCCCTGGCGTCGGTCTCGTCGAGCCAAGGTATCCGGGACGAAACCGGGGACCTCGCCCTCGGTCTCGGCGAGAATGCCTCGACTCGGCGAGACGGCGGACGGGACGGATGCCGCGGGCTGCGGCATCCGTCCCGATCCTCGTCGTGCGGAGTCAGGCGTTGACGCGCGACGCCTCCACGGCGGCGCGCAGGCCGTCGGCGACGGGCGTGGTGGGGCGGCCGATCAGGCGCGCGAGCGTCGGGTCGGCGTCGGCCAGCACGCCGCGCGCGATGCCGGCCTCCATCTCGGCGACGAAGCCGACGGTGCCCGCATCGAGCCCAGCCTCGGCGAGAGCCGCCTCGAGCTGCTCGCGAGAGACCGACACATAGGCCACGTCGCGGCCGAGCACCTCGGCGGCGGCGGCGGCGAGGTCGGCGTACGACACGGCGGTGTCGCCCGAGAGCTCGTAGGTGCGGCCCAGGTGGCCGTCCTCGGTGAGCACGACGGCCGCGGCCTCGGCGTAGTCGGCACGGCTCGCGGCGGCGACGGTCGCGTCGCCGACGGATGCGGCGACCACACCGGTCTCGGCGGCACGCAGCACGTCGGGCGTGTAGTTCTCGGTGTACCAGTTGTTGCGCAGCACGACGGCGGGGACGCCGCTGGCGGCGAGGTACTCCTCGGTCGCCTTGTGCTCGGGTGCGAGCACGAAATCGACGGAGTCGGCGTGCGCGAGGCTGGTGTACACGACCTTCGCGGTGCCCGCGGCCTTCGCCGCGTCGATCACGTTCACGTGGCCGTCGTAGCGCCGGCCCGGCTCGGATCCCGAGATGAGCAGCACGGCGTCGACGCCCTCGAGCGCGGCGGCGACGGACTCGGGAGCGTTGTAGTCGAGCGTGACGACACGGATGCCGCGGTCCGCGAGATCCGCAACCTTCGAGGTCGTGCGGGCGCCGGCGACGATGTCCGCCGGGGCGACGCCACGCTCGAGGAGCGCATCGATGACGAGGTGGCCGAGCTGTCCGCCGGCGGCGGTCACGAGGATGGTCATGGGTGTCCTTTCGGTGGGGAGGCGCATCGCGCACTCACCCACGCCAACGCCGGCGACGATCGAGCGCATTCCGGTCGGAGGGTACCCACTTTGAGGTAAGGTACCCACGTGGTGGTGAGTTTTGCAGAAATCCGGGCAGAGATTCCCGGCGTCTTCGACGAGGCGTGCCCGACGCGGGTCGTCCTCGACCACGTCATGAGCAAGTGGGGTGTGCTCGTGCTCATGGCCCTCACCGAGGGCACGATCCGGTGGGGCGAGCTGCGTCGCACCGTCGAGGGCATCAGCGAGAAGATGCTCGCCTCGACGCTGCGCACCCTCGAGAAGGACGGTTTCGTCGCGCGCACGTCTTATCCCGAGGTGCCGCCGCGCGTCGAGTACTCGTTGACACCTCTTGGCGACGAGCTGATGGAGCGCATGATGCCGCTCATGGCGTGGATCGGCGTCCACGCGGGCGACATCGTCGAGCGCTGAGACGCCCCGGGTTGCCCGCCTGCCAGGATGACGGCATGGCGACCGTCCTCTTCTGCCCCGTGACGTTCAACCTCGCCGAGGTGACGCGCATGATCGAGGTGGCGCGGGCCCTCGATCCCGCGCATCGGCCCGTGTTCATGGGGTACGAGCTGGACTTCGCGCATCTGATCACCGACGCGGGCTTCGACTACCGCTCGACCGAGCCTTCGATGAGCGCCGCGCAGCGCGAGCAGCTGATGCGGTTCGACCAGGGCAAGACGCTGCGCAGTCCGCTCACCGACGAGCTGGTGTCCGCGCGGGTGGACGCCGAGCGCGCGCTGATCCGGCAGACGGATGCCGCAGCCGTCGTGATCGGATCGAACGTGACGTCGATGATCTCGGCGCGGGCAGAGAAGGTGCCGTTGTTCTATCCGGTGCCGTTCGCGCTGACTCGCCCGCAGGTCGCCCAGACCGCGCGACTCGGGATGGTGCGGGGGAGCGGTCGGATCGCCCACGCGCTCGACCGCGTGGCGACGAGCGCGCTGCGCCTGGCGTACAACCGGCGGCCGCTCGCGCCCCGGGCGTTCGGCCGGGTTGCGAACGCCAACGGCGTGCCGCCTCTCACGACCGTGGTGTCGCTGCTCGAGGCCGACCACAACCTCCTCACCGTGATGCCCTGGGAACTCGAGGGCTACACGCTCCCCGCCGCCTACCAGCGGGTCGGGCCGATCTTCGCCCACATCGACGCGCCGATGCCGCCGCTCGTGACCGAGCTCGCGGAGCGCTCCGAGCCGCTCGTCTACCTCGGGCTCGGCTCGTCGGCGAACCGGGACATGGTGCTCGCGGCCGCATCGCAGCTCGGCACGCTTCGCGTGAATGTGATCGCGCCGGTGCGGCACTACCTGCGGGACGCCGACGCTCTGCCTCCGAACGTCCACGTGACCGGGCTCCTGCCGGCGCACCGCCTCGGCGGGCTCGTCGACGCGGCGGTGCTCCACGGCGGGCAGGGAACCGTGCAGACGGCCTGCGCTGCCGGAATCCCGTTCGTGGGCATGGGGCTCCAGCCCGAGCAGGTCTGGAACGTCGACCAGTGCGTCAGGCAGGGCAACGCGCTCGCACTGACGCCGAAGCAGGCGGGCACGCTGGCGCTCGCGGACGCCGTGCGGCGACTCCTGGCGGACGAGGGGATGCGCACCGCGGCCGAGCGCGTGCGCGCCGCCTATGCGAACGAGGACGGTGCTGCAGCATCCGCTCGCGTCATCGAGGAGAGCATCGCGACACGGGGGTGACCGCCCGCGGGAGGGGGGGCGAGACGGGGGCTGTCGGGCTGTCGGCGCCTCGGGCTAGCGTGGGGCGCGACCGTACGTCCCATCGGAGGTTCGCATGCCCGCCGTCGTCGCCACGATGTCGCTCTCGCTCGACGGGATCGGCGCCGGAGTCAATCAGACCGAGGAGCGCCCGTTCGGCGAGGTGCCCGAGGACGCGCTGCACCGCTGGATGTTCGAGACGCCCGACGAGAACCGCCCCGAGATCGACGCGATCGTCGACGCCGGAGCGTTCATCATGGGACGCCACATGTTCGGGCCGGTGCGGGGCGCGTGGGACCGCGACTGGCGGGGCTGGTGGGGGCCGAACCCGCCCTATCACGCCCCCGTCTTCGTGCTGACGCACTATCCGCGGGAGTCGATCGAGATGGAGGGGGGAACCACCTTCCACTTCGTGACCGACGGCATCCACGCGGCCCTGGATCGCGCGCGCGACGCGGCAGGCGACCGCGACGTCCACGTGGCGGGCGGCGTGTCGACGACGAACGCCTATCTGGCCGCCGGGCTCGTCGACGAGCTGGCGCTGCAGATCTCGCCGAGCATCATCGGGGGCGGGCTGCGCCTCTTCGACGGGATCGGCCCGTACCGGCTCGAGCAGATCTCGGGCCGGACGACGTCGCTCGTCACGCATGTCCGGTACCGCGTGCTTCCGGCGGAAGCCGCGGAGTCCGCGTGACGGCGCGTCAGCTCACGCGGGATCAGGCGCGGCGCATCGTGGTGCGCGCGCAGCTGCTCGACGCCGAGCGGCCCGGCGACGTCGTCGAGGTGGCCGAGCAGCTCGGCTACATCAAGATCGACCCGACCGCCACGATCGCGCCGTGCGAGCACACCGTGCTGTGGTCGCGCATCGGCTGGTCGTACGAGCCCGGGCAGCTGCGCAACGTCGTCGAGGACGACCGGCTGCTCTTCGAGTTCGACGGCACATTCCGGCCGATGAGCCTGCTGCCGCTGATGCTGCCGGCCATGCGGCGGTGGCCGCAGCGCGAGAGCAGCCGGCGATGGCTCGAGGCCAATGCCGGCTTCCGCGCCGACGTGCTCGCGCGGCTGCGTGCCGAGGGTCCGCTGCTCGCGAGCGACATCCCCGATACGGCGCAGGTGAGCCGCGCGCCCGACGGCTGGTCGGGGTCGAACCAAGTGCCCCACATGCTGGACTTCCTGCTGCGCCAGGGCGAGGTCGCGGTCACCAGGCGTGAGGGCCGGCACCGTGTGTGGGACCTCGCCGAGCGCGTGTACCCGCAGGACCTGCCCGAGTACACGGACGACGAGGCCGCCGCACTGCTCGCGGCACGCCGGCTCCAGTCGGCGGGCCTCACGAAACCCCACTGGTACTGGAGCGGCGTCGCGAAGGACACCGGCGAACCCGCGGTCGTCGAGGGCAGCACCACGAAGTACCGTGTCGACCCCGAAGCCCTCGCCGGGCTCGACGAGCAGGACTCCGGCGGTCGTGTCGCCTTCCTGAATCCGTACGACAGCCTGCTCTTCGACCGCAAGCGGCTCGAGGAGGTGTTCGAGTTCACCTACGTGCTCGAGCAGTTCAAGCCGAAGGCCCAGCGGCGGTACGGCTTCTTCGCCCACCCGATCCTGATGGGCGACCGATTCGTCGGCATGCTCGACGCAGAAGTCGACCGCGAGCGCGAGGTGCTCAAGATCAGCGCCCTGCATGAATTCCTGCCGTTCGAGCCCGAGGAGTCCGACATGGTGCGCGCCGAGATCGCCGAACTCGCGGAATGGCTCGGCGTCTCGGTGACGGGGCTGCCCTGAACAGGTAGCGCGGGCGGCGGGGAGAGTCAGGGCACGCGGTTCGAGACGGTCAGCAGCACGACCGAGTCTTCGAGCGCCGCGAGGCTGTGGCGCTGCGGGGGAACCGTGAGGTGATCACCGGATGCCCCGTCCCAGGCGTCGTCGCCGGCGATGAGGCGTACGCGCCCGCGCAGCACCTGCAGGGTGGCCTCGTGCGGGGCCTCATGCTCGGCGAGCTCGTGCCCGGCGCGCAGCGCGATGACGGTCTCGCGCAGGGCGTGCTCATGACCGCCGCGGATGGTGCGCGCGGCGCGCCCGCTCGACGCATCGCGCGCCTTCGCGGTCAGGTCGTCGATCAGATCGGCCAGATCCGTGCTGTCCATCCGCGTCGCCTCCATCGCCTCGACAGGCCGGAGTCTACCCGCGCAGGTCGTCGTGGAGACAGGGTTCAGTCCGGGATCAGGCTCAGCCATCCGGGAATCCACACGTGGCGCTCGCGGTTGGAGGATCATTGCGCTGAAGGGAGCCCTCATGAACGGACTCGAGGTCACCGTCCTGCTCGGAATCACCGTCCTCACGGGCGCGATCCTCGCCCCGAGGTTCCGGGTGGCGATGCCGTTGCTCCTCCTGGTCGCGGGACTCGCGCTCGGGTTCATCCCCGAGGTGCGCGATATCGTCCTCCCGCCGGAGACCGTGCTGCTGCTGTTCCTTCCGGTGCTGCTGTTCTGGGAGAGCATGACCACCTCGCTGCGGTCGATCCGCCGCGACTTCCGCGGCATCTTCCTCATGAGCACCGCCCTGGTGGTCGCCAGCGCCTTCGCGGTCGCGGGCATCGCGTACGCGCTCGGGCTGCCGTGGGACGCCGCGCTCATCCTCGGCGCAGCGGTGGCCCCGACCGACGCCACCGCCGTGGCCGCGCTCGGCCGCATGCTGCCCCGTCGCAACTTCATGAACCTCAAGGCCGAGAGCCTCACCAACGACGGCACCGCGCTCGTCATCTACGGCGTCGCCGTCGGTGTCGCGGTGGGCGGGCAGTACACGCCCCTCGACATCACGGGGCTGGTGCTGCTGTCGTACGTGGGCGGCGCGGCCGCGGGCGTCGTCGTGGCCGGGATCGCCTACCTGGTCATGCGGCGACTGCGCAACACGCTCAACCTGAACATCGCGCTCCTGCTGGTGCCGTTCACGGCGTTCCTCATCGCGGAGCTCATCCACGCGTCGGGGGTCCTCGCCGTGGTGGTGGCGGGCCTCATCGTCGCGTACATCCAGCCGCGCATCAGCACGGCCGCCTCGCGCCGCCAGGCGGCGTGGACCTGGCCACTGGGGTCCTTCCTCCTCAACGGTTCGCTGTTCGTCCTGATCGGGTTCGAGGTGCAGGCGGTGGCCCACGAGATCCCCGGCCGCGAGATCGGCTGGCTCGTGGTGATGACCGTCGCCGTGTGGCTCGTGCTGCTCGTCGCGCGGTTCGTGTTCCAGACGACCTCCGTCATGATCATCCGCCTGCTTGACCGCCGCCCGTCCCAGCGTCTGCGCCGCACGACGTACCGGGCGCGCATCGTGAGCGCTGTCGCGGGGTTCCGCGGCGCGGTGTCGCTGGCGATCGCGCTGTCGGTGCCGCTGACCACGGCCGCGGGGGAGTCGCTCCCGGGTCGCGACGAGATCATCTTCGTCACCGCCGGGGTCATCGTGCTGACGCTCCTCGTGCAGGGGCCGCTGCTGCCGGTGGTCGTGCGGTGGGCGCGTCTGCCCGACGACTCCGCGCTGCAGCACGAGCTGGAACTCGCCGAACGTGCCATCACCGGTGCCGCGCTGACCGCGGTCAAGGAGCTCGCCCACGACCACGGCATCAGCGAGGAGATCCGCGATCGCCTCACGCGCGATTACTACGAGTACCTCGAGCGCAACAACGAGCGTGTCCAGGCCCGCGAGCAGGCCGAGGTCGACCGTCAGATCGTGGACCTCGATCGGAGGTTCGAGGGCACGGAGACGGCTGCCGAGGCATCCGCTACCGCCACGGCTCTCATGGAGGCGCCCGCCCCGCTGCCCTCGCCCCGCGAGCGTGACGAGGAGTACTCGCGGCTGCGCATCGCGGTGCTCGACCGCAAGCGCGAGGTGCTCTATCGCCTCCGCCGCGAAGGCGCGGTCGACGATGCCGTGGTGACGCAGATCCAGACGCGCCTCGATGTCGAGGAGCTGCGGATCACCGGCATCGAAGTGCTCGACTGAGTCTGCTCCTGCGGGTCACGCCGCGGACGCGCGCAGGCCCGCCGTGATCAGATCCGCGAGGGCGGGCAGGTCCGCCGATTCTGCGGAGTCGATCGGCGTCTCCTCGCCCGTGATCGGCTCATCCTCCCCGACGCGGTCGAGGAGCGTCGGCGTGGTGATGATCGCGACCCAGGCCGCGGCCGCGGTGCGCACCCGGCGCGCGGCGATCGGGTGGAGGATGCTGGCGCCGAGCACACGCTCGACGATCGCCTGCAGCTGACTGCGGTAGTCGTGCAGCTTCTCGCGCACCTCCGGGTGCGTGCGGTGCTCGCGCCACACGATGACCCGCCGCACCGCCGACTCCGCCTGCAGTTCGCGCAGCCGGTCCGTCACGTTCAGCAGGGTCTGCGCCGGATCCCCCCGCGCGATCAGTCCGGAGGTGTCGATCGGATCGAGGTCCAGACGCTCACCTACGAGCGCCCGCAGCAGATCGGTCTTGGTGGGGAAGTAGTAGAAGAGCAGCCCCTTCGGGACGCCGGCGAGATCGGCGATCGCCATCGTCGGCGTGGCATCGAAGCCGCGCTCCGCGAAGAGGCGCTCGGCCGCGTCGAGGATCAGCGTGCGGCTCTCGCGACTGCGGGTCATGGCGTGTCCTGGAGAAAGACGGCGGGGGCGTCGGTCTGATCCGGCGCCCCCGTCTCGGCTCGCACCTCAGTGCGGGATGGCCTGGTCGTGCATATGCATGGCGGGTCTCACGGCGAGCGCGGCGACGATCACCGCGACCGCTCCGCCGATCCAGCTGACCCAGGCGGCGCCGGATTGCATGTCGGCGTATCCGCCCAGCCACGGAGCCACGAACAGCAGCGCGCCGAGCGCGAGCTGCACGTACTCCATCGCCACCATTCCCGGCATCGCGAGGTTGGCGACGCCGGCGGCGATCAGCAGGACACCCACGATGAGCATCCACGGCATCGAAGCGCCCATCTGCGGCAGCGCGAACGCGCAGACCGCGGCGACAAGGCCGACTCCGGCTGCGACCCAGTCCTCCCAGCGAGTCCACTTCTTCATTCGGATCTCCTCCTTTCGAGATCAGATGGCTCCCGATCGGGGGTCGATTCGAACGCTACGCCTGACTGACCGACCGGTCAAGAAGTCGTGCGCGCGACCCATCGGGGACCCTGCTGCCGCGAGCAGAGGCATTCAGGTCAGCCGCGCGCGGACTCCCAGCCGAGAGCGGGTGCGACGTACTTCGCGAACGACTCGACGACCCGCAGGTTGAACTCGACGCCGAGCTGGCTCGGGATCGTGAGCATCAGCGTGTCGGCCGACGCGATCGCGGCGTCCTCCTTGAGCTGCTCGACGAGCTCGTCGGGTTCGGCGGCGTAGGTCTTGCCGAACGTCGAGCGGATGCCGTCGATCACGCCGATCTGGTCGCCGTCCTGGCGCCCGCCGAAGTACATCCGCTCCTCGGCGGTCGTGATGGGGAAGATGGAGCGGCTCACCGACACCCGCGGCTCACCGGTGTGCCCCGCTTCGCGCCACGCGGCGCGGAACGCGTCGATCTGCTGCGCCTGCAGCAGGTCGAACGGTGTGCCGTCGGCCTCGGTGAGGAGGGTCGACGACATCAGGTTCACACCCGTCCGGCCGGCCCATTCCGCGGAGTCGCGGTTGCCGGCGCCCCACCAGACGCGGGAGCGCAGGCCGGGGGAGTGCGGCTCGATGCGCTGCAGCCCGGTGGCGCCGGTTCCGAAGGGGGACGAGGCATCCCGCTCCGCCAGTCCTTCGCCGTCGATCGCGCGGAGGAAGAGGTCGAAGTGCTCACGCGCGAGGTCGGCGCCGCGCGGATCCGCGGACCCCGTGTAGCCGAACGTCTCGTACCCGCGCACGACGGTCTCGGGTGAGCCGCGGCTCACGCCGAGCGCGAGTCTGCCGCCCGAGATGAGATCGACGGATGCCGCCTCCTCGGCGAGGTAGAGGGGGTTCTCGTAGCGCATGTCGATGACGCCGGTGCCGACCTCGATGTTCTCGGTGCGTGCGGCGATGGCGGCAAGGAGCGGCATGGGAGAGGACTGCTGGCGGGCGAAGTGGTGCACGCGGAAGTAGGCGCCGTTCACCCCCAGCTCGTCCATGCCCTGGGCGAGGTCGATCGCCTGCAGCATCGAGTCGGCGGCGGTGAGCTGTCGCCCGCCGCCGAGCGGGCCGTAGTGTCCGAACGAGAGGGTTCCGAATCGCTGCATGTCGTCTGCAACCGTACGCGCGCAGCATCCATTCCGGTGAATGCACTCTCGTTGCGCGAGGTGCCACGCCCGGTCGCGGGGCGTCATTTCGCGTCATCGGGGAAGCGATCGGCGCATCGCGTGGTTGCCTCGAGCATGACCTTCATCGGAACCAGCTCCCTCGACGTCCTTCCCCTCTCGCTCGGCGGCAACGTGTTCGGCTGGACGGCCGACCGCGAGGCGTCGTTCGCGATCCTCGACGCGTTCCACGCCGGCGGCGGGAACTTCATCGACACCGCCGACTCGTATAGCGCGTGGGTCGACGGCAACTCCGGCGGCGAGAGCGAGACGATCATCGGCGAGTGGCTCGCGGCGCGGAAGCCCGAGAACGTCGTCGTCGCGACGAAGGTGAGTCAGCACCCCGAATTCAAGGGGCTGTCGGCGAAGAATGTGCGCGCCGCCGCGGAGGCGTCGCTGAAGCGCCTGGGCGTCGACACCATCGACCTCTACTACGCACACTTCGACGACGAGACGGTGCCGCTGGAGGAGACCGTTGCCGCCTTCGGCGAGCTCGTCACCGAGGGCCTCGTCCGTTACACCGCGGTCTCGAACTACAGCGCCGACCGCATCCGCGAGTGGGTCGGTCTCGCGCAGGCCGCCGGCAGTGCGCTGCCCGTGGCCATCCAGCCGCACTACAACCTCGTGCACCGCAACGAGATCGAGGAGCACATCATCCCGCTGGCGCAGGAGTTCGACCTGAGCCTGGTGCCTTACTTCTCGCTCGCGAAGGGCTTCCTCACCGGCAAGTACCGGACGACGGATGCCGCGGGCCAGTCGTCCCCGCGCGCCGGCGCCGCGTCCCAGTACGCCACGGCCCAGGGGCTCGAGATCATCGACGCGCTCGAGGGCATCGGGCGTGCCCACGGTGTGTCCATCGCGGCGACGGCGCTCGCGTGGCTGCGTGCCCAGCCGACGGTGGCGGCGCCGATCGCGAGCGCGTCGCGCGTGGAGCAGGTCGCCGACCTGCTGGACGGCGCGCGGGTCGAGCTCACGGCCGACGAGGTCGAGGCGCTCAGCCGCGTGTCGGAGTGGACGCCGGCGACCGTCTGACCTCCGGTCGGGTCCCGCGGCGGTTCATGCCGGCTGCGGCACCCCCGCGTGGAGCACCTCCACGACCGGGGCGAGCTCGGGCTGCTCCGCCGCGTCGGCGAGCACCCGGGCCAGCGTCTCGTCGTGGATGGGGTGCGCGCGGTCGTAGAGCGCGCGCCCGGCCGGGGTGAGCTCGGTGTAGATGCCGCGCCGGTCGTCGGCGCAGAGGATGCGTGTGATGAGGGCGCGGTCCTCGAGGCGGTTCACCAGGCGCGTGGTCGCGCTCGGGCTCAGCGCGGTCGCACGTGCGAGCTGCTGCATGCGCATGTGCCAGCCGTCCTGGCGGCTGAGGGCGTCGAGCACGGTGTACTCCACGACCGACAGATCCACGGATGCTGCGAGCCCGCGCTCGAGTTCGGCCTCGATGAGTCCGTGCAGGGCGGCGAGCGTGCGCCACCCCTGCGCGCGCACCTCGACGGCGTCGTCTGCGATGCCCATGGGTCCTCCTGATCGATGCGGCGGGGTCGATGCGAACGCATAGTTGTTTGCGCGTTTATCTAGCGCGTGCAACTATTTATCTCGCTTACGCAATATCCCGCGTGTGCAACTAAACCTCAGCATACCAGGAGACCCCTTCATGCCACTCGGACTCGTCGCGCTCGCCATGGGCGCCTTCGGCATCGGACTCACCGAGTTCGTCATCATGGGCCTGCTGCCCGAGGTCGCCCGGGACTTCGCCGTCAGCGAGGCCGCGGCGGGATGGCTCATCTCGGGCTACGCCCTCGGCGTCGTGGTGGGGGCGCTCGGCCTCACCGCGGCGACGACCCGTCTGCCGCGCAAGCCCGTGCTGCTCGGTCTCATCGTGCTCTTCATCGCCGGGAACGTGCTCACCGCGCTCGCCCCGGACTACGGCATCGCGATGACGGGCCGGATCCTCGCCGCGCTGTCGCACGGGGCGTTCTTCGGCATCGGCTCTGTGGTCGCGGCGAGCCTCGTGGCGCCGGAGAAGCGCGCCGGCGCGATCGCGATCATGTTCACCGGCCTCACCGCGGCCAACGTGCTGGGCGTCCCGTTCGGCACGTTCCTCGGCCAGCAGTTCGGATGGCGGTCGACGTTCTGGGTCATCGCCGGCATCGGCGTCGTCGCCTTCGCCGGCATCGCGGCGCTCGTCCCCGCCCCGGCGGAGGCGCCGGAGCGCATCAGCCTCCGTCGTGAGCTGCGGGCATTCCGCTCGACCCAGGTATGGCTGTCGCTCGCCGTCACCGTTCTGGCCTTCGGCGGCATGTTCGGCGCATTCACCTACATCGCCTACACGCTCACCGAAGTGAGCGGCTTCGCGTCCGGTGCGGTGCCGTGGCTGCTCGTGCTGTTCGGCGCCGGTCTCGTCGGCGGCAACTGGCTGGGCGGACGTCTGGCCGACCGGCGCCTGGATGCGACGCTCATCGGCTTCATCGCGGCGCTGGTGGTCGTGCTGGTCGCGTTCGCCCTCTTCGCCGGCTCGCAGCCGGCGACGATCGCCGGACTCGTGCTCCTGGGCGCCTTCGGCTTCGGCACCGTGCCCGGACTGCAGAGCCGCATCATGGATTACGCCGACGGTGCTCCGACGCTCGCCTCGGGTGCCAACATCGGTGCGTTCAACGTCGGCAACGCGCTGGGTGCGTGGGCCGGCGGGGTCGGCATCAGCATGGGCTTGGGCTACACCGCGCCCGTGTGGATCGGCGCCGCGATCTCCGGGGCCGGGCTCGTGGTGATGATCGCCGCGGCGCTCGCTGCACGCCGCGCGCGCTCCGTCGCCCCTGCGCCGCGCTCGGTGGCCGCGGCGACGACGAACACGGTGCCCGTCATCGTCGTCTGACCCGGCCTTCGAGACCGCACCGCGCGCACCCTCTGTCCAGGGTGCGCGCGCCGTGCCTACGATGGCCCGAAAGACGTCGGCGTCATCGGATGCCGCGGATCGAGGAGGTGCGCCATGGTCCAGGTCCGCGTGGCCGGAGTGGCCCTGGATGCATCGGGGCAGCACGTGCTGCTGCTCAAGCCCGTCGACCAGATCCCCGGCGACGGCTTCGTCCTCCCGATCTGGATCGGCCAGCTCGAGGCGACCTCGATCCTGGTCGCCGTCGAGAACGCCGACGTGCCGAGGCCGCTCGCGCACGACCTCATGGGTCTCATCCTGACCGCGCTCGACGCGGTGGCGACGAAGGTCGAGGTCACCCGCATCGAGGACGGCACGTTCTATGCCGAGATCACACTGTCGACGGCGCTGGGGGAGCGGATCGTCGACGCGCGTCCGTCCGACGCCGTGGCCCTCGCGTGTCGTGTCGGCGCGCCGATCTGGGTGGCCGACGCGGTGCTGGCCGAGGCGGGCGTGCCCGACGTGCTCACCGAGACCGATGCCGCCGAGCGGCTCGACGAATTCAAGCGGTTCCTCGACGAGGTCGAGCCGGAGGACTTCGAGGGCTGAGGCCGGATTCGCCCCGCGATGTATCTGGGGCGGCGGGTCCGACTCATTCGTGGGGTGGCCGCCGCGTGTGGCGCGGCCACGCGAACGGAGCCCGTCGTGATGCTCTGTCGCGCTCCCTCATCGAAAGGCATCTCCATGTCCCTCAACGACCTCGCCCTCGACGTGCCCCACGCCGCCGTGGCCGCCGCCGCGGCCGAGCTGCGCGCCGCGCTCGGTGACCGTGCCCTGCTGCGCGGCGACGCCGGCTACGACGCCGCCCGGACGCCGTGGAATCTCGCCGTGGCGCAGCATCCGTTCGCCGTCGTGATCCCCGAGTCCGCGCAGGACGTCGTCGACGTCGTGCGTGCAGCGACGCTCTCGGGACTGCGCATCGCGCCGCAGTCGACCGGCCACGGTGCGGGCGCGCTGAGCGACACCGACCTCGCGCACACCGTGCTGGTGTCGCTGCGATCTCTCCGCGGGGTGACCGTCGACCCGGACGCGCGGACGGCGCGCGTGCTCGGCGGCTCGCTCTGGAACGACGTGCTCGAGGCAGCCGCCCCGCACGGGCTGACGGCCCTGCACGGCAGCGCCGGCGACGTGTCGGTCGTCGGGTACGCGCTCAGCGGCGGGCTGTCGTTCTACGCCCGCGCGCACGGCCTCGCCGTGAACGCGGTGCGCGCCGTCGAGGTCGTGACGGCCGACGGCTCGGTCGTGCGCGCAACCGCCGACGAGCACCCCGACCTGTTCTGGGCGCTGCGCGGCGGATCGGGATCGTTCGGTGTCGTCGTCGCGATCGAGATCGACCTGCTCCCGCTCGCCGACGTCTTCGCCGGCATGCTGCTGTGGGACGCGTCGCGCGCCTCGGAGGTCTCGCACGCGTGGGCGCAGTGGACGCGGTCCGCGCCCGAGTCCGCGACCACGACCCTGCGCATCCTCCACATCCCGCCGATGCCCGAGCTGCCGCCGTTCCTGTCGGGCCGTTCGGTGGTCGTGATCGACGGGGCGATCGAAGACACGGATGCCGCGGCATCCGCTCTGCTCGAACCGCTCCGTGCCCTGCAGCCCGAGGTCGACACGTTCGCCCGCATCCCCGCGCCCGCTCTCGTCGGCGTGCACATGGACCCGCCCGAGCCGTCGCCGTCGGTGACGTGGCACGCGGTGCTGGGGGAGCTGCCGGCACGTGCCGTCGACGCCTTCGTCGAGGCGGCTCAGACCCCGGGGATCTTCGTCCAGGAGCTGCGTCACGTCGGCGGCGCGGTGAATCGGCGGCCGGCGGGCGGCGGCGCGATCGCCTCGCTCGACGGCGAGTACCTCGTGCATTCGATCGCGATGGTGCCCGCGCCCGAGGCCGTGGCCCCGGCGACGGCCGCCGTGCGCGCGGGCGTCGCCGCCATGGTGGCGTGGCGGGTCGATGCGCTCGCCCTGACCTTCGTCGACGCTCCCGGCGCCGATCGCTCGGTGGCGTTCGGCGCGGCGTGGGCGCGGCTGCGTCAGCTCAAGCTCGACTACGACCCGGCGAACCTCTTCGCCGCCGCCCGGCCGGTCTGAGTCCCGACAGCGCATCGAGACCGGGGATTCTCGCCGAGACCAGGGGTGAAGTCGCCGGTCTCGGCGAGAATCCCTGGTCTCGGCGTTCGGCGTTCGGCGTTCGGCGTGCGGCGTTCGGCGTTCGGTGGTGGGTGTCGAGGCGGTGGGGGCTCAGGCCGCGCCCGCTCGCACGGCCGCTGCGACGTCGGCGGGGGCGCCCTTCCACGGCGCGCCGTGACCAGGAAGCACCCATGAGGCCTGCAGTCCGGCGAGGTGTTCGAGCGACGTCAGAGCCTCGTCGGGATCGTCGGTGAACGGCGCCGGCTGGATGCCCGCTCGCCCGGTGAGCACGTGGCGGGTGGTGAGCGCATCGCCCACGAACACGGCATCGGCGACGGGGATGTGCACCGCGATGCTGCCCGGCGAGTGGCCGGGCATGCCGATGATCACGGGGGAGCCGGGCAGGTCCAGCACATCGCCGTCGTGCACCTCGACGACCTCCGAGACGTAGGTCGTGGGCATCGCGCGCTTGCGCAGGGCGTAGGCGAAGAACCCGAGCGTCGGCCCGAGCTTCATCGGCCCGGTCGACACCTTCGGCTTCTCGCCCGTGCGGGCGCGCTCGGCGTCTGCCTCGTGCACATATACGGGCACGGCGTGGTCGCGGCGCAGGCGCTCGGCGAAGCCGATGTGGTCGCTGTCTCCGTGGGTGAGCACGACGCCCTTCACGTCGGCGGGGGAGAGGCCGAGTCCCTCGAGTTCGCGCACGAGGTCCTTCCAGTGGCCGGGAAGCCCGGCGTCGACGACGGTGACGCCGTCGTCCGTCACGACGAGGTACGCGGCGACGATGTCGTTGCCGATGCGGTGCAGGTGGGGTGCGAGCTTCATGGGGGATCCTTCGCGGGAGCCGTCGGTGTCTCCGAACTTGGCATGGCTACGATACGTAGCTATCATGGCTACTGTCAATGGCCATCGAGGGGGCCCGCATGCCGACGCCGGAACGCACGTCGTACGCCGAGATCGTCGCGGCGGGGCGCGACATCCTGGAGGAGTCCGGCCCGACGGGCCTGACGATGCAGAGCGTCGCGCAGCGCGTGGGGGTGCGGGCGCCCTCTCTGTACAAGCGCGTGCGGGACCGCGACGCCCTCCTGGAGGCCGTCGCCGCCGCCACCGTGGACGACCTGACCGGCCGGCTCGAGGCATCCGATCGCTCATTGGAAGGCCTCGCGCGTGCCTACCGGGCGCTCGCGCACGAGCGCCCGGAGGGGTTCCGGCTGATGTTCGCCGCCGCCGCCCCGCAAGAGCTGCTCGACCGCGCGGGACTCACGATCGTCGACAGTGCTGCGGCCGTCACCGGTGAGGACCACGCTCTCGACGCCGCCCGTCTCGTGACGGCGTGGGCGACGGGCTTCATCCATATGGAGCTCGCCGGCGCCTTCCGGCTCGGCGGCGATGTCGACGGGGCGTTCGACTACGGGCTCGCCGCCCTGCGCCGCGGTCTCGGCGCCTGAGCCGATCGCGTCATGGGGTGCGGCCGGGGGCGCGGTGGATCGTGAGGCTCGCGGGTCCCGTCACCTCGGACGACACGAGTTCGAGGTCGACGGCGTCGGGGAAGAGCCGGCGCCCGGCGTTCACGGCGGTCGGGAACGCGATGAGCCGGTACTCGTCGACGAGGTCGTGCTCGCGAAGGGCTTGCACGACGGACCCGCTGCCGATCACGACCACGTCCTGCGTCGTGACGGTCTCGGCGATCCACTCGGCGAGGGGTCCGTCGACGGCTCGCGAGTTGGTCCACCCATCCTCGGGGAGTGCGCGGCTCGTCACCACCGCCTTGTCGGCCCGGTTCATCGCGCGTGCGAACGGGGTGTCGCGGCCGGGCCACAGCTCGGCGAAGTGGTTCCAGGTGCGGCGTCCGAACAGGAGCACCCCTGTGTCCAGCATGCTGCCCAGCCGGAACTTGTCGCCCGCGACGCCCTCGGGCCCGTAGCGCATGGCCCATCCGCCGAACGGCGTGCCGCCGCTGCCGTCGGGATCCTCGACCACGCCGTCGAGCGTGATGTACTGCACGACGATCACTCGTCCCATCGTCTCCTCCTCGTGAAGTGGGTTCACAAGGACATACGGATGGGATGCCGCGAACTCATCGCTCTGCGGAGAACTCGTTCTCGAAGAGGACGAAGAGCCGCGGGTCCTGATAGACGAGCACGTGCGCGATCGCGCCCGACTCGTCGGCATCGAAGATCTGCACCGTGTGCGGCTGACGCCCGTCGGGAGTGAGGCGGTACAGCAGGATCCCGGGCTGGCCGTTCGCCGAGATGGGCGCCGTCGCCCAGTCCTCGCCACGCCGGAGGAAGAAGTCCACCATGAAGTCTCGATAGGTGTCCCGGCCGCGCGACCAGGCGGGCACCGGCGGCATCTCGAAGACGAGGTCGTCTGCGACGAGCGAGGCGAGGGCGGTGACATCCGCTCTCTCGATCGCGCGGGCGTACCGCTCGACGGCGGTCGGGGCGAGGGTGTTCGGACGCCGCGTGCCGGTCGAGATGGCGACGCGAGCCCGCTGCAGGGCCGAGTTCGCGGAGGCGACCGACACCTCGAGGGCGTCCGCGGTCTCCGCTGCCGACAGCCCCACGAGGTCGCGCAGCACGAAGGCCCCGCGCTGGAGCGGCGAGAGCGACTGCAGCATGGCGGTGACGGCGAGGCGCACGTCGCTGCGGCGCTCGGCGGCGGATTCGACCTCCGAGCCGGAGAGCCAGCCCGTCGGGGCGGGGATGAGCCACGGAACGTCGAAGGCGGGCACGAGCGGGGCGCCGATCTCGATCCCCGGCTCCTGCAGATCCCTCGGCAGTGGGCGCCGTGGAGCCTCGCGGAGCCGATCGAGGCAGACGTTGCGCGCGATGCGATACGCCCACGTCGTGATGCTCGCACGTGCCGGGTCGAAGGTGTCGCGGGCCCGCCAGATCCGTTCCATCGCGTCCTGGACGGCGTCTTCCGCCTCGAACGGCGAACCGAGCATCTGGTAGCAGAAGGGCAGGAGCCGTCGGCGGATGCCGGACAGCTCGACCTCGTCGAACGCAGCCACACGGCGAGCATAGGTGCCGGATGCGGGTCGATTCGATACAGCAATCGCTGTACTATTGCGGCCATGACCTCGGCGACCGCCACCGTGTCCCACACCGCCGCCCTCGCGCGGCTCGGCTACGCGCTCGCCGACCCCACGCGCAGCGCCGTCCTGCTGGCGCTGCGAACGGGTCCCGCATACCCGTCCGATCTCGCGGACGGCGTGGGTGTGTCGCGTCAGGTGATGTCGAACCAGCTCGCGTGCCTGCGCGGCTGCGGTCTGGTCGAGGCGACTCCCGAGGGTCGACGCGCGTCGTACCGGCTCGCGGATCCTCACCTCGCGCCGGCGCTCGACCAGCTGCTGCAGGTCGTCCTGTCGGTCGATCCCGCATGCTGCACAGGCGAGACCTGCGGGTGCGTATGAGCGCCGGCGTCCTCACCCGCGAGCGACGGAACAGGCTCGAGCGTCGCATCCGCTGGATCGTCGCGGCCACGATCGCCTACAACGTGGTCGAGGCGATCGTCGCGATCACGGCCGGCACCATCGCGTCGTCGGGCGCGCTCATCGCCTTCGGGCTGGACTCGACGATCGAGGTGCTGTCGGCGGCGGCCGTCGCCTGGCAGTTCACACGTCGCGATCCCGAGCGCTGGGAGCGGCCCACGCTGCGGGTGATCGCGGTCGCGTTCTTCGCGCTCGCCGCGTACGTGACCGCGACGTCGGCACTGACACTGATCCTGCGGGTCGACGTCGAGCACAGCCCGGCCGGCATCGTGATCACCGCGCTCAGCGTCGTGATCATGCCCTTCCTCTCGCTGGCCGAGCGGCGCGCAGGCCGCGAGCTCGGGTCGGCGACGGCGGTCGCCGATTCGAAGCAGACGCTCATCTGCACGTATCTGTCGGCGTCGGTTCTCCTCGGACTCGTGCTCAACAGCCTGTTCGGCTGGTGGTGGGCCGACGCGGTGGCGGGACTCGTGATCGCGGTCTTCGCCGTCCGTGAGGGGCGGGAGGCTTGGCGCGGCGACGCGTGCGCGACGTCCGTCGGCATGCTCCTCGAAGACGCCGACGACCACCATCGCGGGTGACGCAGTGGGCCACGTCGACCATCGAGCGTCGATAGAATCCCATCTATGAAAGGCGCGGCCCAGCGCGGACTCACGGTCCTCGCCGACCCGACCCGTGCCCGCATCCTTCGCTTGATCCGTGACGCGGACGGCGGGCACGCACTGGTCGGAAAGCTCGCCGATGCGCTCGACCTCCGGCAACCCACCGTGAGTCACCATATGAAGGCGCTGCTGTCCGAAGGCGTCGTCGTGCGGGAGCGCGACGGACGACGTGTCTGGTACTCCATCGCGCCGGACCAGATCGATCGGGTGAACGCGCTCATCGGCGCCGATGATGCGGCGTCGTCGGAGCCCGATCTCGACCGGATCGTGGACGATCTGTCGCTCCGGTTCCGCGGTACGTTCAGCTCCGAGACCGTGAGGGCGAGCGTTCAGAACAGCTACGACCTCCTCGCCACCGGATCGACCTCGCCGCTCCTCGCGTCGCGGACCGCCTCCTTCGCGGCGACGCGACTCGAAGCCCTCAGCCGAGCCCAGGGTGATCTGCCCGCTCGACCCGAGGTGCTGTTCGTCTGCGTGCAGAACTCGGGGCGGTCCCAGCTCGCGGCGGGAATCCTGCGGCACCTCGCGGGCGATCGGGTGGGGGTTCGCAGCGCCGGCTCGGCGCCCGGGCCAGAACTGCGCACGTCGGTCGTCCAGGCGCTCGACGAGATCGGCGTGTCCGTCGGCGGGGAGTTCCCGAAGCCGCTCACCGACGACGTCGTTCGCGCGGCGGACGTCGTCGTGACGATGGGATGCGGCGATTCCTGCCCTGTCTTCCCTGGCCGACGGTATCTCGACTGGCCGCTCGAAGACCCCGTGGGCAAGCCGATGGTCACGGTTCGCAGCATCCGTGACGACATCGAAGGCCGCGTGCGCGCGCTGCTGGACGAGATCCTCGCGTACTGACCCGGCGGGCCGTCAGCTCCTGGTGGTCCGGATGGTCGCCCCCGCGACCAGGAACAGCACGGCGGCGACCGGCTGCGCGGCCGTCCAGACGGGTCCGTCGAACGCGAAGGGGAAGATCGGGTTCCAGAGGACGGCGATCGCCGCGAACACCGGGATCCACCACCAGTGCCGTGCCTGGAGCGCGAACCACGCGACGATCACCGCCAGGATGGCGACGACGAACCTGATCAGCAGGAACCACTCGCCGCCGATCAGCAAGGGCGCCAGGAAGAGCGCGATCGCCGCGATCAGGCTCGGCGCGAAGGCGTTGCGCTGATACGTCGAGGCGGTCCGATCCTTGTTCGTCATGCTCCGACTCTCTCACCGTCCCCGGCTCCTGGGGAATCGGGTGCCTTGGCATGACCAGGGAAGCCGCTGAGAGGTAGCTTAAAGACCCTATACGTAGTAGATAGAAGCGTCATAGTGTGTGTATAGAAGACGAGCGCTCGTCGTGTCGAGGCCGATCCCGAAGGCCTCGTTCCTTGCCGGTGTGTGGGGCTGGCGAGCCGGCGGCGCTGCCCGACGTCTTCTCGCCGGTGCGGGTTGGGGGCGTACTCGTGACGCGGGGGAACCCGGCCTACAGCACTGCGGCGGCTCGCCCCTGGATGCCTGGCGTCCAGGGGCGGGTCAGCCCGACCCCCTGTGCAACGAAAGGAACCCCATGTGCGACTCGGCATCCGAAACTGCGAGGGCGGGTTGGTATCCCACCCGCGTTCACGGGAAGGAGCGCTACTGGGACGGGGTCCGATGGACCGAGATGTTCCGCCAGGCCCAGGCCGGTGGGCGGATCCCGATCGGCGACGGCGTCTCGCCCGAAGTCACCACCTGAGGATCGGCGCGTCGCCTTTCGTTACGGAGGAGCCGGCAGCACGGCCGTCGACGAGGAGGATCCCACCAGCGCGGACCTGCTGCATCAGATCCTCGAGAAGCTCGAGCAGTACGCATGGATGGTCAGCCCGGAGAACCGCGCGCCGAAGCAGGGCTGAGCCTGAGCCGGAGAAGACGGGGTGCAGCCGTAAGGCTGCACCCCGTTTCCGTCATTGCGGGCGGATGGCGGCCCTCCGATCAGCGGTAGAAGTCGCCGTAGGAGGTGTCGAGCTGGCCTCGATACCCGGCAGATCGGGGACCCCCTGGCGCATCCGGCGCAAGAGGCGTAATGGCCCCCGACTGCCCGCACGGACTCTGGAGGAATGTCGTCGGTCGGTGCCACCATGATGAGAACAAATGTTCGATGGAGGGGGCTGTATGCGGGGCGAGGCGACCGTGCTGCACGCGGACCTGGACGCCTTCTATGCCTCGGTCGAGCAGCGCGATGCTCCCGCACTGCGCGGCCGGCCCGTCATCGTCGGCGGCGGCGTCGTGCTGGCCGCCAGCTACGAGGCGAAGGCTCGCGGGGTTCGTACGGCGATGGGCGGCCGACAGGCGCGCGATCTCTGCCCGGATGCGGTGGTGGTGCCGCCGCGGATGGAGGCCTATTCGGCAGCCAGCAAGGCGGTCTTCGCGATCTTCCGGGACACGACGCCGCTCGTCGAAGGGCTCTCCATCGATGAGGCGTTCCTCGAGGTCGGAGGGCTCCGGCGCATCGCGGGCACCCCCGAGCAGGTCGCCGTGCGCCTTCGGGAGCGGGTTCGTGCGGAGGTCGGGTTGCCCATCTCCGTCGGGATCGCCCGCACCAAGTTCCTCGCCAAGGTCGCCAGCGCCGTCAGCAAGCCCGACGGGCTGCTGGTGGTCGAGCCTGAGCGGGAGCAGGAGTTCCTGCTCCCGCTACCGGTGGAACGGCTCTGGGGCGTGGGCGCCGTGACCGCCCGGAAGCTGCACGGGCTCGGCATCCATACCGTCGGTCAGCTGGCTGAGCTCGAGGCGGCGATCGCCGAGAGGCTGCTGGGGAAGGCGGCCGGCGCGCACCTGCACGCACTCGCCCGGCTGCGGGATCCGCGCCCGGTCGACACCACGCATCGCCGCGGGTCCATCGGTTCGCAGCGCGCCCTCGGCACCCGGCCCCGGACGCCCGAAGAGCTCGAGGTCATTCTCACGCAGATCGTCGATCGGCTCGCCCGTCGCCTGCGCGACGGCGACCGCGTCTGCCGCACTGTCGTGCTGCGGCTCCGCTACGGCGACTACGCGAAGGCCACCCGGTCCCGCTCGTTCCGCTCGCCGACCGACCGCACCGCGCTGATCCTCGCCGTCGCGCAAGGACTGCTCGCGGCGGCGCAGCCGGAGATCGCAGAACGCGGCATCACCCTCATCGGCGTCTCGCTGTCGCAGCTCGGCCGTGTCGACAGCGTCCCGCCGGAGCTTCCGATCGATTGGGACGACGGCGTGCGCCTCGACACCGTGCTGGATGCCGTGCGCGATCGTTTCGGCGCGGCATCCGTCTCGCGCGCCGCTCACCTCGGCCGCGATCCGGGCTGGTCGACTCCACTGCTTCCGGAGCACGAATGACCACGGTCAGCGTGACCGAAGGCTCCCGCGCGGACAGGTCTCCGTCACGCGGCTTCGGAGGGATCCCACTTCGGCAGCGGGTCCCCGCGCTGCCGGAGGTGCGGCTCGCGGAGACGCTGCGCGAGGGGAACGAGGTCTTCCTGCAAGCAGCGGGCGTACCCGCCTGGGGCGCGACCGATCCGGCGCGCGCTCGTGCGCACCCACGCGGCGTCCGTCGCGACGAGGCGGCCGCCGTGGGAGCGGATCTCGTCGACGAGCCAGATGTCTTCGTGCACGGCCGCGTCGGCGATCTGCGCGTGGTGACGCTGCGAGCCCGGGGTCGACTCCGGTCGACGCCGGGCTCGCGGTCGTCAGAGCGCCTTTCCGTTGACGAACAGCGTGTTCGCGCCGTACGTCGGGCTGCCGACGTTCGTCACGGGGTCGATGTACGCGACGTCGCCGCCGGCGATGACACCTTCCGAGACGTCGCCCGCTGCGACGTCTCCGGCGACGATCTCTCCGGACGTGATCGCACCATCCACAGGGTCCCCGTAGGAGAAGGACTCGACGATGTTGATGGCCTTGTCGTTCCCACGGTCGCAGTCGCCCGGAGCCTCGCCCGGCTCGCTCTGCCAGCCGCTCCAGGTGACATCGCTGAACGCGTAGTCGCCGAACGTGTAGTCGGCGAAGGTCCAGTCGCCGACCGCCGACCAGCCGCCGTCCTCGGTCCAGGCGCCGAATGTCCAAGCGCCGAACTCGGTCGGCTCGTTCCAGGCGGGCGCGTCCGCCATCTTGGTCGTCTGGTTGTTGATTGCCTTTACGGTGAAGCCCGTCCACTGGCCGGTCTTGCGCGCCTGAGCGTCGATGGAGGCGTCGACGACGCCCGACAGGACACCCGAACGCACGCCGATGCGGACGCCGTCACGGGAAGCCGTACGGGTGGCGTCGCGCTCGGCCGTGCGCGAACCGACCGCGGTGCCCGCACGCACGCCGTCACGGGTGCCCTCGCGGTGGAACTGCTTGTTCTTGTTGTCGATCGTGCAGGACAGGTCCCATGAGACCGTCTGCGTGCCGGACTGGGTCGCGGACTGGGTGCCGGACTGCACGCCGCTCTGCGTGCCGGACTGAGAGCCGGACTGGGTGGCATCCTGGGTGACGGCCTGTGAGACGACCTGCTTGCTGGTGAACGCGAGAGCGCCGTTGTCCACGGCCTTCTGCAATGCGGCGTTGTTCATGCCGAGTGCGGTCTGAACCTCTCCCTTGCCGATGAAGCCGGTGCCGTTGGGCGCGAGCGTGTAGGCGTTGGCCGCTCCGGCCGCGCCGACGAGTGCGCACGCGAGGACGGTGCCCGCGGCGATCTTGGTGATGCGGTGCATCGGGTGACTCCTTTGAGTATGCGGTGGCCGGAACCCCTCGACGCAGCTTTGCGTGCTTTCGGGTTGCTTTCCGGGTGCTATCCGGCGTCTAATCGTAATCTATAAGGTGTTAAGATCAGGCTCAGCTTCTCCTCAGCGCCTGCTATCCTGCGGGTATGGCGCGACCCTACGGAGACCCGGTCGAGATCCTCACTGCGCCCATCCCGGCGCAATCGCCCTTCATACCGACCGACGCGAAGATCGTGGTCGGCGCAGTCGCGCCGGCTTCTCCGGACCCGATCCCGATCGTGCTGCTTCCAGGCTTCGAGTATCGGATCATCGAATGGCGGCACCCCTCCACCCACGAGGTCCACTGGCGGCTGGAGCGACGGAAGTCCGGCCGGCCCAGCGACGACTGAGGGCCCCGCGAGTACCGGCCGAGCCGTCTCATGTGTTCAGAGCCAGCGGAGGCGCTTGAACAGCCCGAAGATCGCGAGAGCCGCCTACGAGCAAGCCGTGCGGCGAGCCGCGCTCGCCAGAAGCGGTTTCCCGGATCCACGGCGACCGACGCGCTCGAAACGGATGTGCTGGTCGTCGGTGCCGGCCCGACCGGCCTCATGCTCGCGACCTGCCTCGCGACACTCGGCGTGCGCTGCATCATCGTCGATGGCAAGCCGGCCCCGACGCGCGAGTCTCGCGCGCTCGTCCTGCAGGCCCGCACGATGGAGATCTACGACCAGGTCGGTCTCGTCGATCGGGTGCTTGCCGAGGCGGAGATCGCGAGCGAGATCGTTCCCGGCTTCGAGCGCCGGAGGTTTCGGGCGATCAACCTTCAGCGACTCGCGACCGGCACGACGCCGTATCCGCATCTCTACGTGCTCGAGCAGAGCAGGAATGAGCGCCTCTTGGTCGACCACCTCCAGCGGCTCGGCAGGCACGTGTGGTGGTCCCATCGGCTTCAGTCGATGACGGTGACGGCCGACGGCCGTCTGGACTGCGTGACCGACGGGGACGAGGTGGGCGTAGTCCGTGCAAGATTCTGTGTCGGTGCGGACGGCGCGTCGTCGGCGGTGCGGGAACTGTTGGACATCCCGTTCGAAGGCAAGACGAACATGCACACGTTCTACGTCGCCGATGCCACCCAGGTCGAAGGCTTGCCCGCGGATGCGATCAATCTGCGATTCGGGGTGGACGACTTCCTCCTCGCCTTTCCGATGGGCGGCGAGGCCGACCATCGCCTGCTCGGCGTGGTTCGCGGCCCCGCAGAGGCCGTCACCGAGGGTTCCGCGAGAAGCATGCTCCGGCGCGTCTTTGCCGTCACGTACGGGCCTTCGCGGTGGTTCTCGACGTACCGCGTCCACCACCGCGTAGCGGCGCGGTTTCGCGACGGCCCTGTGTTCCTCGCCGGCGACGCGGCCCACGTCCACTCCCCGGTGGGTGCTCAGGGAATGAACACCGGCCTCCAGGACGCTCACAACCTCGCCTGCAAGATCGCCGACGTCGTTGCAGGCAGGGCGAGCGATGCCTATCTCGACCGGTACTCCGCTGAGCGCAGGCCGGTTGCGCGAAGGCTCGTCTCCACGACCGATGCCATGTTCGCGATGATCACATCCGACCGGCCCGTCGCGAGAGCGCTCCGAAGATTCGTCGTCCGCTTCGCAGCACCCATCGGCGCGTCGCTCGTGCCACGAGTCGTCCGATCGCCGCGCATCTTCGAGTATCTGTCGCAGACACGGATCCACTACTGGATGAGTGAGCAGCAGCGAACCGCCGCGCACGGACGGCGGGGACGGGTGGTCGGCCGTCGCCTCCCATGGAACGGCGACAACTACGAGTCGCTGCGCGCGATGACCTGGCAGGTGCACGGATACGGCGGCGTCGATCGCCGCGCGCTCCGCCGCGTCGGCGCCCGTCTCGGGCTGCGAGTGCTGTTCTTTCCCGTCGTACGAAACCGCAGACTTCACCCCGGCGGGTGCTACCTCGTCAGGCCTGACGGCTTCGTCGCGGTTCAATCTCGAGCACAGAACGCGCGCGCAGACTTTGCCGAACACCTTCGACAGATCGCGGCCCCCGCGAGGCCCGACGCAGTGCGCGACAACATCCTCGCCCAGCGCGGGTTGGTCGCCGATCCAGTAAGCCGCCTGGAAGATCATCGCCGCATCACGAGGATCCCGCCCAGCGCGCACACCGCCGCCATCGCGTACGCCATCGATGCGTAGGACCCCAGAGCTCCGGCCAGCAGCGCGGCCAGTCCGGGAGCCAGTGCCGTCAGCGCCGTGACCGGGGCTGCGAGGAGGCCGTTGAGCTTGCCGTAGGAGGTCGCGCCCCATCGGTCGGCTACGGCCGACGCCTGGACGAGCGTAAGTGCGCCGCGGATCGCGCCGGCGACGACTGCGGCGACGAAGATCCCCGCCGAGCCTGACGCGAACCCGTAGGCGGTCAACGCCGCCGCGCCGAGAGCACCCACGGATGCGGCCGAGACCCACGGCGCGGCTGTGTGGGGGATCGCGAGGTAAACGAGGCGGCCGAGCACCTGACCGGCGCCGATGAGTCCGAGCGCCCACGCGGCGGCCTGCAGGTCCAGCCCCTTCTGAACCGACGCGGGAACCGCGGACAGCGTGACCGCGTACAGGGAGAGGGACATGAGGGCGAACGAGCCGGCGACGATCCAGAAGCGAGCTGACCGCAGCATTCGCCGTGCCTCGCCGTTGCCGACTGCCCGAGCGTCGGGACGAGCCCAGCGGCTCTCAACGGTGAGCGCGTATGTGGGAAGCGCCGTGACGATCAGGATCGTGGCGAGTGCGACGAAAGCCGACCTCCAGCCGACTGCGAGCACGAGCCAACCCGTGAGTGGCGCGAAGATGGTCGACGCGAAGCCACCCGCGAGCGTGACCAGCGTCAATGGACCCCGTCGCTCCGATCGGTAGCGATGAGTGATCACGGTGAAGGCCGCCTGGTAGAGCACCGCGGATTGAGCTGCGCCGCACACGATCCACGCTGCGATGAAGATCCAGATCGTCGGTGAGGCTGCGGCGCCGAGCAGGGCGACGGTTGCGACGACCGCCCCGATGACCATGACGCGTCGCGGATGCCGGTCCAACCAGTGCCCAACGGGGATTGCGCACACGGCCGAGGTCAGCAGCCCCAAGGTGATGGCGATGAAGACGGCACCGTCGTCCCAGCCGGTGTCGTCCGCGATCGCGGGTGCGGCCACCAGCACGGCGTAGTACAGCACGCCCCACGCGACGATCTGGGCGAACGCGAGAGCAGCCAAGCGGGCGCCCCGCGAAGGTCCCGCCATCAGCCCCGTGCGACAGCGGGCGCGGGCACCACCACCGGGAACAGCACCCGGACCGCCGCATATCCCAGCGCCGCACCGAGCAGCTGGGCTGCGATGAACGGCAGCACCGACGCGGGAGCGATGCCGGCGAAGGTGTCGCTGAACATGCGGCCGATCGTGATGGCCGGGTTCGCGAAGCTCGTCGACGAGGTGAAGAAGTACGCCGCGCCGATGTACGCACCAACGGCTGGCGCAGCAAGGTGCGAGCGGCCGGTCCGCACCAGCGCGAAGATCAGCAGAACCAGTCCCGCGGTCGCGACCACTTCGGACAGCAGCAGCGGCCAGGTCGAGCGGTCGGTCGTGCTCCACGCGATCGCCGGGGTGTCGAACATCACGTTGGCAAGCACTGCACCGGCGATGCATCCGAGCACCTGCGCCGGCAGGTACGCCGCCGCGGTCGACCAGGTCCGGCGGTGCAGAGTGATGTCGACGAGGGTGACGACGGGGTTGAAATGCGATCCCGACACCGTCGCGAAGACGAGGATCAGTACGGCGAGGCCGAGCGCGGTGGCGAAGGCGTTCTCGAACAGCTGTAGTCCGACATCATCGGGGGAGAGGCGCTGGGCGGCGATGCCGGACCCGATCACGACAGCGCCGAGTCCCGCGCTGCCGAGGAACTCACCGGCGGCGGCGCGAATGGTGTGCGTCACGAGCCGACGAGGAGCTGCGAGACGCGGTCCAACGCGCCCGGCACGAGCGTGAAGTACGCCCACGTGCCGCGCTTGCTGCGGGTGAGGAAACCCGCAGTGGTGAGGATCTTCAGGTGATGGGAGACCGTCGGCTGGCTGAGTCCGACCGGCTCGATCAGGTCGCAGACGCAGGCCTCGGAGTCCTCGGATGCGGCGACGATGGACAGCAGCCGGAGCCGGGTCGGATCAGCCAGGGCCTTCATCGTGTTGGCGAGCTGGTCGGCCTCCTCGGCGGACAGCGGCTCGCGTACCAGCGGAGTGCAGCACACGCCGGCCGTGACATCCGTCACGTCGAGCATCGTGGTCATACATCGAGATTAGTCGATATTGACAGGTGTCGATAGATGGGTTCAGAATCGGGATATCGAAGTTCATCAATATCATTGGAGGACGTTGTGACCCTGCTCGACCTGAGCCCCCGAGTCATAGAAGCCGGCCCGCTGTCGACTCTGCCCGTCGCGATCATCGGCGCGGGGCCGATCGGGCTCGCCGCCGCTGCCAACCTCGTCGAACGCGGCATCGATTTCGTGGTCTGCGAGGCGGGTGGCGAGGTCGCCGCCAGTGTGCGCTCGTGGGGTCACACCCGTCTGTTCTCCCCGTGGAAGCACCTCGTGGATCCGGCGTCGCGCCGCCTTCTGGTGGAGGGTGGGTGGGAATCGCCCGACCCTGAGCGCGCACCGTCGGGGACGGAACTCGTAGAGAAGTACGTCGCGCCGCTTGCCGCTCTTGAGGGCATCGCCCCGCGCATCCGCCTGGGTGTCGAGGTGATCGGCGTGACTCGCGAGGGCATGGACCGCACCCGCACGGCGCGCCGCGCCATGACGCCGTTCGCGTTGCGGATCCGGACCGCGGATGGCGAGGTCGAAGACATCGCCGCGCGCGCCGTGATCGACGCGTCGGGCACCTACCTCTCTCCGAACTCGCTGTCCTCCAGTGGGCTCGAGTTGCTGGGGATGGCCGACATCGCTGACTGTGTCACTCCCGCGCTGCCCGATGTGCTCGGCCGAGATCGTGCCGAGTTCGCAGGCCGGAGCGTGACAGTCGTCGGCGCCGGTCACTCTGCGGCCAATACGCTGCTCGCCCTCGTGCAGCTCGCCCGCGAGGAGGCGGGCACCACGGTCACCTGGCTGATCCGCAACGCAAAGGCGGTGCGGGTCTCGTCCTCGCCCGACGATGAGCTGATCGGTCGTACGAACCTCGGCAGCCGTGTCGACCGGGCCGTCCAACGTGGCGACATCGCCATCGTCGACAGCTTCGAGATCATCCGCGCCCGCCGCGCCGGCGATGCCGTCGAGCTGGTGGGACATCGCGGCGGGGAGGTCGTGACCCACGAGGCCGACATCGTCGTGAATGCCACCGGCTTCCGGCCGAACCTCGACATCCTCCGTGAGATCCGCCTCGAGCTCGACCAGATCGTCGAAGCGCCCAAGCGCCTCGCCCCGCTCATCGACCCGAACGTGCACTCGTGCGGCACCGTCGAGCCGCACGGCTTCCGCGAGCTGGCGCACCCGGAGCAAGGGTTCTTCATCGTCGGCATGAAGTCCTACGGGCGGGCGCCGACCTTCCTTCTCGCCACCGGGTACGAGCAGGTGCGTTCGGTGACGGCGTGGCTCGCCGGCGACACCGCATCCGCGTCGAACGTCGAACTCGCGCTTCCCGCGACGGGTGTCTGCTCGACTGACGCCGGCAACGGCGGTGGATGCTGTTGATGACCGAACTGCGCACGATGGTGGCAGCGGACTGGTCGGCGGTCGAGGAGATCTACGCACAAGGCATCGAGGACGGGGAGGCGACCTTCGAGGTCGCCACCCCGACCTGGCAGACGTTCGACGCCGGCAAGCTGCCCGGACTGCGCTTCGTTGCCGCCGACGAGATCGGCGCTCTCGTCGGCTGGATCGCCGCCTCGCCCGTGTCCTCACGTCCGGCCTATTGCGGTGTCGTCGAGCACTCCGTGTACATCAGCCGAAACTCGCGCGGGCAAGGCATCGGCCGCCGGCTGCTCGATGTGTTCATCGACGCCGCCGAGGGTGCGGGAATCTGGACGATCCAATCGAGCATCTTCCCTGAGAACGCCGCGAGCCTCCGACTCCATGAGGCTGCGGGATTCCGTGTGGTGGGCCGGCGTGAGCGCATCGCCCGGTCAGGGGTCGGCCCGCACGCGGGCGCATGGCGCGACACGCTCCTGATCGAGCGACGCAGCACGACGGTGCACGCCGTCTGAGCATGGATGCAATCAGTCGACCGTGGCTCGAGATATAGATAGACGACGGTCTATGCTTCTCTTCAGAGAGAGAAAGCGAGCCCGTCATGAGTGACAAGCCCACCGTCCTGTTCGTCTGCGTGCACAACGCCGGCCGTTCGCAGATGGCTGCCGGCTACCTCCGTGCGCTCGCGGGCGACGATGTCGAGGTGCTCTCTGCGGGGTCGGCGCCCAAAGACGTCATCAATCCGGTCGCAGTCGAGGCGATGGCAGAGGAAGGCATCGACATCGCGGGTCACACGCCGAAGGTGCTGACAGTCGACGCCGTCAAGGAATCGGATGTCGTCATCACGATGGGCTGCGGCGACGCGTGTCCGATCTTCCCCGGCAAGCGCTACGAGGACTGGGAGCTCGACGATCCCGCCGGGCAGGGGATCGAGGCTGTGCGACCGATTCGTGACGAGATCCGCAGGCGCATCGAGGCGCTGATCGACGACCTGTTCCCTGCGCGGGTGACGTAAGCCAGAACTGTCGCGCTCGTCGTCGACTGGCGGGAGCTCTCATCCCGTCGGCTCGGTCATCGGATCCGGCAGGTAGGCAGAGATGTCGATCGAGAACGTTGCCGGAAACTCGATCCCGGCAGGGTCGATGGACGGGGTGCTCATCCGGTGCTCCAATCGTGTTCCAGTTCGCCCGCAGCCCAGCGAGCAGCTGCGCGCGAGACGAGTGGGACCGCGATGGAAGCCCTGATCGAGGCCCCACTCGAGCTGCCGCGCAACCTGGGTCAGGAGTCCCGAACTCTCTGCCCAGGACGAGCGCCGCGTCAGCCGCCCCAACACTCTCACCACGCAGGACAGCTCGATCAACGCGGTGTCGGCATGCCGTGGTGGCTGGCGGAGCCCACGACGGGGGATTCGGCGCGCGACTCTTCAACGCTGACGTCCGCGCAAGGCGCAGGAACGCGCGGACTTCACCGCGGGCGGCTCATCGCATCAACCGACCGACGATGCGGACGTGGCCGCCCTATGAGCCCGAAAGGAGTCCGAGAACTTCATCCAAAAGGACGAACGGCGACGCGGCGAGACCGGTCGGCTCGGCTCTCCGCGTCCAACGCGGCCGGCAACCGGCCAACTAGGGTCGTGGGCGTGACCGCTTCTGCACTTGCCGCTCCCCGGCCTCCTGACGCGAGCTCTGCGGCGCACGTGGTCGAACCTCGTGGGGCGGTGGACCGGATTCTGAGTACGCGGCGGTCCGCTGTGATCCTCGCGCTCACGGTCTTCGTGACGACGACGGTCCAAGTTCTTGCGCAGCCCCTTGCAGCGCTCATCCAGGGCGGGGTGGAGTGGACGCTCGTCTTTCCGCCGCTGGTGCTGTTGTCGCTGCTCGTGCTCGGGTGCGCTGTGCAGGCGGCCTCGTTCCTGTTGAGCGACCGGTCGCCGGAGGCCACGGTCCTCATCGTCACCGTCGTCTACATCGGGCTCGCGGTGGGGTTGTCGTTGCCGAGATGGCTGATCGGCATGTATCTCGTGATCGCGCTGGCGCTGTTCCTGCTGGCGACGCGAAGGCCCCTTGGCGTCTCGATCGCCTGGCTGGTGGGTGTGGTGGTCGTCACCGTCGGCGCGCTGTCTATCTGGATCTCGACGACAGGGCTGCCACCGAGCACCTCCGTCGGTTTCGTGACGGCAGAGGCGATCCAGATCGCGGCGCCCGCGTTCGCCGGCACCGCACTCGGTGCGTGGTGGGGTGTGCAGACTCGTCGCGTCGCCCTCGCACGCACCGAGGCGGAGACCGCGAAGCGGGAGCACGACAGGCGTGTCGAGGAGGCGGAGCAGCGGGAGCGGGCCCGGATCGCGCAAGAGCTGCACGACGTCGCCGGGCAGCACCTTGCCGGCCTGATCACGCTGGCCGACGCCGCTTTGGCGATCGCGCCCGACCGCCCGGGCGAGGCGTTGCACCTCGTCGAGGAGGTCCGCAATGAGGGCCGCTTTGCCGCCGCGAGCCTCGCTGGAGCGCTCACCGACCTCCGTGCCGCCGGAACAGAGCCGCGGGAGATGACGCGAGACTTGCGGCAGGCGGACGAGCTTCTCGAGTACTGGCAGAAACGTGGAATGAACATCCGGCTCGCCGCGACGGGACCCGTCGATGGACTCCCCACGGTCGTCTCCGCAACCGCGTACCGGTGCACGCAGGAAGCGATCACCAACGCGGCCAAGCACGCGCCGGGGGCCAAGGTCGACGTCGAGATCACGGCAGGGCCTGACCGCCTCCGGGTCGTGATCGCCAACGGATCCGCGCCGTCGGGAACGCTGCCCGTCTCGGGTCTCGGCCTGGGCTGGGGACTCAGCGGAATCCGCGAGCGCATCGATCTTCTGCGGGGCTCACTCGTGTTCGGAGCGACACCAGAGGGCGGCTGGATGGTGCGGTTCGGCATCCCCGTCGCCGCCACCGACTGAGAGTACGACCATGACTGCCAGCGTCTCCCCGATCCGCGTGCTGATCGCCGACGACAACCGTTCCGTCCGCAAGGGTCTGCGCCTGCAGTTGGAGGCCGCGCGCGGCATCCACGTCCTCGGCGAGGTCTCCAACGGACTGGACGCCGTCACCATCGCCCGCCGGGAGCGCGCTGACGTGGTTCTCATGGACCTTCAGATGCCCGGGATGAGTGGGGTCGAGGCCACGCGAGAACTCACGCGGTCGACGACCGAGCCCCCGGTCGCGGTCATCGTCATGACCAGTTACGCGATCGACGCGTACGTCACGGATGCTTTGGACGCCGGCGCGATCGGTTACCTCCTCAAAAGCCACGACTCCGAACAGCTGCTGGCAGCGATTCACGCGGCGATGCGCGGGGAAGCGCTCATCTCGCACCGTGTGGCCACTCCGGTGGTGCGCGAGTTCGCACGGCGGGGCGCCGCCGATCCCGAGATGGTCGCCCGGCTGTCGGCCGCCGAACGGCGCGTGGTCGCCGTGCTCTCCGGCGGCACCACCAGCAACGAACTGATCGCCGAGCGACTCCGCGTTTCCGTGCACACCGTCCGCTCGCAAATGCAGTCTGCTTTGAAGAAGCTCGACCTCAACGACCGCACCCAGCTCGCGCTGTGGGGAGCCCGCAACCGCCTGGACCGCGACGCCGACTCACTCATTTGAGTGAATCTCATCGGGTAGAAGTCTGTCCCACCTTGTGGTGTCGCTCGGCGCCGACGTGCTGACGCGGCGTATGCGATCCGAAGGCCGGCCATCCCGAGGTGAATGCCTCGTCGCGGCAGGTCGAGTCGCGACCGTTACGGTGTGCCTATGCGGTGTGGCCCAGCCTTGGCAATCGGTTCATCAGCTGCTTGCTCCTCATCCAGGACCCACCGCTGATGCTTGGGGTGATCCGGGTACTTTGCGCGTAGGTAGTCGCGTACGACTTTCCCAGGCCTCGCCTCATCCTTGTACCCGAGTTCGCGCGCGAGCTGAGCAGGTTCGTAGGTCGCCATGACCGAAAGCGTGGGCGAGGGTCCGTCTCCACAGAACGCTGCACGACCCGCAACCGCACGCGCTCGGGCACGTTCACGACAGGCCTCAACCGCGCACCGCCCTCGCGCCGACCGGCATGCGGGCGATTAGGGAACGCCTATCCGTGGCTCGTTGAGGCGACGAAAGCGTCGTACTCCTCGTAGTCCGATGCAACGGCGGCGAACACGGGACTTCGCGATGCGAAGTCGAAGACCTGCTTCCGATACGAGCGACGCAACGGCAGGCGAAGCCCTTCCAAGCCTGGCAGCTCGAGAAGGGGGGACAGATCCGGGTCGAGGATGCGAGTCCCAGGCAGGTCGAGATGCTTCAGCTCGACAAGCGACACCACCCAACGTAGGTCGGGGAGGACGACGCTCCGATCGGAACCTGGGTAGGCATTGCCGACACACAACTCACGAAGATGGACCATTCGCGCTAGCGCCGAGGTGCTCGGCTCCTTAGCTTGTGACACCGTCAGCTGCGAGAGGGTCGGCATCGACGCCAGCGGCTCCAGCGATGCGACGCCCGTTGCGCCGAGGAGCGCGAGGTCTTCCAGCCTCGGCAACGTCGACAGCGCGGATAGATCGCGGTACGGTCCCCACTTCACGACGAGTTTGCGGAGTCCGCGCTGCCCTGCCACAGCGTCCAACAGGTCTTGTGGCACCCGCGAGACGAGATCCAACTTGACGATGCTGGTTTCGGTTGTTGCGAGAAACTCCACCCATTCGGCGTAGATGCCGCGACGTCGAGCTGCGCTGGGCTCGTGAGTATCGAGTTGCGTCGCCTGCACCCGTACTTCGGACTGGCCGGCGTACTGGTCAACGCGCCACAACGTCGCAGCCGGGTTCGCTGCGGGAAGCTCGGCACGCTCGCGTCGCCGGAATGGGTTCACACGCAGAGTGTACGGAGCTTAGCCTCACGGGTAGCTGCCAAGCGCGCGAGAGAGCGACCTCGGCGCGCAAGCGAGTCATGTGCTCAGATCTCGCCGTCAGCGCGCGGCTGCCGACCCAGATTCGGGCGACGCTATTCAGACGCAGAAGAAGAACCGAAGACGGCGACGGTCCCCGCGCCGGAACGACTGCTCAGTACGACAGCGAGGATGCCCAGCCCGAGCGTGGCAGCCAGGAAGCCGAGGGTGCCGAGCGCGCTGAACAGGCCGACCATCTGGAGCAGCGCCGACGGCGCAGCGACTCCCAACAGCTGTGGCAGCACCCACAGTGCGACCTGTCCTGCCAACACCCACAGCGGCGCCCAATTCCATGGGCGCGGAACCACCTGCGCTCGGCCCACTTGGACCGCGGCGATCAGCCCTGCCACCACCGGCAGGACGATCGAGAGGTAGACCCAGAACAGCCAGGCGTCTGAGCCGGCGGTCGTCGAATCTGTAGGTGTGGTGAGCAGGTTGACGACGGTCGCTACCGCGGGCCACAGCGCGACGATCGTTGCCGCCGCGAGGCCGAGCGGTCTACGCGCGACGACGCTTCCTTCGCGGTTAAGCCCGAATGCCAGAACGAGGATCGCGGCGGCCCACAACGCGTCGGCGAGCAAAGAGAGAACGGTTCCCGCGATCGGGACTCCGAGAACAGACCCGCGCAGGATGCCGACGATCCCACATGCGATGAGTCCGATGCCGCCGATCCGCCAGGTGAGTCTGCGCCCATGCATGAGCCAAAACTACCCGCGTCACCGCAAGCCCACCGTCCGGTCGAGGACCCGCGATCGAACGCGCTTCTTCCCGCACGCGAGCACCGCAATGCGCGCAGTGCCCAACAGCGGACCCCCTTGAGGGCCCCAGCGACCGGCCGGACGACCTCATCGACGACGCCGCGCACCCCGACGCGGTTTCAGCGCCGAGGATACGCAGGCCCGTCGGCGCGTTCCGTAGCAACATGACAGAGTTGACTCTGGAATGACCGAGACCACGCCTCTGATTCAGCCGGGTGCACAGCTGGAGCGCCTGTACACCGGTATGGCGTGGGCCGAGGGACCGGTCTGGCTCCCGGATGCTGGAGCCGCGCGCTGGAGCGATATCCCGAACGACAGGATCCTGCAGTTCGACGCCGCGACCGGGCGCGTAGACGTGTATCGAGCCGGAGTCGAGTTCACGAACGGTCGGACCCTCGATCTCGAGGGTCGGGTCGTGCAGTGCTCACACGGACTGCGCCGGATCGAGCGCGACGTCGACGGGGTCGTGACGCCGATCGTCGATCGGTGGGACGGTGTGCGCTTCAATTCGCCGAACGACGTGGTGGTCGCTTCGGACGGCGCGATCTGGTTCACCGATCCGCCCTACGGCATCCTTTCCGATCACGAAGGACACGCCGCGGCGCCCGAGTACGAAGGATGCTTCGTGTTCCGCTTCGACGAGCGGATGGGAGAGCTGCGGCCGGTGATCACCGATATGGTGCATCCGAACGGACTCGCGTTCTCACCGGATGAGACGGTCCTCTACGTGTCGGACACGGCAGGGGCCACGCAGCCAGGCGTCCCCCGCCACATCCGCCGCTACCGCGTGCGCGACGGCGCATGCGATCAGGGAGAGACCTTCGCGCTGATCGGGGACGGAGTGTGCGACGGCCTGCGCGTCGACGCCCGCGGGCGCGTCTGGGCATCCAGCGCCACCGGCGTCGTCGTCTTCGATGCGGAGGGTGCCCGTGTCGGCGCGATCCCCGTTCCCGAGATCGTGTCCAACGTCTGCTTCGGAGGCGAGGACGGTACGACGCTCTACATCACCGCATCCACCAGCCTCTACCGCATCCACATCAACCTGTAACGCCGAGGACCGGGAGGTCCAGTATGCGGATCGTCGTGGCGGGGGCGACCTGGCACGTCGGCGGATATCTGATCCCTGGGCTGGTCACAGACGGCGGTCGTCGGCCATGTCCAAGGACGAAGTCGCACGGTCGGGGACCCTTGGGTTCTTGCGGTGGTCGCAACACTTGCTGAGTGGAGAGTGTTGTGACGGAGTTGGCGTTGCGGTTTCGGCTGGATGCGGTCCAGCAGGCG